>JAFZKU010000115.1 GCA_017551785.1 Bacteroidales bacterium | reverse complement strand
GGATAGCAGTCGTCAGGAATAGGCATGTTAGAGAAGGTCTGGAAGTAGAGTATCACTGCGTCTCTCCACCACATGGCGTCCTTGGCCTGGCGGATGAGCTTGGTGCGGACTTCCTGGTAGCGCTGGTTGTCGACATAGGGCTCAACCTTCTCCCAGATCTTGATGTAATCGGCTGCATCTTCGATACCGTGCTGGTAGGTGTAGCAGAGCTCGTCCCACAGAGTCTTGCCGTCTTTCATCTTGTAATCCCACGGAACATGGTGGAACCACAGAAGAAGATTCTCGGGGCATGTGTCGATGTTCTCGTATGTAGAAGCCAGCGGCTCGTTGTACTGAGCAGTAGCTCCAGAGCCTGTTGCGACAGTGCGGTCGAAGCCGACGCCGTCAGGGCCTGCCTTGTGGTAGAAGAGCGGAGACCAGTCCTTGCGGTAGCTGTCCTCCCACGGGCCGGGGCCGAAGTGGGCGTTGGAAGCCATTATGTGGTGCAGTCCGAGAGGCATCTCGTAGCTGACGGTCACTTCCCTAGAACGATCAAGCATGTCTTTAACCGGCTTGATGAACTTCGGGTCGCTGCTGAAGGTCTGGCGGAGCCATTCGTCTGCAATCTGGTCTGAGCTCAGATCAGGATTCCAAGCCATACGGCCGTATGCATACCAGTTGATCTGGATCATCTGGTGGCCGCACCAGTTCACGTCGTTACCGATGTTGGTAACGCCTGAGATGGCGCTGAGCTTGTTGTTGCGGTACTTGCCTTCGGTGATGGCGGCAACTGTAGAGCCTTCGCCGAATTCATATGTGTCAGTGTCAAGACATTCTTTCCAGAGAGGATGGAGATAAACCATGTGCTTCGAGTGGCCCAGATATTCCTGGGTGATCTGAACCTCGAGCATCAGGTTGGTGTTGGGAGCCTGGCCGAACAGAGGGCTGATGGGCTCGCGCGGCTGGAAGTCGATAGGGCCGTTCTTCACCTGGATGAGCACGTTGTCGCGGAACTGACCGTCCAGAGGCACGAACTCGTCGCTGGCCTGCATGGCGCGGTCTTCAGCCTGTGCGTCATATACGAATGCCCTCCAGAACACTACTCCGCCGTAAGGGGCGAGAGCGTCAGCGACCATATTGGCTCCGTCGGCGTGGGTGCGGCCGTAATCCTGAGGGCCTGACTGGCCTTCTGAATTGGCTTTCACCAGGAATCCTCCGAAGTCGGGGATCAGGGAGTAAATCTCAGCCGTCTTGTCTTTCCAGAACTGCACGACCCTGGGATCGAGAGGATCGGAAGTGTCGAGGCCGCCGATGTGCTTCGGAGCGGCGAAGTTCAGCGACAGGAATATCTTCAATCCGTAAGGACGGAAGATGTCGGCCAGAACCTTTACTTTCTTAAGGTATTCGGTTGTCAGAATATCGGCATTCGCATTGACATTGTTGATGGCAGTAGCGTTGATGCCGACAGAGGCGTTGGCGCGGGCATACTCCTGATAGACCGGTGATACGGTCTCGGGTAGTTCAGCCCAGTTCCACAGAGACTGGCCTGCGTATCCGCGTTCTACGGAGCCGTTCAGGTTGTCCCAGTGGTTGAGGGCGCGGTATTCGAAGGCGGGCACTTCGGTGATAGTCTTCGCCCCCTTGGGAAGGGCGTCGGTCTGCTGGAGACGCAGAAGGTCGTACACTCCGTAGAGGGTGCCGATGGCGGTGTTGGCCTCGACAGTAACCTTGCCTTTAGAGAAAACGAGCCTGTAGCCGTCGCGGCCCAGTGCTTCGTCCTGCTGGTCGAGCACTTTGATCTCGACGGCAGCCTTGCCTTTCCAGTACTGGTCGATCTCGCTCTGGGCGATAGCCTCGGTGGTGTACTCGGCGGGCGCTGCGTCAGCTACCTTCTCGAGATTGTGGAACCAAAGGTCGTGGCCGTCGGTATCGGCCGGCTTTTCAACCTTGCAGCCTGCGACTGCAAGGATGAACGCCGACATTATTGCGAATGTCCTGAGAACTTTCATGATTTATTCTTTGCCGGCCATACGCTTGTATGTGCCGAGTCTCCACTGTGCAAACTCCTGAGTGCGCTCGAAGAGCTCCTGAGCTTGCTCAGGGAAGGTCTTCTGGAGCGATGCGAAACGAACTTCACCCTTGAGGAAGTCCTGGAAGAGGCTCCAGTCAGGCTCCTTGCTGTCGAGTGTGAACGGGTTCTTGCCCTGCTCCTCGAGAGCCGGGTTGTAGCGGTACAGATGCCAGTAGCCGCACTCAACGGCACGTTTCTCCTCGAGCTGGCTGTGTCCCATGCCGGCTTTCAGACCGTGGTTGATACAAGGTGCGTAGGCGATAATCAATGACGGGCCGTCATAAGCCTCAGCTTCCTTGATGGCATTGAGGAACTGAGCCTGTGAGGCACCCATTGCAACCTGGGCTACATAGACATAACCGTAGCTGATTGCCATCATGCCGAGGTCTTTCTTGCGAACCCTCTTACCTGAAGTGGCGAACTTGGCAACGGCGCCGGCAGGAGTTGACTTGGATGACTGTCCGCCGGTATTTGAGTAAACCTCGGTATCGAGAACAAGGACGTTGACATTCTTGCCAGAAGCAAGCACGTGGTCGAGTCCGCCGTAGCCGATATCGTAACCCCAACCGTCACCACCGAAGATCCACTGGCTGCGGGCAGGGATGAAGTTTTCGAGAGCGAGGAGCTGCTTGCAGGTGTCGCAGCCGCATTCTTTCATCAGAGGAACGAGCTTGTCGCAAACCTCGCGGGTGATTGCAGCGTCGTTGCGGTTCTCAAGCCACTGAGTGTAGAGAGCCTTGATCTCTGAAGAGCACTTCGGGCATTCCAGACCTTTGGTCATGAGGTCGGCGACGGTAGCGCGGACTCTGTCTGAACCGAGCTTCATACCGAGACCGAACTCGGCGTTGTCCTCGAACAGTGAGTTGTCCCAAGCGGGGCCGTGGCCGGCAGCGTTGGTGCAGTAAGGAGATGCAGGGAATGAAGCTCCGTAGATTGAAGAGCAGCCCGTTGCATTTGATATCATCATATGGTCGCCGAAGAGCTGGGTGATAGCCTTGATGTAAGGAGTCTCGCCGCAGCCTGCGCAGGCGCCTGAGAACTCGAAGAGCGGCTGGCTGAACTGTGAGTTCTTGACATTCTGCATCTTCGAAGCCACGGTATCCTTGTAGCCGACCTTTGCGTGCAGGTAATCGAAGTTGGCCTGCTCGGCTTCCTGAGAATCCATAGACTGCATGCTGAGAGCCTTGTTGCCTTTCATGCCCGGGCATACGTCAACGCAGTTGCCGCAACCTGTACAGTCGTAAGGGCTTACCTGCATGGTGAACTTATACTCTTTGAAGGTGGCGTTGCCCTGTACAGACTTGATGCCTGCCGGAGCGGCGGCAGCCTCTTCCTCGGTCATGAGGAACGGACGGATTGCAGCGTGAGGGCAGATGAATGCACACTGGTTGCACTGGATACAGTTGGCGGGATCCCATGAAGGAACGGTAACGGCGATGCCGCGTTTCTCGTATGCAGCAGTGCCTGAAGGAATTGTACCGTCAACGAGGTCTTCTGAAGCGAAGGCGCTTACGGGCAGGTCGTTGCCGCACTGAGCGTTGACAATGTCAGCCACGTTGCGGATCCACTCGGGAGCCAGACGGTTGAAGTTCGGGTTGACGAACTTGCCTGTGAGATTCTTCCACTCTGCAGGAACCTCAACCTCGACATATTCGGCGCCGCGGTCAACGGCAGCGTAGTTCATCTTGACAACGTTCTCGCCTTTCTTGCCGTATGACTTGTCGATGGCTTTCTTCATATAGCCGACTGCCTCCTCGTAAGGGATGATGCCGGTGATCTTGAAGAATGCTGACTGGAGGATGGTGTTGGTGCGTCCGCCCAGACCGATCTCGCTGGCAATCTTGGTGGCGTTGATGATGTAGAACTTGAGGTTCTTGCTGGCGATCTCCTTCTTCACGAAGTCAGGGATGCGCTTGAAGGTCTCCTCAACGCTCCACATGCTGTTGAGCAGCAGGGTGCCGCCCTTCTTGATGCCGCGAAGCACATCGTACTTCGACAGGTATGAAGGAACGTGGCAGGCTACGAAGTCGGGAGTGGTCACCAGGTAAGGAGCCCTGATGGGAGTGTCGCCGAAACGCAGGTGGCTGCAGGTGTATCCGCCTGACTTCTTAGAGTCATAGTCGAAATAGCCCTGGCAGTATTTGGGAGTATGGTCGCCGATGATCTTGATGGTGTTCTTGTTGGCGCCGACAGTACCGTCAGAACCCAGACCGAAGAACTTGCACTCGTAGGTGCCGGCCTTGGCCAGTGAGATCTCCTCTTTCTGAGGCAGTGACTTGAAGGTCACGTCGTCGACGATGCCGATGGTGAAGTCGTTCTTCGGCTCCTTGCGCTCGAGGTTCTCGAATACAGAAACTATCTGGGCGGGAGTGGTGTCCTTTGAAGACAGACCGTAGCGGCCGCCTACGATAGTGATGTCGCTGCGTCCGTAGAGAACTGACTTGACGTCGAGAAGCAGAGGCTCGCCGTTTGCGCCGGGCTCTTTGGTGCGGTCAAGCACGGCGAGACGTTTTGCGCTCTTCGGGAGGGCGCGCAGGAAATACTTGGCTGAGAACGGACGGTAGAGGTGAACGCTCACCAGACCGCACTTCTTGCCTTTAGCCTGCAGGTAGTCGATTGTTTCCTTGATAGTCTCGCAGACTGAACCGATGGCGATGATGATATTCTCGGCATCCGGGTCGCCGTAATAGTCGAAAGGAAGGTGGTAGCGGCCGGTAAGCTCACCGATCTCGCCCATGTAGCGGGCCACGATGTCCGGAACTTCCTCGTAGTATTTGTTGGAAGCCTCGCGAGCCTGGAAGTATACGTCAGGGTTCTGGGCTGTACCGCGGGTGACAGGCTTGTTGGGATTGAGGGCCCTGCTGCGGAACCTTGCGAGAGCTTTCTCGCTTACGAGCGGACGAAGGTCTTCAGCGTCGAGAACTTCGATCTTCTGGATTTCGTGAGATGTACGGAAACCGTCGAAGAAATGCACGAAAGGAACGCTTGACTTGATTGCTGAAAGATGAGCTACCGCTGCGATGTCCATAGCTTCCTGAACGCTGTCTGAAGCGAGCATTGCGAAACCTGTGGCGCGGGCACTCATCACATCCTGATGGTCACCGAAAATTGAGAGGGACTGGGCTGCAAGGGCGCGGGCTGAAACATGGAAGACTGCGGGCAGAAGTTCGCCTGAGATCTTGTACATGTTGGGGATCATCAGCAAGAGACCCTGGCTGGCCGTGAAAGTAGTGGTGAGGGCACCTGCCTGGAGCGAACCGTGTACTGCACCGGCTGCGCCGCCTTCACTCTGCATCTCGGTAACCTGGACGGTCTCGCCGAACATGTTCTTTTTTCCGAATGCTGCCCACTCATCCACCAGCTCTGCCATTGTAGAGGACGGTGTAATAGGGTAGATAGCCGCATGCTCACTGAACAGATATGCTACATGAGCGGCGGCGAAGTTACCATCACATGTGATGAATTTCTTTTCTTTTGCCATCTTTTAAGTGTTTAATTTATTGATATTTATGTTGTTGTTCGATAAAGGCGTACAATCGCGTAAATTTAGCACTTTTTTCAATATATTATCTTTCCAAGCAAATTCGTGAGCACATTGCCGGGGCCGAGCTCTATAAAATCGGTCGCTCCGTCTTCCACCATGTGGACTATGGTATGGCTCCAGAGCACCGGGCTGGTGAGCTGCGCGATAAGGTTGGCCTTAATTTCCTCGGGGTCGGTGTGCGGCCGGGCGTCGACATTCTGGTAGATGGGACAAACGGGCGTTTTGAAGGGAACCGACGCTATTGCTTCGGCCAGCTTTGCGCGGGCCGGCTCCATCAGCGGGGAGTGGAAAGCTCCGCCCACCGGCAGCGGAAGGGCCCTCTTGGCTCCTGCGGCCTTGCAGGCTTTGCAGGCCTCGTCTACGGCGTCGGCTTCGCCGGAGATGACGATCTGGCCGGGGGAGTTGACATTGGCTGCTACTACCACCCCTTCTGTTTCGGCGCAGACTTTCTTCACTATCTCCAGGTCCAGCATCATGACGGCGGCCATCTTGCCGGGATTCATATGGCAGGCTCCATTCATGGCATTGGCCCTCGCCGACACCAGTCTCAGGGCGTCTTCGAACT
>JAFZKU010000114.1 GCA_017551785.1 Bacteroidales bacterium | reverse complement strand
TGAACATCTTGAAAGCTGCCTGTGGTTCCGTGACGAAGATGATTTTAAGGTAGCAATGAATTATGTGGCCATTCAGGCTGCGTGCTGTCCGGATGTTGACGTCCTTGCTTTTATCTTGATGTCAAATCATGTGCATTTTGTCCTGAATGGCAGTCAAGTTGATGTGGAATGGTTTATCAGCCAGTTTAAAAGACGCTATTCACAGTACTACAGAAGTAGGCATGGTGTGCAGTCGTTTCTACGTAGAAATAAAGTTGATATACGCCTTGTTGATTATAAAGACGATTCGCTGAGAAGAGCGATAGCCTATGTCCAGATGAATTGCGTTGCGGCGAATATCTGTTCGCATCCGAGCCAGTATCAGTGGGGAAGCGGTAATTCATTCTTTGCGCAGTCTAAACTGCCAGGTATACGTATAGGCGATTTGTCTGAGCGAGCACGAGAAAGAATTTTGCGAAGCAATTGCGATTGCTTGCCCCAGGACTGGATACTCAGCGACAATGGGTATATCTATCCACAATCATATGTAGATATTAAGACTGTCGAGACAGTGTATAGAACTCCTCGGCGGATGAATTACTTCCTTGCCAGCTCATCTAAAGCCAGGATGCGGATAGAGGCTGCCGAGGACAAACTTCCGTCGTTCAGAGACCAGACAATCTTGTCCGTTCTGCCTGAATTGTGTAAAAGTATGTTCAATAAAAACTCATTTGAAGATTTGTCGGAGACAGAACAGAATGAATTCGTTCGACAAGTCCGTTTCCGCTTCAGCGCAGATGCCAACCAGATAGCCCGCGTCTGTGGAATAACATATTCTGAAGCAGCATGTCTATTGGATAGTATCTGATTTATTCGAACGGGTGCGGTAGGTCGGTCGTAATTTGGCGGACCTACCGCGAAAACGGCCTATTTTGCGGTAGGTCGTACATATTCTTGCAGACCTAACGCACTTGGGCGGCTCGCAAGTTTTATGTATATTTACAGAAACATTTTTCTGTATCTCATGAAAAGGATCATTTGCTTTTTTTTGATGCTGGCGGGGTGCGTGGCGAGTGTGTCGGCGCAGAATCCGCAGCAGCCGAGCTGGCTGAGCGACGCGGTGTTTTACCAGATCTATCCGTCTTCTTATCAAGACAGCGACGGTAACGGCATCGGGGATATCCCGGGCATCATATCACGTCTTGATTATATACAGTCGATAGGGGTGACGGCCATCTGGCTGAATCCGGTGTATGTGTCCGGCTGGACTGACGGCGGATATGACGTTATCGACTTCTATCGCGTGGACAAGCGCTTCGGCACTAATTCCGACCTGATGGAGCTCATCCGCCAGGCTCATGCACGCGGCATCAAGGTGGTGATGGACCTCGTTGCGGGACACTCTTCCGACCAGTGCGAATGGTTCCTCCAGTCTAAAGAGGCTCCGGACCTGCGCTACTCGGACTATTATATCTGGCCCTCATTCAAGCCTGAAGGAGTCACCGGCCCCGACGCCGCGCTGCTCAGCAAGTTTGTGGCTACGGACGCTCCGCGCGGACCTTTCTATATCAAGAACTTTTTCGACACCCAGCCGGCGCTTAACTTCGGCTTTGCGAATCCCAATCCAGAGCACCCGTGGGAGCAGGCAGTAGACGCTCCCGGCCCGATGTCGATGCGTCGTGAGCTGAAGAACATTATTTCCTTCTGGATGGACAAAGGCGTCGACGGTTTCAGGGTAGACATGGCGGCAAGCCTTGTCAAGAATGACCCCGACAAGTCTGCAACAATAAAGTTATGGAAGGACGACCTGATGAAATGGTTCGGCAGCGAGTATCCTGAAGGAGTGCTGATCGCCGAATGGTTCAATCCAGAGCAGTCTATAGAAGCCGGTTTCGACCTCGACTTCTTCTGCCATGACGGGCGCTACAACTACTCTACGCTGTTCTTCTACGGCCGCCGCGGTTTCGGCCCTAACGCCACTCAGTCCACACCTTATTTCGACGAGGCCGGCGCCGGCAGCCTGAAAGAATGGTACGACCTCTATACTTACCAGTATGACGCCGTCAAGGGCAAGGGCTATGTCTGCATGCCCACCGGCAACCACGACTTCAACCGCGTATGCACTGAAGGCCGCACGAACCCCGAAGAGCTCAAGGTCGCCATGACCTTCTTCCTGACTATGCCCGGCGTGCCGTTCATATATTACGGCGACGAGATCGGCCTCAAGCAGAATCCCGCAGCCCCTTCGACCGACGGCTCAGGCTTCAGGGCCGGCTGCCGCATCCCGATGCTCTGGAATGCTGCCGCCAATGCCGGCTTCTCAACAGCTCCCATCGAGAAGATATACATTCCTCAGGACCCCGACCCGAACCGCATGACTGTCGAGAAGGCAGAGGCTGACCCCAATTCGCTGCTGTACTACGTCCGCGCGATGCTCCAGCTCCGCAAGGAAGTCAAGGCTCTGGGCGCAGATGCTTCATGGAGACTGGTCAGCTCGCTCGACCAGCCGTATCCGATGGTGTATGAGAGGAAGCTCGGCG
>JAFZKU010000113.1 GCA_017551785.1 Bacteroidales bacterium | reverse complement strand
GTCAGCGATTACGGGGATGCCGCTGCCCTTGAGGGCTCCGGTGGCATTCATGACTGCGGTGAGCTGCGGCACGCCGATACCTGCGATGATGCGGGTGGTGCAGATAGAACCAGGGCCGATGCCGACCTTGACTGCGTCGACTCCGCACTCCTTGAGAGCGATGGCCGCCTCAGCAGTGGCGATGTTGCCGGCTACGATCTGCAGGTGCGGGAATGCAGCGCGGATCTTCTTGATGGTGTCCAGAACGAATACAGAATGGCCGTGGGCAGTGTCGAGCACTACGGCGTCGGTGTCGACGCTCACCAGCTTCTCTACTGTCTCAAGGCTGTGGGAGTTGATGCCTACTGCGGCTGCGACCAGAAGCCTTCCCTTGCCGTCCTTGCTGGCGGTGGGGTTGTTCTTGATCTTCTTGATGTCCTTGTAGGTGATCAGGCCTACCAGGCGGCCGCTCTTGTCGACAACCGGAAGCTTCTCGACTTTGTATTTGTGGAGCACCTCGATGGCGTGCGGAATGTCGTCGCCATGGTCGATGGTCACGAGGTGCTCGCTGGTCATCACATCCTTTATAGGAGTTGCGGGATTGTCTTCGAAACGGAGGTCACGGTTGGTGACAATACCGATCAGCTTGGAGGATGAGTCTACTACGGGAATGCCGCCGATATGGTTCTCGGCCATGAGCTTGAGGGCGTCACCTACCGTCTGGTTGACATCGATGGTCACCGGGTCGTAGATCATTCCGTTCTCTGCCCTTTTAACCCTGCGCACCTGGTCCATCTGCTCGTCTATCGCCATATTCTTGTGGATGACACCGATGCCGCCTTCGCGGGCTATGGCTATCGCCATGTTGGCGTCAGTCACGGTATCCATGGCTGCTGAAACGATGGGCACGTTCAGCGGGATTTCCCTGGTGAACATTGTGTTTGTCACTACATCGCGCGGGATGACCTCGCTGCGGGCCGGAATCAAAAGCACGTCGTCGAAGGTCAGTCCTTCCATAACGACTTGGTCAGAAAACTGTTGCATATATTGTAACCTCCTTTATATAATCGTCCTAAATTGAGCAAATTTACATAAAAATACGTTTAAAACAACCTCCCCTGCCATGTATCGCGCTCCTCGAGGCGTTTTTCGAGCATTTCTATCAGCTGCGGGTTGCGCACCAGCCCCCAGGGAGTCTCGTTGACGAAGCGCGGAGGCACCTCCCCTGCGAAGCGTTCGATGCTCAGGTCGGGACGCAGCCTTTCCAGAAAATCCACGAAGAAATCGATGTATTCTTCCAGCGTGAAGGTCACGAAGTCCTCCCTCCTTTCCCTGAACTCACGCTCCATGGCCGTGCCTTTTATGATCTGCAACTGATGGAACTTGACGCTGTCCAGAGGCAGGGCGTTGATGGCCGGGGCCATGTCCAGCATCATCTGGCGTGTCTCTCCGGGCAGCCCGAAGATGAAATGGGCGCCCTGCATTATGCCCTTCTCGGCCGTAAGCTCGACTGCCTTGCGGGCCTGGTCGAAGGTATGGCCGCGGTTGATGCGGCGCAGCGTGGCGTCGTGGCACGATTCGATGCCGTATTCTACTATTACGACTTTATCCTGCGACAACTCCTTCAGATAATCCAGCTTGGCTGCGTTGATGCAGTCGGGACGGGTGCCGATCACAAGGCCGGCGATGTCTTCATGGGCGAGCGCCTCCTCGTAGACCCTGCGCATCTTCTCCAGCGGGCCGTATGTGTTGGAATATGCCTGGAAATATGCCAGATATTTAGTTACCGAGCGGTAGCGTCCCCGGTGGAACTCTATTCCTTCGTCAAGCTGGCGGGTGATGCTCTTGTCGGGGGTGCTGTAGTTCGGGTGGAAGGCGGCGTTGTCGCAGTAAGTGCAGCCGCCGGTGGACAGCGTGCCGTCGCGGTTGGGGCAGCTGAATCCTGCGTCGACTACAAGCTTCTGCAGCCTGCAGCCATACTTCTGCCTGAGATGTCCTACGAAACTGTTGTATCTGCGACCTTCCATGTTTTTATATATAATGATGCCCCTGAGGAATTCCAGAGGGGCATCATAGATGTCTTGTCCAGAGTTTAGAACTGAACCTTCGGGGCCTGGTCGCTGCCCTCGGCAGCCTGGAAGTAAGCCTTCTTGTCGAAGCCTGCTATCTTGGCCACGATGCTTGCCGGGAATTTGCGGATCATGCTGTTGTAAGGCTGAACGGCCTCGTTGAACTTGTTGCGCTCAACGGCGATGCGGTTCTCAGTGCCCTCAAGCTGAGCCTGAAGCTCCCTGAAGTTCTGGGTAGCCTGGAGCTCGGGATAGCGCTCGAGCACTACCATCAGACGTCCGAGGGTCTGGCTCAAATTGTCCTGAGCTGCCTGGAAAGCGGCCATGTTCTCTTCAGTGAGGTTCGAAGCGTCAAGAGTAGTCTGAGTGGCTTTGGCGCGAGCCTCGATAACGGCCTCAAGGGTCGACTTTTCATATTCGGCGACACCCTTTACGGTCTCGACCAGATTCGGGATCAGGTCGGCGCGGCGCTGATATGCGTTCTCTACGTTACCCCATGCCTTGGACACATTTTCCTCAGCGGTAACCATTCTGTTGTTGGTCTTTACGCCCCATACCACGAGGATGGCGGCGATGATGAGGATTACCAGCAAACCTCCGAATTTCTTTCCTGCTGCCATGACTTTATTTTACTAAACCGCTTAACTTGTCGAAAAGCTTGTCGTAACCTTCGTAAAGGTCTTTCTGGATCTCTTTATAGTGGGCCTTAACCTCTTTGCCTTCTTTGCGGACGAATTTCTCGGCACCGCGGGCAGTTGTAACGACCTTCTTGGGGAAGTTGACACGGGCGTTGAGGTTGTCAGAGAGTGCAATGCCTTCTCTGATGAGGCTTACAACTTCCTCTTCCTTCTTGCCGTCGCTGAAATCGTTGTACAAAAGGCAGTCGCTCACGAAATCATTCATAAGGAATTCGATATCCTTCTTCAATACACGTAAATTCATAGCATTCTTGTTTTTAATCGGGTGCAAAGATACGAATCTTTTTCATTATCTTTAAGACAGTTTTAAAAAACCCAATAACATATAAAAGATGAAACGTATTTTCATTTTCGTGATGATGCTTGCAGCCTTTTCCGCATCAGCACAGCAGAGAAACAACGTTGCTCCGTCATTCGCCGGCGCCGTTGAAGATTTCAAGCCCAATGTTACCAACCAGAGGGGGCATCAGTACCCCATGGTGAACTCTCAGGGTGCAGTACGCGCACAGCTCCGTGCTCCGCAGGCCAATTCAGTCCAGCTGGACATCGGCGGCGTAAGGTACGAGATGGTCAAAGATGAGAATGGTGTATGGACCGGTACTTCCAATCCTCAAGATGTAGGTTTCCACTACTATCAGCTCAATGTCGACGGTGCTTCCGTTCCGGATCCGGGAACTGTCTATTTCTTCGGTGCAGGCCGCTGGGGCAGCGGCATCGAGATCCCTTCTGCCGACATGGACATCTGGCAGGTTAAGAACGTGCCTCAGGGTGTCCTAGAAGAGAGATACTACTGGTCAAAGGCTACCGAGAGCATGCGTCACTGCTTCGTATATCTGCCCGCAGAATATCAGAAGAACAAAAAGAAGAAATATCCTGTCCTCTACCTGCAGCACGGTAATGCCGAGGATGAGAACGGCTGGGGCTCACAGGGCCACACCGCCCAGATCCTGGACAACCTGATCGCAGAGGGCAAGGCCGTTCCGTTCATCGTAGTAATCGATTACGGCCAGAGCCAGAACATCCATCTGGTGGGCCAGTATGCTCCCGCCCAGCCGGCACAGCCTCAGCAGCCTCAACCCGGCCAACCCGGCCAGCCCGGTATGCGCCAGGCAGGCCCCGACGCTTTCCAGACTGTCCTGATGACCGACATTATCCCTATGGTGGAGAAAGAGTACCGCGTAATTGCCGATGCTAAGCACCGCGCCATGGCCGGCCTGTCGATGGGTGGCATGCAGACCCGCAGGATCACCGTTGCCAACCCCACCACCTTCGCGTATGTAGGCCTGTTCAGCGGCGGAGTCATCAGCGTTGAAGACGTACAGGGAGCCGAGGGCTACCAGAAGACCAACAAGCTCGTCTTCATGAGCTGCGGTAGCAAGGAGAACCCCAGAGTGATGGAAGCTGCCGAGAACCTCAGGGGCATCGGCATGAACGCCGTAGGTTACATCTCAGAGGGCACAGCCCACGAGTGGCACACCTGGCGCCGCAGCCTCTACGAATTCGCCCAGCTCCTGTTCAAATAGGATGTTATGACAAAAAAAAAGAGCCCCGCGGGGCTCTTTTTTTTTACCACTTGTTCAGCGGCAGGCCATGCATCATCATGTGGGCCTGATCCTTTACTTTCTCGATGACTTTTTCGTTCTCGATGTTGTTGAGGACGGTGTCGATCATGTCAACTACATTGAGCATGTCTTTCTCAACAAGGCCTCGCGATGTAACGGCGGGAGTGCCGACACGGATGCCGGAAGTCTGGAAAGGCGAGCGGCTGTCGAAGGGCACCATGTTCTTGTTGACAGTGATGCCTGCGCGCACGAGGGTCTTCTCGGCCACCTTGCCGGTGAGCTCGGGGAATTTGGTGCGCAGGTCGATGAGCATCAGGTGGTTGTCAGTGCCGCCTGAAACTACG
>JAFZKU010000014.1 GCA_017551785.1 Bacteroidales bacterium | reverse complement strand
TGGTGAAGGAATACAAGGAGATGACGGAGCAGTGCTTCTCGGGCGTCAATCCCGAGGAACGGGGTCGCGTGTGGGGGCTCTTCGGCGATGAGGACACCACGGTCGACACCTACGACTTGTTCCGGAGCCAGTATCCCACCGCTATCCGCTTCCACGGCGAGCACAGGATGAACGACAAGTCGTTTATGCATTCGGTGGTGCCCGTGATGCGCTGGATCGACGACCGGCAGGAGCGCCGCCAGCGCCCCATCGTGTATATCGGCATGGAGACGCTTTCCGACATCTACGAGGCGCCGATGAGTTCTGTGCAGAAGACGGTGCGCTGGCTGATTGAGCACTATCAGGTGTTCTTCGTGGCAGCGGCGCCCGTGGATACGGTCTATTATGCCGACGTCAACCAGTGGCTCTATGAGTATATCAACGTACCGGCATGGAATCATACCGTCTTTATGCTGCGGCGCGACCTCTTGTATGGCGATTACTTTATCGGCGATGAGGATAGTTGGTCAGGCATGGCGACGCACATTGAGTTCGGCAGCGACACCTTCAAGACGTGGGATGATATTGCGGAATATTTCGAAAGACTCGGGGGACAGTAGGGAGAAATCGGAATGCTCAGAAGACTCGGAATACTCAGATGAGAACGGCAATCATCGGCGGCGGGGCAGCGGGATTCTTCCTGGCCATCAATCTCAAGGAGCTGCGGCCCGAGATGGAGGTGACCATCTTCGAGAAGTCGAAGCGCGTGCTGGCGAAGGTGGAAATCTCGGGCGGCGGGCGCTGCAACTGCACGAATTCGTTTGCTGATGTGCGCGATCTCTCGGCCGTCTATCCCCGCGGACACCGTCTGATGAAACGGCTGATGAAGGGCTTCTCGCAGGCGGATGCCTATGACTGGTTTGAGCGTCACGGGGTACGACTGACCACGCAAGATGACCAATGCGTGTTTCCCTTGTCGCAGGATTCGCATACGATTATCAATTGTTTCCTTGCCGAGGCGCGAAGA
The DNA here is from genome assembly GCA_017551785.1 of Bacteroidales bacterium. Lineage (GTDB taxonomy): Bacteria > Bacteroidota > Bacteroidia > Bacteroidales > UBA932 > Equibacterium. The sequence continues at coordinate 1,837 of JAFZKU010000014.1, read as the reverse complement.
CACGGCATAGAGATCCGTTCAGAGGCGAAGATTGATTCATTGGAGCTACTCAACGACTATGATTTCATCGCCGTAACCACGGGCGGATCGCCCAAGGCCGACGGTTTGCGATGGCTCAGCGACATGGGGCATGAAATAGAACTGCCTGTGCCCTCGCTCTTCACCTTTCAGATTGCCGACGAGGCGCTGCATGCGCTGATGGGAACGGTGGTGGAGGATGTGGTAACGATGATCCCCGGCACGAAACTACGGGCGGAAGGGCCGCTGCTGATTACCCATTGGGGCATGAGCGGGCCGGCTATTCTGAAGTTGTCGAGCTATGGCGCGCGGCTGTTGGCGGAAAAACAGTATCAGTGCCCCCTCGCCGTGAACTGGACGAAGCTTCGTGATACGGAGGTTCTGTCCCAACTCGACGAGATGGTCATTCGCAATCCCCAGAAACAGATAAAGACGGTGTCGCCCTGCGGCATTCCCTCGCGGTTATGGGGCTATCTGCTGGAGAAATGCCTTGGCGAGCGGGCGAATGGCCGTTGGGGGAGTCTCAACAAGAAGGAACTGAACCGTCTGGCGAATCTGCTGAGCGGAGGCGACAGTTATCAGATAGCCGGGCGGGCTGCGTTTAAGGACGAGTTCGTCACATGTGGCGGTATTGCGCTCTCGTCGGTCCATCCTTCAACGCTCGAGAGCCGTCACGTGCCCCGGCTGTTTTTCGCAGGCGAGGTGCTTGATATTGACGGCATCACCGGAGGCTTCAATTTCCAGGCTGCATGGACTACTGCCTATACCGTAGCCCATGCTATTCACACTTTTTTGCCATAATATTTGGAGGCAAAGGAAATTTTTCTTATCTTTGTGCCCTAGAAACGAATTTTCATTAATCATCAAAACTATAAGCATTATGAAAAAGTATTTAGCAGAAATGGTGGGCACGATGGTGCTCGTGTTGATGGGTTGCGGTGTTGCCGTCAGCCTGGGTTGTGATCCTGTAAACAATATCCCCGCTGTGGTGGGTACGGCTCTGGCCTTTGGCCTGGCTGTCGTGGCAATGGCTTATACCATCGGCGGCATCTCCGGATGCCACATCAATCCGGCCATCACGCTCGGTTGCTATCTTAGCGGACGGATGAATGCTAAGGACTGTGGTATGTATATGCTCTTCCAGGTGATTGGCGCCTTTATCGGCTCTTTCCTGCTGTATATTCTCACCGAGAATGTGCCGGGACTCGAAGGAACAGGTGCTAACGACCTGCAGGCCAACGTGAGCATGCTAGGCGGTCTGTTGGCTGAGATCATCTTCACATGTGTGTTTGTGCTTGTGGTGCTCGGTGCTACTGCCAAGACAAACGGCGCTACCAACAACTTTGCCGGTCTGGCCATCGGTCTGTCGCTGGTATTGGTTCACCTGGTATGTATCCGCTATACTGGTACTTCGGTGAACCCCGCCCGTTCGATTGCTCCCGCCATCTTCCAGGGAGGTACGGCTCTGACTAACCTTTGGATCTTCATCGTTGGTCCGTTCGTTGGTGCTGCCTGCGCTGCCGGCATTTGGAAAATGATTGATAGCAGCGAGAAGTAATTCCCAAATGAGAAGAATAGTTATTATCCTTTTGTCTGTCTTGACGGTCAGTCAGGTGCAGGCAGAGAGTCGCCGCCTTTGGTATGACAAGGCGGCTTCTCATTGGTTGGAGGCTTTGCCGATTGGCAACTCCGCTTTGGGCGCGATGGTCTATGGCGGTGCCGATACGGAGCAGATCCAGTTGAATGAGGAAACGTTCTGGTCGGGTTCGCCGCATAACAACAACAGTCCGGAGGCGAAAGCCCATCTGCAGGAGATCCG
>JAFZKU010000112.1 GCA_017551785.1 Bacteroidales bacterium | reverse complement strand
CTGGTGGATCACGCCGTTGTCGACATACAGATCATAGAGAGAGTAGTCGTTGGCATACTGCAGACTGTTGTTGACTGCATGGCCGGTCTTGATGCTCCAGAAGGTCAGACCGCCGGCCCATCCCCAGTTGCTGTCTCCGAACTTGCCCTGGAAGCAGGTCTGGATGCGGAAGATGTCGCGGCGCATAAGGTAAACGCCGACACCGTTTTCACTGATCTTGTCCAGTTCGGGATTGTAGACCGATGCGGCTCCGTTGAAGCCGTAGAAGTTGGTGGTCTTGTTGCCGAAGTATGAAACGGCTGCGCTCACGCGGATGCCCGGAATGAGGTATTTGCTGTCGAAGAAACTGTGCAGCACGGTATTACCTTTTGAATACTTTGAAATCTCAACGTTGGCCTTCCACATATAGTCGGGATAGGTAGAACCATCTCCATACCAGTAGATGTCAGAGAGGGCGCCGTAGTGCCAGCCGAGGTCTGACGAGTAACCTACTGCGGGCAGGGGACCGAAGTTCAGGCCGGTTTTAACGATTTCAGATTTTTCAGCTTCCTGGGCGGCGGCAGTCAGCACGAATGCCATGGCCAGGAGAGTGGTGAGGATTTTCTTCATGTCAGGTTATAGTTTTGGTTATTATTTTAATCGTTAATATGTAAAGATAGGAAATATCAGCGAAATAACAAATCACGCGCGGCCTCAGAGGCTGAGGATTGCGTCGCAGTGTTCCGTGACGTTCGGGCGGTGTGTGATGAATATCATCGTCTCGTGGGGGCGTGCGGCGAACAGGCGCTTGTAGAGCTCGCTCTCTGTGTCCGCGTCAAGCGACGAACTGATCTCGTCCAGAAGCAGGATCGAGCCCGGGCGGAGAAGGCCGCGGGCTATGGCTATGCGCTGCGCCTGCCCCTCGCTGAGGCCGCTGCCGCGCTCGCCGAGCACAGTATCTATGCCCTCAGGAAGCTCCTTTACGAAATCTGCACATGCAATGTGAAGCACCTCGTCCAGCTGGCTTTCCGTCGCGTCTGGCGCCGCCACCTGCAGGTTGAAACGGATAGTGCCGCTCATCAGAGTGTTGCCCTGCGGTACATATACGAAATCCGGCCTTGTCGCATCTCCGACCTCCATCGAACTGTCGCTGCCGTAGAGCGATATGCTGCCGCTGTCGGGGCTGATGAAGCCCAGCATCAGGCGGAAGAGGGTGGTTTTGCCGGCGCCGGTCTCGCCCATCAGGGCAGTCTTGCTTCCCGGGGCGAAATCATGGCTGAAGCCGCTGAAAATCTGGCTGTCGCCGTCTTCGTAGCGGAAGCTGACATTGTCGAAGCGGATGCCGGACAGGGTGGGGTGGAGGCTGCTGCCTTCCGGCGCTGCGCCGCTGCTCTCCAGCTCCATCAGGCGGTCCATGCTGGCCGATGAATGGAAGATCTGTGAGCCCATGTTCATTATGGACATCACCGGCTGCTGTATCTGGCCGACCAGCTGCAGAAAGGAGGTCATTACACCGAATGTGATGGCGCCGTTACGCAGCTGCAGACCTCCCCATACGAAGGCCAGCAGGTAGCCCAGGCCGAAGGTGAGTCCCAGGGCCATCCTCATCATTATGGTGAAGCGGGTGCGGCGCATCACGTCGCCCTTGAGCTGTTGCTGCATGGTGTCCAGACGGTCGGTGATCCACTCTTCGCTGCCCATGGCGCGGAGCATGGCGTTGTATTCGCTGCCCTCCTGGACATGCATCTGGATGCGGCTCTCGTCCTCGCGGATGCTGAGAGTCATCTGCCGCAGTTTGCGGCCCGCCAGCTTGGTGAGGAATATGGCAGCAGGGGTCAGGATTATCAGAGCCCAGGCCAGCCAGCGGTCGAAATAGCGCAGCAGGAAGAAGGCTCCGGTGAGCTGTATCAGCGTTATCAGTATCTGGGGGATGACGTCGGTAAGAGTGTCGCTTACCTCGGTGATGTCTTTGGTGAGACGGTAGCTGACGTCGCCGGAGTGCATGTCCTTGCCGGTGTAGAGCTGGCGGCGGAAGAGGCTGCTGTACATACGCAGGCGCAGCCCGTTGGTGAGCTTGACTCCAGCCGTAGTGGTCAGCAGGTAGCTGAGCTGGCGGAATGCCACCCTCAGCACTACTGTCAGCACCAGCCAGATGATCATAACAGTAACGTCACGGGCCGTGCCGGACATGATGGTCTCGTCGATGAAGCGGCGGCTGAGCCACACCATCAGCAGTCCGGCGGCAACCTGTGCAGTGCCGGCCAGGATGCGTGCCAGCATGCTCCAGCGGATGCCCCGCGAGTTACGCCATATCCAGCTCAGGTATTTCATCTATTCGATGACGTTAAGTTCCAGCCACTGCTTGAGGGTGGCTTCGGTATCGGCCAGCGCCCTGTCGGGGGTGACGTCATACTCTTCGCACAGCGCTACGGCCAGGCTCTGGGCAGAGAACTCGCCCTGCCGCATGGCTTCCTTCCATATCCATGCGGCAGTCTTGTTGAGACTTAGCATGCGCCCGAAATTGATGGCGTCGAGGCCTTCTCCTACTATGACGTTCTGTCCGCAGACCTCGCGAAGCACGAATCCTTTCTTAATTTTCATATGCGTATTTTTTACAAACTCTTCTCAAAATTGCCAGAATATACCTTCTGAAGGGTTGCAGGAGCCGCCACAGCTTCGCATTGAACTGCTGGCCGCGGGACTCCAGAGAGCGGGTGCGTCCTTTGGGATCCACAACGTGGGTGGCGCGGGCCATGACGGTGGCAGGAGTGCAGTGTTCGATGCCGTGCACATTGCCGTCGCCCATCAGGGTGATGACGCCTTTGCCCTCGTCAATGTGGATAATGCGGTGCAGCACGTAGTGTTCGGGAGAGATCTCCGCCAGCACAATGACTCCCGGTTTCAGGTCACCGGGCTGCTGGAGGATGACGCTGTCCTTGCCGCCGACGATGAACGGGATCATGCTGCGGCCCTTCACGGGAAAGGTCACGCTGATTCCGTCTCTCACCAGCTTCACGGCTTCCTTTATGATCTCCACATCGTTCATGCAGTGACAGTGTCGTTACAAAGTCTGGCCGCAGCCTCGTCTGGCAGGCAGTCCAGATGCCATACCGGCACGTTGCCGGCCAGAGCGTTCTCAGTCTCGTGGAGGCCGTCAGCTATCGCTCTGTCCCATCGTTTGCCGGAAATGCTGGGCATCACGGCTGCGTATGCCGCTATTCCGGTAAGTCTTGTTATCTTGTTGTAAGGAGCCTGGCTGAGCTGGACGATGCCGCCGACAGGGCAGCTGACGTTCCTGTAGCAAGGCGTCTTGCCGCTCCAGGGCGTGCCGTAGACCCAAGCCGTGCCGTCCGCTTTGATGCGCACTGCGGGATTGTCGTCGTTCATCAGTTCAGTGCCCGCTATAAATTTCAGCCAGAGGCGGGCGTGGGTGCTCTTGCCGGTGCCGCTGCGGCCCAGGAACATATAACCCTTGCCTTCGAAGCTCACTACAGCAGAATGGAACAGCGCCGTTCCATGGACTGCCGACGCCATGGCAAAGAGAACCATCAGGGCGTTATCCAGAGCAGCCTTGGGGAGATGTCCGCTGAGGCGGAGGGTGGCCGTGGCATAGTCCGGAGAGCATATCAGCCAGCCGGCGGTCTTGCCGCTCCAGCGCGTCTCAAACACAGACTCGCCAGTTTCAGTGTGGCCGCAGATTATTTCCTGCCCCTCTTCTTCCTGTGTCATATCTTCTACATATTTGACAGCTTCGCCTTCTGCGACAGTCAGAGAGAAGAGGGGGGCGGGGGATTTTGGCGTTGGCTGGGGAGCGTCCGCGGCTGGAGTGTCGTTGACGGCGGTTTCATCGCGGAAAGGCTCGTAATTGCCCATCAGCTGGAAGATGCTCTCTTCAGCATTGACTGCGAACAGATGTTCTGCGACTATGTATGTTCTGGTCTGCATTGCAGCTGCAATTTGAATCAAAATGCTAAGATACGTTTTTTTGCCGAGACTTTCTAGCGTGTTTTATAAAAGGCAGGACATCAGTTGTTTATATGATATCCTACCCCCGAAAAGAGGGTGTAGATATTTGCGTTATCTAGTGAGTGACAGGGATTTATAAAGCACGGGAAAGAGAGTAGGGGAGGTCTTCGGGCGCAGGGGTTGAAGCCGGCCGGGGACTGTCGCTCATCTCGAACTCCAGCACACCGCCGCGCAGGACATCCTGCTGCGTTATGAAGCGTTTCGTATAGGGCTTGCCGTTCAGCTTGACTGCCTTGACGTACCTGTTCTCAGTGCTCACTCCCGGCGCCTTGACGGTGAAGGTCTTGCCGTTGTCCAGCCTGAGTGTCATCTCGGGGAGGAAAGGCGCGCCGAGGACATATTCTCCGCTGCCCGGGCAGACAGGGTAGAAGCCCATAGCCGAGAAGACGTACCATGCGCTCATCTGGCCGCAGTCGTCGTTGCCGCCGAGGCCGTCCTTCTGCGGAATGTACATCCGCTCCATTATCTCGCGGATCCAGTAGTCAGTCCGCCAGGGTTCGCTTGTCCACTGGAAAAGGTAGGGGATGTGATGGCTCGGCTCGTTGCCGTGGACATATCCTCCGATGAGGCAGGAGGCCTCGATATCCTCGTTGTCAGCGTAGTACTTCGGCGCCAGAGGAATGCTGAACAGCGTGTCGAGGATACCCAGGAAGCGCTTCTCGCCGCCCATCAGGCGGATGAGCCCGGCCACATCGTGAGGTACGTGGAACGAGAAGTTATATGAATTGCCTTCGATGAAGCCTTCGCCGTAGGTCTGGAGAGGGTCGGAAGGACTCTTCCAGCTGCCGTCTTCGTGGCG
>JAFZKU010000111.1 GCA_017551785.1 Bacteroidales bacterium | reverse complement strand
GGTTGTGGCGCCTATGAGTACCACAGTGCCGTCCTCGACAGCCCCCAGTAGGGCGTCCTGCTGGGCTTTATTGAAGCGATGGATCTCGTCGATGAAGAGTATCGGAGCTCCGTGAACGGCGAACATACGGCTTGCCTTAGCTTTGTCGATGACATCACGGACATCCTTGACGCCGCTGCTTACAGCAGACAGGGTGAAGAATTCACGCTTGAGTGTATTCGCCATGATCTTTGCGATGGTAGTCTTGCCGACACCCGGAGGACCCCAGAGGATAAAGGACTTGACATCGCCGCTCTCAAGCATTTTCCGCAGCACCGAATCTTTGCCGACAAGATGCTCCTGACCGACGTAATCGTCAAGCGTCCGAGGACGCATGCGTTCGGCCAGAGGAATGTATGCAGAGGAGGGAATGCTGTCTTCCCGATATCCCTTATTTAACATAATATAAATTGTGTTAAAACTGAATGCAGTCTTCAAATTTAAGCAAATTATACCGTATATCCATATTTTAAGTACTTTTGTAGAAGTCATGAAAAGCCGAAATCATAACTATACCCTGATATACACCGCGACCGGCATAATTCTTCTTGCGCTGTTCGCCGCAAACATTTTCTACGGCCCGGTGAAGATTCCTTTCCGCGACGTGCTGTCAATCCTTTTCGGCAACGGCAGCGACCGCGCCAGTTGGAATTATATCGTCCTCGAGACCAGACTTCCCCAGGCTGTAACAGCGCTGTTGTCCGGAGCAGCCCTTGCCATCAGCGGTCTGATGCTCCAGACTTTCTTCAAGAATCCCCTGGCCGGCCCTTCAATTCTCGGTATCAGTGACGGCGCAAATCTCGGAGTAGCTCTGGTAATGATTTATTTCGCCACCTCGAGCTATCTGACCACCATAATTGCGGCATTTATCGGTGCAGCCATAGTCCTGTCCATAATAATCATCTTCTCCCGCAAGGTCAACAACAACGTTATGTTGCTGATTATCGGTATTATGGTGGGTTATCTGGCCTCTTCTGTAATCTCAATTCTCAATTACAGGGCCTCAGCCGACAAGGTTCACCAGTTCGTTATGTGGGGAATGGGCGATTTTTCAAGCGTATCGACCGACAAGCTGCCCTGGTTCGCATCTTTTGCCATTGCCGGGCTCATACTGTCCATAACGCTCACAAAGCCCCTTAATGCGCTTTTACTGGGTGAAGACTATGCACGGAACCTCGGAGTGCGTATCCGCGCCGTAAGGCTGCTTATTTTGCTAAGTACGGGCATTCTCACCGCGACAGTCACTGCTTTCTGCGGCCCGATCTCGTTCATCGGCCTTGCAGTGCCACATATAGCCAGGCTGCTGCTGGGCTCTTCAAACCACAACCATCTCATCCCCGTGACCATCCTGGCCGGGTCTGTAACCGCGCTGCTCTGCAATTTCGTGACGCTTCTTGGAGACGCATCGAGTCCCCTACCCCTCAATGCCGTTACGTCATTAATAGGAGCGCCGGTCATTATCTATGTGATAATGAACCGGCGCAACATGCATTATTTCAGTTAGTTACTCAGCGTAACCGTCCATGATGACGGTCTTGAAATTCTTCTGTTTGAGGAGTTTGCGGGTAGCTTTCGCAACATCAGCTGCAGTGATGCTCTCGACAACCTGCCTGTACTGAGTGTCAGCGTCGACGCCTGTCTCAATATATTCTCTCAATACTGAGCTGAAGTAGGCATTGTTCCTCTGGTCCTCAATGTTGTTCTTGAGAAGGTATTCCTTAACCTTGGCAAGGTCGGTCTCTTTAGGGCCGTTCTTCTGGAACTCATCCAGAAGTTCGTGGATACGGGCGTTGAGATATTCATACTTGTCCGGATCGGTCTGATAAACGATCTGGATAAGCTCTACCGGTTTCGGCCTGTCGCTGAAGTCTGTTACAACCTGCACGCCGTAGGTACCTCCCTCCTTCTCCCTGATTTCCTCTGTGAAGAGTATGTCGAGGCACTGGCCTGCCATTTCCATCAACAGTTCGTTCTTGAGATTATATTTAGCCTTGCCTGAAGCCAGCATTACAACTGTGGCCATCGGAGTCTCCATCTTTTTCTTGAAGACATTATCCTTGGTGCCCTTGACTATGTCAAGCTTGTTGTCCACGTAATTTTCGCGCTTGCTGGTGGTCGGCAGCGCACCGAGATACTGGGCTACGAGCGGAAGCATGGTATCCTCGTCAAAGTTTCCGGTGAAGATGAAATTGAAGTCAGCTGCATCGGCGAAACGTTCGCGGGCTATCTGCATAATACGGCTATAATCGATCTTGTCTACATCGGCAGCTTTAAGCGTGTGTGCACGCGGATGACCGTTGTAGAGAACTTTGGTCAGGCTGTCCTGAAGAGCTGACATGGGCTGCATCTCCTGGTTCACCAATGAAGCGTAGAGGCGGTTCTTGTATGAGAGGAATGCATCGTTGTCTTCGCGACGGTCGGTGAAGCACAGGTAAACGAGCTGCAGCATGGTCTCGAAGTCCTTGGGTGTTGAGCTTCCAGAGAGGGTTTCACCGAGATTAGAGATATTGGCATTAACGCTGACCTGCTTGCCGGCGAGGGCCTTGGTGAGGTCGGTAGCGCTGAAATTGCCCAGACCGCCGACTGTGAATACCTCATTTGCGGCAGCCATATTGATTACGTCAGACTCAGGATAGAGCGACAAGCCGCCGTTGCTGAAGGCGCGCATCTGGATCTGGTCAGCCTTGAAGTCGGTCGGCTTTACATAGAAGCCGACACCGTTTGAAAGGGTGTATTTAGTATATCCGAACTTGGCGGGTGCAGATTTAACGATGCTGCCGCCTACGGGAGGATTTGAAATAAGCGGTTCGTCAGAAACGTTGTCCTCGTAAGGAGCGATATCTTCAGCCTCGACGTCAGCAAGGGCTTTCATTACTTCCTGCTCAGAAGGAATGTCAAGACCTTCCTTGTCGGGAAGCATGCAGACAACTACGAGGTTGCCGTCTTCACCCATGAGCTGGGCCACGAGCTGGTTTACAGCCTCCACGGGAACGCTCGGGGCGAGCTGATTGATGAGAGCATACTCGTTCTCTATGCCCGGGATAGGCTCATTGTCGATGAAATGGCGGACATACTCGTCGCAGTAGTTGATGCTCTTGGTCTTCTCCCTCTCGTTGTAGGCGTTTTCGAGCTGGGTGAGATATTCCTCTTTGGCGCGCTCGTATTCTGAAGCGGTGAAACCGTTGCGGGCGATACGGAGCATCTCGCGATAGACTGTCGTAAGACCCTTGATAAGTCCGTCGTCAGCAGTGATGACAACACCCATGTATGCTTTTTCAGTCTTGGAAATGAAGAAGTCGTCGTCCTGGATTGCAGCCTGCATGAAAGGCGGCTCCGGCAGCATCATAAGTTCATTGAGTCTCTGCTGGACCATGATGTCAGCCACGGTGAAGGCATAATCCATCACAAGATATGTGAGGCTGCTCTTCATCTCGTCAGGAATGGGCTCGTGCTTCTTGAAGATATAGGACATAGCGTAAGGCTGTTCCTTGTCCTTGGCTATGGCGATGATAGGCTCGACATTGTCCTCAACCGGCACATAATAGCGCTCGGCCGGATTTACAGGGGTGGCTATAGTGCCGAAGATCTCTTTGATCTTGGCTTCGATCTCGTCAACATTGATGTCGCCGACAACCACGATGCCCTGCTGGTCGGGACGGTACCATTTCTCATAATAGTCGCGGATAGCCTGATAAGGGAAATTGTCTACGACTTCCATAGTACCGATGGGCAGGCGATATGCATATTTGTTGTTGGGATATATCTTGGGAAGGATCTGTTCGTACATACGCATCTGGGCGTTCTGGCGGCTGCGCCACTCTTCGTGGATGACACCGCGCTCCTTGTCGATATCCTCACCCTCGAGAAGCAGGCCGTCAGCCCAGTCGTGGAGGATCCAAAGGCAGGAGTCGATGGCGCCCGGAACAGTAACAGGCACGTTGTCGATGTTATAAACGGTTTCATCAATAGATGTGTATGCATTCAGGTCAGCGCCGAACTTCACGCCGATAGATTCCAGATACTTGATCAGGCCGTTGCCGGGGAAATGCTCGGTGCCGTTGAAGCACATGTGCTCAAGGAAGTGTGCCAGACCGCGCTGGTTTTCGTCTTCGAGGATCGAGCCCACCTTCTGGGCGATATAGAAATGAGCCTGGTCTTTAGGCTCTTCGTTGTGACGGATGTAATAGGTCAGACCGTTATCCAGTTTTCCGATGCGTACCTTCTGGTCTATCGGAATCTGGGGCATCTGCTGCTGTGCAGATGCTGCCGAGGTCACGCACAATAACAGTGCGGCGGCGAAAAGGATTCTTTTGATCATTGTAAGTTATTTAGTTTAAACTGGTTAATCATTGTTCCATCGGGAAGTAATACTTCGGCTGATGCCCCTTCAGCAAATCGGGGTGGTAAATGTACATCAAATCTGCAAGAATCTGGTCAGGATGGATGGTAATATCGTCATAATATGACGTGACCAGCGTATTGCAGGTATATATCTTATGATTCTTGAAAGCGGCGAAGTTGGAGTACGGCTTATATTCGCTGCGGAGATCGGCGTAGGTCAGTGGCTTCTTCGTGCCGTATTTCAGCAGCCAGAAGTCGGCGTCGGCAGCTCTTTCAAACACCTGCTCGAAGGACAGCTGGACGCTGCCGGTTCCTGACAGGTCCTTGAAAATGTAGTTCGCTCCTGCATCTGCATGGAAGATGGCCACATAGCTGCTTGCGCCCGGAACGCCCCACAGCGCTCCGTACTTGCGTTCCATGATTACAGTGGGCCTCTCCTCTTCCGGTATGTCAGTCACAAGCGCCTTGAGGCTGTCATACTTGCTGCAGGTGACGAAGAACAGAGAGTCGGCGCGGTCGCGGCAGCCGAACAGCAGGCCGTAGAAACGAACCCACTCGGTGCGGCCCAGCGGATGGCCCTCCATGTAGTCGGCGGCCTCCACGATCGGCACTCCTATCTTCTCGGCGTTGCCGTAGCCGCTGTTTTCAAAGGGCGACGCAATTATAACCTCAGTGTCCATGTCGATTATCTTCTCGATATTGGGCGCAGTTGACATTCCGAGGTCGGCTATCCGCCCGTCGGCAACTCTTGTGAGAATTTCTTCAGAAATGATGTATTCAGGCTCGCATACTCCGCAGATGCGGTCGATACAGCCAAGCTGCTCTGTCATCGCGGCATGCACGGAAGTGTAGATTACAGCTCGTTCCACCGGCACCGGGATTATCACGGCGTTGTTTCTTGCTTCCGCCGGCACTTCGAATTTACGGGAGCGTTTCTCCTTGTCGACCAGTACGTAGTTCTTTCGGACCTTCAGGGTATCCCAGGGGTCGCGGATGCTGACCACCTTGCAGTCGTCGTAGTATTTGATGGTAAAGCCGTGGGCGTAATAGACGCTGTCCACTTTCAGCACGGAAGTCTGCTGCACAGCACCTCCCCCATTCCTGCATCCGGCAAGGAGCAGGACCATCACGGCAGCTGACAAAAGTCGCTTCATCTGACTAGTATTTGAGTACGGCCACTACGGGATAATGGTCGGAAATGAAGGGCTTGCCGGCATACTGGCGGTCAAGCGTCTCGAAAGAAAGGGCTTTCGAGAAGTCACTGTAGAAAATATAGTCTATGGCATCCGAAGCCTTGCCCCAGGCGTTGTAGGAACCCTTATCGTCAGTCTTCTTGGCAGTAGCCCTTGCAGACAGCATCTTACCGTCAAGCGCCAGCAGGCACGGATCGTCGTCCTTCACGTTGAAGTCGCCGGTAAGCACCATCGGCCAGCCTTCCTTGTTCATCTGGCCTATCCTGTCCACTATCAGGGCAAGACCGTTGCGTCGGGCATCCACCCCTACATGGTCCAGATGGGTGTTTACATAGTAAAGATGCCTCCTTCCGTCCTTGCTTTCAAGCAGACACCAGGTAGCAGTGCGGCGGCATGCGGCATCCCAGCCGAAAGACACGGAATCCGGAGTCGGAGAAAGCCAGTACGTGCCCCACTCCTTCAGGTTGAATTTCTCCTTGTTGTAGTAGATCTCCATGTGCTCCCCCTCCTCTACTCCGTCGTCACGGCCGACTCCTATTGCGGCATACTGCGGGCAGTTGTCCACCAGATACTTCACCTGGAAGTCAAAAGCCTCCTGAAGTCCGAAGATGTCGGGCTGTTGGTCTTCGATCATAGCTACGGAAGCCTCCTTTCGGAGATCCCATGAATTGTCGCCGTCATTGGCGACACCCATCCTGATGTTGTAGGAAATCACCTTGAGGGTCGAATCCTTGCACGAGCACGAGCTGATAGCCGGCGCTGCAAGCATCAGCGCGAATACAGCCAGAAGCAGATATGTCTTTTTCATAAACCAAGAATCTAGATTAACGCAAATATCATTATTTTTGTGCTAATAACATTATAGAAAGCAATGAAAGATATCACCATAGGAAACGGCAGCGTGAAGTATATCGGCGTTGACGACCTCGACATAGACCTTTTCGAGAGCCAGTACATCGTTCCGGAAGGCATGGCATATAACTCCTACGTAATACTCGACGACAAAGTGGCCATCATGGACGGAGTCGACGAGCGCAAGGCGGCCGAGTGGGAAGCGAAGCTTTATGAGAAGCTCGGCGACCGCACTCCCGATTACCTGGTAGTCCTCCATACCGAGCCCGACCACAGCGGCAGCATCGCCAGAGTTATGTCCACCTACCCAATGTGCCGCTGCATCTGCTCTAACGCAGCCTCGAAGTTCATGCAGCAGTTCTATCCCGACCTTGCCTTTGCAGACCGTATCGACGTAGTAAAGGAAGGCGACACTCTGCAGCTCGGAGCCCACACCCTGCGATTCTTCGCGGCCCCTATGGTTCACTGGCCGGATGTGCTTGTGGCTTACGAAGAGAGCGAGAAGATCTTGTTCTCGGCCGATGCATTCGGCAAGTTCGGAGCTCTCAGCAAGACCGAAGACGAAGACTGGGACTGCGAGGCGCGCCGCTATTACATCAATATCTGCGGCAAGTTCGGCCCTCAGGTACAGGCCCTGCTGAAGAAGCTGTCTGGTCTTGAAATAAGCACCATCTGCCCCCTGCACGGCCCGATACTCGACAAGAACCTCGGCTATTACATCAATCTCTACGACACCTGGAGTTCGTACCGTCCCGAGACGGAAGGAGTGTTCATCGCATACGCTTCGCTGCACGGCAATACGGCTGAGGCTGCACAATATCTCGCAGATAAGCTGGAAGCCAAAGGCGTGAAGCTTGAGATTGCAGACCTTGCCCGCAGTGACCTTGCCGAGAACATCGAGGGAGCCTTCCGCTATGACCGCATTGTGCTGGCTGCTGCCACTTATGAGGCCGGCCTCCACCCGCTTATGTCTGACTTCCTCCACCATCTCAAGGGCAAAGGCTTCTGCAACAGGAAAGTTGCATTGATTGAGAACGGCACCTGGGCTCCCATGGCCGCCAAGGTCATGAAAGCCGAGCTGGAGCAGATGAAAGACATAACACTCTATGAGCGTGTCGTTACGATCCGTTCAGCCGTGACAAAAGAAAACCGCCAGGAGCTTGACGCCCTGACGGTCGATCTTACAGCTTAAGCAGCTACATTACTCTTCCAGCCACACTTCCATATTGCCGGCGCCGCGGTGGTTCCATGCGTAATAAGGAATCAGAGACAGGCCGTCGGAAGCCTTGATTTCGGTAACTCTGAAGACTTTGCCGTCACCTTCTGTGTTGGTGATGCCGTAGTTCGGAACTACCTGGAAGGTGCAGCCGCCGACCGGAGTTGCATGCACGTCCTTGCCGGCATTGTCGGCCCATTCGGCGCAGTATACCAGCGGACCGCGCTCTACGGCCAGCTTGCCGCGGTCGTCAGCCACATTCTCATTTGCAGCCACTGTACGTACAGGCATGTCGAAATGCACTGAGACAACATCGCCGGGCTTCCAGCTGCGGGTCAGAGCCACATAACCGTCCTTCCCTACTTTGACATTCTCCGGCTTGCCGTTTACAGCAATGCTCCACTCGGGAGTCAGGCCGTCGGCATATTCATAGAGGTCGCCGGGCACCACTTCGTTGCGTACCCAGCCGGGGATACGGACCTTCAAAGTAAAGCGACCCGCATCGTTGCCGTCGACCTTGATTGTAATGTCGCCGTTCCACGGGTAATCGGTCTGTTGTGAGACTTTGACAGTTTTGCCGTCCAGTTCTACCTCTGCGCTGTTCTCCACGAACAGGTTGACATAGAGGTCGCGACCTTTGACTCCGTAGAAGTAGCCCGGGACTGAAGGGATGAAACGGCAAAGATTGCTCGGGCAGCATGCACAGCCGAACCAGGGCTGACGGGTCATGGTCCTGCCGGAATTGAAGTGGTATACGCTGTCGGCCGAGAGCGGATTCGGATAGAAGAACTTGCCGCCATCCACGCTCATGCCGCTTATGACGCCATTGTAAAGGGTGCGCTCAAGGCAGTCTATGTATTTGGCATCACCGTGGAGCATGAACATGCGCTGATTCAGATATACCTGAGCGATGGCAGCGCAAGTCTCGTTGTAGGCAGTCTTGTTAGGTAGTTCATAGTCAGCTCCGAAAGCCTCGCCGTTGTGGCGTGAGCCTACACCGCCGGTAATGTAATACTTGCGCGTTACAATATTCTTCCAGATGGAATCGATGGCGTTGACGTAATCCTTGTCGCCAGTAAGAGAAGCTACATCAGCCATACCTGCATACATGTAGCCGGCACGCACTGCATGGCCCCAAGCTTCACGCTGGTCTACGACAGGCAGGTCGCTCTGGCTGTACTGGTCCTTCACGGCAGTTTTGCCGCGGTAGTCCAGGAAGTATTTGGCCTGGTCGAGATACTTCTTCTCCCCTGTCAGCAGATACAGCCTTGCAAGCGCCATCTCGGCGATCTGGTGGCCGGGAACAACTGTCTTCTGCCCTTCTCCGGGACCGATTTCGCGGATGATGCAGTCGGCATACTTCTTAGCAATGTCGAGGAACTTGGTGCTGCCGGTGGCCTGATAATGGGCGCATGCGGCATCGACCATGTGGCCAAGGTTGTAGAATTCATGGCTGCCGCCTTCAACCTGCTCCCAGCGTTCGCTGCCGGACCATGAGTGAGGATGCTCCGGATTCATGGTACGGGCCGTGTATAGATATCCGTCAGGCTCCTGAGCTGCAGCAACAATGTCCAGTACGCTGTCGATATAACTCTCGAGTTTCTTGTCGGGATAGGTCTGCAGTATGTAGCTGGCACCTTCGATAGTCTTATAGACGTCAGTATCGTCGAAGGGAAATGCGGTCGGACGGTTTTCCGGGGACGGATGTGCTGCCAGCTCGAAGTTGCGGTAGCGGTCTTCAGATTCGCATTTGCTGAAAGCCAGAGGAATGGTAACCTCTCTGGCAGCTTTGAGCCTGTCGCCCCAGAAGCTGTTCTCGGCAATCTTGACATCCGTAAACGGAACCTGGGACACCTGATAGGAAGCAGTGTTTTCAGCGGACTTGCCGCATGAAGAAAGTGCAAATGCGGCAATTACCACCGCCGCGAAATGGATCGGTTTCATATTGGGATAATTATTGTGTTATTTCTCGAACCATGTGAGGGAATTGACATCTCCTGCCAGCCATACGGTGTCTCCAGCATGGAAGACCGTATCGGGCTTGGGATTGGTCACGAACTGGCCGTCCCGCAGCATGCTGATAATCATACAGCCATAGCTGCGCAGATTGAGGCTGCGGAGGCTCTG
>JAFZKU010000110.1 GCA_017551785.1 Bacteroidales bacterium | reverse complement strand
GGCACCTGCGCCCTCCAGAATGCTGTCGAGAGTTCGCTGTTGTCAAGGGTGCACTGAACAGTCCTGGCAGTGCCTTCCTTGAAGGGGTTGACACCTTCGGTGAGAGTAGCCTTGTCGGCATAGCCGGGGGCTGAGGCCGTCTTCCAGAAGTTCTTGCCTTCCTGCTCCACATATAGCGGCGAACCGTTGTCCACGATGAGCATGTTTTTCTGAAGGTCCCTTTCGCGCGGAAGAAGCACTGTGGCTCCTGCATTCTCCAGCATCGGGACCAGGAAGGGAAGGACGTAGCTCTGGGTGTACATGTCTTCGACAGTAGTCATCAGCCGGCTGCGCTGCCACTCCCAGCGTTCCAGAGACTGTTCATAGTAATAGCCGTGACTCTGCCAGAGAGCGATGTGGCGATTCTGCAGGCCGGCTGTAGGCTGTTTGGCTCGCGAAAGATTCTTGGTCAGAGGATAGAGGCTCCGTTGCTGCCCGATCTTCGTCATGTCCTCCGCGGGAACTTTCTTCAGACTCAGGTCGTCGGCGTCGAAACTGTCGCTGAGGGCCCTGCTGTAAAGCTTCTCGATCTTGTTTCCGTCGGAATAGATAGCGAAGTTATTTGCGTAGGACTTGTATTTCTCCGGGAAGTTCTTGCGCACAAGAGAGTAAATAATGTCGATGTCATTCTTGCGCAGCGGCTGTTCGCTGAGAAATCTGTTGAAATGGACTTCGGCAGGGCCGGAGTTGCGAATGTAGAAATGGCGTATGCGGACAGTGTCCCTCCACTGGGTCCTGTCGCCGAAATACTCGCCCACGGCATCGGCTGCCGGCTGGAAAAGCTGTTGTACGGTCTGGGCAGACGCACAGAAAGATATTGTAAGCAGCAACGCGGCTGCAAGCAGTATCAGCTTCTTCATGGACGGTTCCTTTTCTGCATGAGATGGTAGTTGCTTTCTGCCTTGATCTTGTCGATGATGGAGCTGACTGTGGTGAATATCTCGCCGCCGGGAGAGTAGTCGGCGTCGCAGATGAAGTTGACGCGGCCCTGGCTGTGAAGCTTGCGGGCTGTGGCGACTTTCTTTTCGTTCTGTTTCTGGTATATGGCTATAGAGTTGCCGTCGAACATCTTGACTATCTTCATGCAGGGTACGTCGGTGTCGCCGTCGCCGAAATAGATCATGTTGGTGAAGGGGATGCGCTTGTCTTCGTCGCGGCGGCTGTCGTTGACCAGCTTGTTGTCGCTGATGTCCATGATGCCCTTTGAAATCTTGAAGAGGAACTGGGTCTTGGCGGTGTAGTCGACAGCAACTGCGGGCCATCTCGCTATCCCGTCCGCATCATAAAGGAACGAGCAGGCGAATACCTTCTTGAATTCCTTCGCGATGGGGGTGGATTCTATAAGCTCGGTGA
The DNA here is from genome assembly GCA_017551785.1 of Bacteroidales bacterium. GTDB lineage: Bacteria > Bacteroidota > Bacteroidia > Bacteroidales > UBA932 > Equibacterium. The sequence continues at coordinate 5,195 of JAFZKU010000110.1, read as the reverse complement.
GACCTGAAGAGATGACGTAGTGCTCGACCTTGACACCCTTGGAGGCGCCGTAGCGGTTAATCATCCCGAACCACTCCTTCACTCCGTCGAAAAGCTCTATCCTGGGACCGAACTGCTCCAGGAAGCTGCGGGTGAGGGGGATGTTCATGCGCGCGGCTTCGTCGATAATGATCTTCATATAGGCCAGCACGCTGCACATGGACTTGTCGGTGCCCAGGCCGTTGCTGATGCCCCAGAACTGTTCAATGGTATTTCCCAGTGCCTGAATAAGGCCGTATTCCTGCATGTTGGCAGGCGACAGTGTCCCGTCGAAATCGTATATGAGGGCTACTATGGGTTTTTTCAGAGACATTTTTTATACTTTTGACACAAATATAATAAACCAAACGCTCTCTCGATAATCTAATAATCAAAACATATTTAATTAGACATAGACTATGAAAAAGATTATTCTTGCATTTGCTGCAGTTTTGATCTGCACTGTTTCAATGGCTCAGCCCCCTATGGGCGGCGGCGGATTCCCCGGTGGCGGTGGCGGTTTTCCCGGCGGTGGCGGCGGATTCCCCGGTGGCGGAATGCCTCCCGGAATGATGATGGGCATGTTCGGAATGGATGCTTCAACTTTCAGCAGCGTGGAAGTTGCCAAAGCCCAGGCCGAAGCATATAAGAACATGTTCGGTCTGACCGACAAACAGGGCAAGAAACTTTATAAGGTTGAGCTGAAGGTCGCTGACGAGCGTTATATGGACCTTCTTAAAGACCAGAGCAATAACCGTCAGCGCGGCGGCGGAATGCCTCGCGGTACTTTCGGTCCCAACATGAACGGCGGTTTCCCCGGTGGTGGTTTCCCTGGTGGTGGAATGCCCGGCGGTATGCCTCCCGAGTTCGGCGGTGAAGAAGGTGAGCAGCAGGTCAGCGAACAGGAGAACGTCACTTCCGAGGATATGCTTACCGACGTGGATCTGCTTAAGAAATATGACGGTATCCGTGAAAAGAAATACGGCAAGATCCTGACTCCGGATCAATATGAGAAATGGATGGAGTACAGGTCTGTACGCTATGAAAGAGCTAAAAGGAATGCAGAAAGGGCCGCAGCTATGGAAGCAGCAGCTGCAGCGGCAGGTGCCGACGGTCAGCAACGCCCCGAGCGTGGCGAGCGTCCCGCAGGAGCTCCTCAAGGCAACTGATAATTCAACAACTCATCTGTGCAACAAAGCCGGCCCGAAAAGCCGGCTTTGTTATTGTAATAATAAATGAGTACCTTTACTCTAATTTAAACCTAAACTGCACTCATTAATGGATGAAAATGTAAAGACTCCGTGGTACAGTTTTCTGAACGGGGTCCCTGCTCACCTGGATTATTTCCAGGGTTCTATGTTCGACAAAGTGATGTCGATAGCTGAGAAATATCCCAACAACGTCGCCTTCGACTTCATGGGCAAGTCCACCAGCTACAAGAAATTCATCAAGAAAACAGAAATGTGCGCCAAGGCGCTCAAAACAATAGGCATACGTGAAGGAGACTGCGTGACTATCGCTATGCCCAACTGCCCCCAGGCTATCTACATGTTCTATGCAGTGAACCTTGTAGGCGGCATCGCCAGCATGGTACACCCGCTGTCCAGCGAGAAGGAGATCGAATTCTATCTGAACGAGTCAAAGAGCGTTACCATCATAACTCTCGACCAGTTCTATGGCAAAGTTGAAAGGATACGCAAGAATACCAAAGTGGTCAATGTCATCATCGCCAAGATAAAGGATGAGCTCGCTCAGCCGCTGAAGACCGGTTATATGCTGACTGAAGGCCGCAAGATTGCCAAAATTCCCGATGACGCCCCGGTTATCATGTGGAACCAGTTCATGAAGCTGTCGAAATGCTGCTTCTACAATTATAAAGTAGAACGCAAGAGCGAAGATCCCGCAGTCATCCTGTATTCTGGTGGCACCACCGGCACAACCAAAGGCATCGTCCTTACAAACAAGAATTTCAACGCCTTGTCACAGCAGATCGTGGCCACCAACCCCATGTTCAGCCCCGGAGACCGCATGCTCGCCGCAATGCCCGTTTTCCACGGCTTCGGACTGGGAGTCTGCATCCATTCGATGCTAGCCAGCGGCGGAAGGTGCGTTCTAGTGCCCCGTTTCACTGCGAAGAGTTATTCTAAACTCATCACTAAATATAATTGCAACTTCATGGCCGGCGTTCCGACCCTCTATGAGGCTCTGCTTCGTCTGCCCAACATGAAGCGTGCTGACCTCAGCCATCTCAAAGGCGTGTTCAGCGGCGGAGACTCGCTCTCTATCGAACTCAAGAAGCGTTTCGACGCCTTCCTGAAGGAACACAATGCTACCATCCAGGTACGCGAAGGATATGGCACTACGGAGTGTGTTACCGCATCCTGCCTTACGCCGACCGGACTGGCCAAGGAAGGCAGCATAGGCATCCCGTTCCCTGACACATATTACAAGATAGTAAAGCCGGGAACTGATGATGAGGTTCCGTACGGTGAAGAGGGTGAGATAACGCTTGCCGGTCCCACTGTGATGGCGGAATACTTCAATAAACCCGAAGAGACAGCAAATACCCTTCACAAGTGCGCTGACGGCCGTGTATGGCTTCATACAGGCGATCTCGGCACAATGGACGAGGATGGTTTCATATATTTCAAAGGCCGTATCAAGAGGATGATAATCACATCCGGATATAATGTATATCCGGCCCAGCTCGAGAACATCCTCGATGCCCATGATCTAGTTCACATGAGCTGCATCATAGGCGTTCCGGATCCTTACAAGATCCAGAAGGTAAAAGCCTTCGTGATGCTCAAGCCGGGTGTTCCTGCCAACGATGACACAAAACAGACGCTTCTCGATTACTGCCGCAAGTACATCGCCAAATATGCGATGCCATATGATATAGAATTCCGCGACGAACTGCCCAAGACCCTGGTAGGAAAAGTTGCCTACAGGGTACTGGAAGAAGAAGAGACTAAGAAACGTGAGCAAAAACAGGGATAGACGGATAACCAATGGCCTCGGTCTGCAGAAATTCATGTACCGTTTCTGCCAGGTCGTCGTGGGCCCGTGGCTGTATTTCCTGTACCATTTTCATCCGAAACGCTGCAAAGTCAAAGCAAAGACTTTCCTTGCAGTAGCCAATCACACCCAGAATCTTGACCCCGCACTGATGGTGATGGGGCTCAACCGCCATTTCCGCTTCGTGGCTAACTCCACGCTTGGCAAGGGCTTCTTCGGCGGCATCTTCAAGAATCTGTTCGGCCTGATTCTTAGAGAGAAAGGAGCCAAGGGAGACACTGTAATAAAGCAGATTGAAGAGAATCTGAAGGCCGGCGTGTCCGTGGGTCTTTTCCCCGAGGGCAACCGCAGCTGGGACGGAGTGTCGGAATTCATCTCAAGGCGAACTGCCAGGATGGCAAAGGAATCCGGTGCGGCCCTTGTAACATACAGGTTTACCGGAGGATATCTGCTGAAGCCGCGCTGGGCTGCCACCAAGCGCAAAGGCCCGATGCGCGGAGAGCTGATGCATGAATTCTCACCTGCCCAGCTGGCTGCAATGACAGAAGAGGAAGTCTACAAGGCCATGTGCGATGACCTCTATGTGGATGCATACGAGGAACAGGCACGCACTGGCGACAGATATACCGGCGAAAGGCTTGCAGAAGGAATGCAGTACGCAGCCTACCTGTGCCCGTGCTGCCACCGTTTCGGTACAATAGTTACCTCGGGTGATGAGATCAGTTGCAGTTGCGGCCTGAAGGCTACATACAACGAATTTGGCAGAATAGTGGGAGAGAAGCTGCCCTTCGACACCCTCAGGGACTGGAATCGCTTCCAGAAGAAATGGCTTGCCGACAACGCCGCCTCGCTGCGCGAAAAGACCGCGGAGCCTATCTTTAGCGACAGTCACTTCTCCGTGACAAGGAAGGCTGACGGAGTGTCGTCAATCATAAGCGAAGACGCTACCCTGGCTATGTTCGGCGACCGTCTGGAAATCAGTTTCCCTGACGGTTCGCAGGAGAAACTTGTCTATCAATTGTCGGAAATAACAGGCGTCGGAAACTTCCTGGCCAAGTCCGTCTATTTCAACTGCGGCAGCAGCCTGCGTTACCAGATGGTGGCGCAGCACGCCGTTTCCGTGCTTAAATACTATGCGCTCTGGAGAGTGCTTACAGGCAGGGAATATCTATAGTCTACTTTTCCAGACCGTCGCAGAGGGCTTCTGCGAAATCCACAACCTTCACAGGTGACAATCTTGAATAGGTCTTCAGACACAGAGGACAAGCCGTTACTATGCGGTCAGGATTAGAGTACAACATGTTCTGAATAGAGGCCTGTGTAATCGGAGTCCGGTCTTCGTGGTCAAGGGTAAGACTGCCGACAGAACCGCCGCAGCATACGCTGAGGGCGCGTTCTTTTTCGGCGGGAGCGATGATACCGACGCGTGACAGCGCCTCACGTGGCTCCTCGTAGATGCCGCAGCCGCGCCCCAGGTCGCAGGGATCGTGATATGCATATCTTACGGAGCCCCTGTTGAGTTTCAGACGGCCTTCCTCCATAAGCTCGTTGAAGTATTCAGTGTAGTGCATCACCCTGATGCCTTTAAGTTTGTATTCCTCCTTGAACACGCGGTAGCAGATAGCGCAGCTCACAAGCAGGATCTGAGCGCCGCTGGACTCAATTATAGAAGTGTTCTTCTCAATCATAGCTGCTGCTTCCTGACGTCTTCCGGCGAGGATCAGAGGCCTTCCGCAGCATACTCCGCCGCCAGCATCCATCTGTGTCCAGCTGATTTTGGCTGCAGACAGGAGTTTCTTGATTGAGCGGCCTGTGTTAGGAGTGAGTGAAGACATACAACCTGCATAGTAAAGCACCTTGGCCTTGCTTATTTCAGGCTTATATGAGTCGAGATAGTCGTATTTGAGGCCTACATTGTATGTGGCGCGCTCGCGTATGCGCATCCTGATATCGTACGACTGCAGGGCGATCTGGCATACCTCCTGACATTTGCCGCACATGAGGCACTTTTCGGTCATGGCGTTCATGCGGCGCGCATTGTTGCGCTTGATCTGGCGCACTAGATAGACTGTGGTATCCTTCAGATTCTGTCTGCTGGCGCTCATAGGGCAGGCGTCGATGCAGACGCCGCAGCTTGGACAGGTATATATCTGGGCGAG
>JAFZKU010000109.1 GCA_017551785.1 Bacteroidales bacterium | reverse complement strand
GCCGTCAGGCGCTCCTTGATCAGAGATATCGCTCCGGCTCCGTCTTCAGCACAGCTCATCTGCTCATAGAAACAGCTCTCCATCCTGTTCAGGTCGGTAAAGAGGTCGACAGCCGACGGACGGCTTATGGCCAGATAGCGTTTCACTCTCAGGAACTCACTCTCGAACACCCTCAGGTCGTTAGTCTCGAAGCGGTTCATGCACATCGCAAGGCCAAGAGCGGCGGAAATGCCTATGGCATGCGAGCCGCGCACCTTCAGCAGCGTGATTGCATAGAAAAGCTGCTCGGCAGTGGTAATGGTTATGTATTTTTCCTGATTGGGAAGCAGCGTCTGATCCAGGATGACCAGCTCTTTCCCGTCAGGAGTGAGTTCAACGGCGTCTTTCTCAAAAAAACTTTTCATGGCAGAGGATAAAAAGGCGGAGTAAAGGTTTTTAAGCGCGCCAAATGTACGAATTATTTATTAAATTTGAGAGAACATAAACTCACCATGGCTGAAACAAAACCCGATCCTCACTACCCTCCGGTAGACAAACGAATGATTGGCGACATAGTACATATCGCCACCCGCGGATTCCTCTCCCAATCGGCCTCTAAAGTCTTGTTGGATGCAGCCGGCATCAACAGAGCCCGCCAGTACAGGGCATGCACTGAGCATGAAGCCCAGCTGGCCGCCATCGCCATCGGCGGTCCCGTAGCGATGAAGGCTGTTATCGAAGGTGACAAGCAGGCCATGGGGGCCATTGCCCTTAACGTATGTGACATAGGCACTCTGAAAATAGAGTTCAACCGCATAATGAACATCAAAGGCGTCAGCGCCGTCAGCATCGAGCCCATGCTTGAAGGCCAGGAGGTATACATCTATGCCACCCGCAAATATACCGGACACTACGAGATCTCCTGCGGCATATCGGGCAGCGGCCGGCCGGGCACCAAGCGCGAAAGCCCGATCACCCCTCAGATCGCCGCCGAAATGGTGGAAGGCCTTGACACTATCGTCAACAAGTATATCTTTGCAGAAAATATCAGGAGAGTCAGTGCCCTTTGCGACTCGGCGCCCAACATTCTGTCTGTCGAGATAAACCCTCTCATCGGCAACGAAAAGAGCATGAACGCGCTGAACGCACGAATCTCCATCGACAACGACGACTGATTATGTTCAAGAAGCTTAAAGCCTGGTATGACAAGCAGACCGACACGACCAAGGGAATGATCTGGTTCGGGCTGGTTCTGATCGTACTGATAGCTATCCGATGGAAAGCTATCGTGGCAGGGGTCATCAAAGGCTACAACTATTACACCCACGGCACTCTGCCGCAGTAGGCCTATGCCTGCAGGGGGCGCGGAGCTGCTCCTTCTGCCACTTCGGCCAGCAGTCTGATGTGCTCCGGCGTAGTGCCGCAGCAGCCTCCGACAATATTCACCAGACCGGCGTCTATCATCTTCTTCATATGAGCAGCGAACATCGCGGGCGTTTCGTCATATCCGCCTGCGGCGTTGGGCAGGCCGGCGTTGGGATGCACGCTGACCCTTGTGTCCACCACTTTCGAGAGGTTCTCCACGAAGGGGAACATCGATTCGGCGCCCATCGAGCAGTTAAGGCCCATAGACAGCAGGTTTTCACCCTTTATCTGCTGATAAAGATCTTCCAGGCTCTCTCCTGACAGCAGTCTGCCGAAAGAGTCTGTCAGCGACACTGACACCATCACAGGGATGTTCCTCCCCTTTTCGCCGGCCACTCTATTTATGGCGTCGAGACCTTTGCGGACATTGAGAGCGTCGACCATAGTTTCAAGCATCAGTACGTCTGCGCCTCCGTCAACAAGGCCGCGGGCCTGGTCGTAATATGCATTCTCGAAATCTTCCGGGGTTATGGGATCGTCCATAAGCGGGGCCAGTGTGGCGCTCTTGGACGTCGGGCCCATCGAACCGACAACGAAGCGGGGCTTGTCAGGGGTTGCGGCCGTGAACTTGTCGGCAGCCCGCCTGGCTATCTTCGCGGCTGCCAGCGAGATTGCGTATGCGTCCTGAGCTCTGTCGTAGCCCTCCAGGCTGATGGCGTTGGCACTGAAGGAATTGGTCTCTATGAAGTCCGCGCCGGCGGCAAGATAACGCTCATGTATCTCCTGCACGACGTCGGGGTGTTCGAGGCATGCTATGTCGGGGCAGCCGGTGATGCCGGCCAGCTGAAGCTGTGTGCCGAGGCCTCCGTCGAGCAGCATAATCCTTTGAGAGAGGATGTCTTGGATGGAATTTGCAATCATATTGTCAGTTTGAGACCGCAAAGTTATGAAATATGACACAAAAAGACTAATTTTGTCGTCAATCAAGAAATCAGTAATGAGCAAACTCACCATTCCGGTAAACTATAAGGCATTGATGGACCCCAACCAGACGGAGCAGGGCATCAAATTCATCAAGGATTTCTTCCAGCAGTCGCTGGCTTCAGCGCTTAGGCTGCGCCGCGTCACCGCCCCGCTTTTCGTGCTGAGCGGCACCGGAATAAACGACGACCTTTCCGGCACTGAGCGTCCCGTGCGCTTCGCCGTGAAGGACATGCATGACGCCCAGGCCGAGATAGTTCATTCGCTGGCAAAATGGAAAAGGATGACCCTGGCCGACTATGCCATCGCGCCGGGCTTCGGCATCTATACCGACATGAACGCCATCCGCGCCGACGAGGAGCTCGACAACCTGCATTCCATGTACGTCGACCAGTGGGACTGGGAGGCTGTCATCAATCCTGAAGACCGCAACGTGGACTTCCTCAAGCAGGTTGTCAGCCGCATCTACAACGCCGTCCTGCAGACCGAATACATGGTGTGCGAACGCTTCCCGGGCATCTCCCCCATTCTTCCCAGGGAGATAACCTTTATCCACGCCGAGGAGCTCCGCAAGCTGTATCCCGACAAAACGCCCAAGGAGCGCGAATATCTCATTACCAAGAAATACGGAGCCGTGTTCATAATCGGCATCGGCGGCGTCCTTGGCGACGGCAAGCCGCACGATCTCAGGGCTCCGGACTACGACGACTGGTCGACTGTCGACGCCGCCACCGGCCTTGCCGGCTTGAACGGCGACATAATGTTGTGGTATCCCGTCCTCGACACAGCCGTTGAACTTTCATCTATGGGCATCAGGGTCGACAGCGACGCCATGCTAAAGCAGCTCGAGCTTTCCGGCCAGCAGCATCGTCGCGAGCTC
>JAFZKU010000108.1 GCA_017551785.1 Bacteroidales bacterium | reverse complement strand
GCCCCATGAATTCTTTACCAGATAGTAGGGCTTGCCGGCCTCGTCGACAGCTTTGCCGTAGATGAGCATCACATGGTCGTAAGTGAAGCGCCAGTCGTCCCACTGCTGCTGGCGCAGCTGCTGGGTGGGAACGACTCCGTCGGGCAGATCCGCAATGGCCGTGGTGCGGTTGAAATCGCCGCTGACGTCGCCGCCCCATGCTACAGTGTACCCTGCGTCAAGAGCGCTGTCCAGCACGTCGAGAAGCTGATCGATTGGAATGTTGTAGCTGGGTTTCAGACGCCACTTGTAGGGGGCTTCGATGACGAACCACTCGCGGAAAGGATGGTGGGTATAGCTTGTAAGGCTTACATAGTCATCGAAGTCCAGCCCAAGACTTGCCGCGAAGTTCTTCGGGGTGTAACGCTTGCCTTCATACTCGAAGTAGCGGGGGGTGGCGCCTACATATTTGTCTATCAGCTTCTGGACACTGTCTTTCCAGTGCGGGACGGGCTCAGTGGCCTCCTTCACGACGATGCTGCGCACTAAAGCTTCAAGCTCGGGGAAGAACACCGTGAAGTTGGCCAGAGTGTCGCCTGCCAGCGTACCGGGAGCAGGCATGGCTTCTTCAGGACAGATGCCGTATGTCTTGAGCACTTCCAGCACGTCGTCGCAGGATCCGCCTTCGGAAATCTGGCTGTAGCCGTGCATGCGGACGTAATGGGTGGCATTGTCCATATAGTCCTTGTTCACCACGAACATCTCGCACAGGTCGTAGGTCTTCCCAGTCTTACGGAGTATCTCGCTCTCGAAGAATCCCAGCGTGCCGAAATCCCAGCAGGTACCGCTGCGGTACTGGTTCTTCACGCTGGTAATGGGAATCTCCTTGACAGTCTTGAAGGTCCTGGCATCCTGTGCCGATGCAGTCAATGCAAGCAGCACTATTGTCGCGATAGTCAAAACTGATCTCATACGGCAGGAAGATTTATTTCTTCTGGATTTTCTGGCCGATGAGGAAGATGACGGCGGCGACTGCCATACCGTTGATGGCAGGGAAGCCCCACTTCACAAGGTTGGCCACCACTGCGCCTGCGATTACGCCGCAGATTGCAAACCAGTCTACTTTCTTTTCAGGAACAGTATTGTCGGCGTATGCCTTGCGGTTCATGAAATAGTGAATGATCAGGATGATGCCGACAGGGGGAAGGGTGCAGTTGAGAATGTTGAGCCAGTCGCAGAAATTCCAGTAGAGCCATACGGCAGCAATAGTGCCGATGATGCCGGAGATGATGACCATGGTCTTCTTGGACAGCTCAAAGATGTTGGAGAGGCCGAGACCTCCTGTGTAGAGGGCGTTGTCGTTAGTAGTCCAGATATTCAGACCGAGAACCAGCAGGGCGATGTAAAAGAGATTGAGGTTGATCATCACGTCGAAGATGTCGTTACCTCCAACATAGATGCTGGAAACGGCGCCGAAGAGGAACATCAGGGAGTTGCCGATGAAGAAGGCAACTACAGTGGTCCAGAGGCCGACCTTGGCATTCTTGGCGAAACGGGTGAAGTTCGGGGTGGCAGTACCTCCCGAAACGAAGCTGCCGACTACCAGTCCTGCACCGGCGATTACGCCGAGGTCTTTGGTGCCCTTGGCGAACTGCTCTATGAGGCCGGCGTCACCGCTGCGGACCGCCATGATCATGGCTGTAGTGCCGAGGATGGCTACCAGCGGAACGGCTATGTAGCTGATGATGGTGAGGCTCTTGATGCCGAAGTAAGCACTGGCGGTCATCAGGATGCCGGCTATCACTACCAGCAGATATCCCTGCCAGGGCATTACGTCGGGAGTCACGCGGAGGCCGAAGATCTCTTTGGCGACCGGAATGGCGAACATAGCCAGACCTACGCCGAACCAGCCGATCTGGGTGAAGCTGATCATTGCGCTGGGGAGGTAGCTGCCCTTGGTGCCGAAGCTGCGGCGGGCCAGCATGTCGAGGGAGAGGCCGCTCTCACCTCCGATGAAACCGAGAGCGCCGGTGTATGCGGCGAGGATCAGACCTCCAAGGAGGAGGGCCCAGATGAAGTCCCACCAGTTGAGGCCGGCAGCAAGCTGCTGTCCAACCCACATGCTGGCAGAGAAGAAGGTGAAGCCCAGCATCACCATGAACATACTCAGATTCGATTTCCGTCCGGCACGGTCCACCGCGCGGTCAGTGTAGTCAACGTCAGTCTTTTTCATATGCTTGTTTTAATTTGTTGATCGATGCGATGTTGCGCTCGGCCAGGGCGTGCAGGTCGATGTCGCTCTGCAGCAGGGCTTGCTCGTCGGCCCAGAGCTGCTCCATATCTTCGAGGCCGCGCAGGTGGGTGATGTCGAGCCAGCTTTCGAAATCCACCGGGCCTGCGTAGCCCAGTTTCTCCTCGAGCAGCGCGCGGACGTCGATTATGCCGGCACGTTCACGGATGCCTTCCCAGTACTCCAGAACCTCGTCGAAGTGGATGGGGATCTCGTAGCGGCGGGCGCCTCCGTCGTAGATTATGCATTTTTCCAGAAGGGCCTCCGGATGCTTCATGATGAAGCGACGGAACTCCGGCGTTACAACGCCGCCTTTCCAGCCGAAGTCTATGTTCGGAATATTGACTCCGCTGACGCCTTTGTCTTCATACACGGTGAAGGCACCTTCGAAGAACAGACAGTCGATGCCCTCGAAGCCGGGGAACATTTCAGAAAGCTGTTCGGACATCGATTCTATGAGGTTGAATGCCCTGGTGCCGCCTATAGTGTAGAATACGACCCGGCGGATGCTGCCGCCAGCCTGGCGGAACCGGTTGAGAAGATGTCCGAAGCAGTACCGGAAAGTATCGCCGGTGGCAAGGATGTCGCCTATAGCCAGCACACAGCCACGTGAAGGACGGATCTTATCGTATTTTATCTCAAGCCCCTTGATGACGTGGTCTTCAATCACACGCTCGCAAGAAACGAAGTTGATTTCGCGTACTTTCATGCCGCAGCGCGAAGCGGCTTCTTCCAGCGGGTAGTTCAGCCCGCCACGCAGGATAGTGAACAAGTCGAGGTCTTCCCCCAGACCGATGGAACTGAGATAGCTCAGAGAGTCGACCATCTCATCGAGAAGAGCGGTGTAGCAGTGGAAACCAACGACTTTAGGGAAAGCCTCGAGCTCACGGCTGCCGGGGCCGCTCAGCAGGTAATAGCGGCTGCGCAACTTCGGAATATGAAGCTCATACAGGCTGGTGCTGCCAGGCAGGTCAACCGGCTGCAGGCTTATACCGTCTAAAGATGTAATCATTGAAATCCCGATTAGAATTAACCGGGATATAAAGGTAGGTATAGGGATGCAAATTACGCCATAAGGCATAAAATAGATATCCCCAAGAAATCAACATTTTGAAGAGAGGGGACCTTGTCAGCGGAGGCTGTCTATCAAGGCATATGTATCACGCAGCGAAGCGAGGTCTGAAAAGGCTTTGGCGTCGCGGCCTTCTACTCTGCGGGCGAAGTATTTCACTTCGTCGAGGAAACCCTGGGTGTGGACTGGATTCTCCTTCAGGACTGGAGTGAATGAATTGCGCTCGAAAAGTACCCGGGTGCCGGCCTTGCCGAGTCCGACTTTCTCCAGAGGGATGCCTGCTACCACTGCCGGCCTGAGCTCCAGGGTCAGCTTCTCGGTCTGGTCGAGAGTGTAGAGTCCGGTGCCGGTGTTGACCTTCAGAGTCTCGCGGGCTTCCGTCCAGCTGTACTGGGTGGACTACTCCAGAGTGCCGGTTACGTTCTTGTGACGCAGCATCAGCAGGTATGAATTGCTACCGGTCTTCTCGCATGCGGCAACTTCGGCCTTGCCGAAAAGGTGGCATACGAGGTCGAGAGGGTGGATATAGAGGTCTGTCAGCGCATCGCCTTCGGGATAAGCGCCGGTGCAGTAATGCAGTTCATAACTCCTGAGGCTTTCAAGCGCAAGCTT
>JAFZKU010000107.1 GCA_017551785.1 Bacteroidales bacterium | reverse complement strand
TTGCGGGGGCCGAAGATGCGCTCCAGATCCTCTGAGAATATTACTTCCTTCTCGAGCAGGAGGGCTGCCAGTTCCTCGAAGCCAGCCTTGTTCTCTTTCAGTATCTTGACGGCAGTCTTCTGTGCCTGCACTATAAGTTTCTTCACTTCGGCGTCGATAAGCTCCGATGTCTTCTCGCTGAACGGCTTGCTGAGAGCCATCTCGGAGCGGCCGGTAGAATCGTAGAACGACACATTGCCCACGGCATCGCTCATGCCGAAGTATGACACCATGGCATAGGCCTGCTTGGTGAGCTTCTCAAGGTCGTTCAGGGCGCCGGTAGACAGATGTCCGGTGCACATTTCCTCAGCCACGCGGCCTGCAATAGTAGAAGCCATCTCGTCGAGCATCTGCTCCTTGGTGGTGAGCTGCTTCTCATCGGGCAGATACCACGCAGCGCCGAGCGCCTGTCCGCGCGGGATTATGGTCACCTTCAGCAGCGGATTGGCATTGGGCAGCATCCAGCTGACGGTGGCATGGCCGGCTTCGTGATGGGCTATAGTGTTCTTCTCCTGATCGGAAATAATCTTGCTCTTGCGCTCCAGGCCGCCTACGATACGGTCGATGGCATCCAGGAAGTCCTGCTTGTCGATAGCTTTCTTGCCGTGGCGCGCAGCGATAAGCGCAGCTTCATTGCAGACATTGGCAATGTCGGCGCCGGAGAATCCCGGGGTCTGCCTTGCCAGGAAATCTATGTTGAAACCGTCTACAAGCTTGAGGTTGCGCATGTGGACCTTGAAGATGTCGAGCCTCTCCTTGAGCTCCGGCAGTTCGACGTTGATCTGGCGGTCGAAGCGGCCGGCACGCATCAGAGCCTTGTCGAGCACGTCGGCACGGTTGGTGGCAGCGAGGATGATAACTCCTGAATTCGAGCCGAAGCCGTCCATCTCGGTCAGCAGCTGGTTGAGGGTGTTCTCCCTCTCGTCGTTTGAAGAATAGCCTATATTCTTGCTGCGGGCGCGGCCCACGGCGTCAATCTCGTCGATGAACACGATGCAGGGAGCCTTCTCCTTGGCCTGACGGAACAGGTCGCGGACGCGGGAAGCTCCGACACCTACGAACATCTCCACGAAGTCTGAACCTGACATAGAGAAGAACGGCACGTCGGCCTCTCCTGCCACAGCCTTGGCCAGCAAAGTCTTGCCGGTGCCCGGAGGGCCTACCAGCAGGGCGCCTTTCGGAATCTTTCCGCCGAGAGTGGTGTATTTCTTCTGGTTGCGCAGGAAATCGACAATCTCCATGACCTCAACCTTGGCCTCCTCGAGGCCGGCCACATCCTTGAATGTAACCTTCTGGGTGGAACTGTTCTTGTCATACATCTTGGCCTGCGACTTGCCCACGTTGAAAACGCCGTTAGGCCCGCCGCCGGCACCCATGTTGCGCATGGGACGGAACAGCAGCAGCCACATGGCAATCAGCAGCACGGGGAACAGCAGCCAGTCCACGAGCCGCATCCAGTTGTTATTCTGCTCCTCGGTGACAACCTCGAAGCGTTTGTCTTCCGGCAGTTCAGCCAGCACGTTGCCAAACTCCTGCTCGGCGTCAAAACTGTCCGACACCAGGAAATAGAACTGCGGACCGGTGACAGGGTCGACTCCGCCGAAAAGGTTGCGGTACTTGCCGACGCTGTCCTGCTTGATAAAGATTTCTCCCTTTTCAAGATTTCTCGTGAAGACTATCTTTTCGACATCACCGCTGGCCAGCATGCCGTCCTTTATCGACAGCCACTCCTTCTTGATGGGTTCAGTGCTGCCGCCGATGCTCTGCCACATGTAGATCAGCACACCGAAGATGGCGATGTACAGCAGGATGGTGAATATGTTGACACTGGGCTTCTTGCTGCCTGACGCGCCGCCGCCCTGTGGATTAACGGGGTTTCTTTTATTACTCATTGTATTCTGTTTTCTTCGCGTCGGCCCAAAGGTCTTCGAGTCGGTAGAACTCCCTGTATTCTGTCTTGAATATATGAACCACTATATTGCCATAATCGAGTATAACCCAGAATGCGTTCTCGCGTCCCTGCTTGCGGATAGGGCCGCGCTTGCATTTTTCAAGCATGCACTCCTCCACATTGTCGCAGATCGCAGCCACCTGGGTAGCGCTGTCTGCATTGCACACTACAAAATAATCGGAGATAGCTGTGCCGATGGCTGTGAGGTCGAGGCTGACCACGTCTTTAGCCTTCTTGTCGAGCATTGCATCTGCTATCACCTGCAATTCTTTTTTGTCTTCGTTCTCTACCATATTTTATTAACTTTGGCCCTCGTCGGACAAAATTCCGGCCAATTTCCATATCAGTGGTAAATTTATGAAAATTAAATGGTTTAAAACAATCGATTCCACCAATAATCGCATAGCCCTCGACAAGGACAGCCTTGCCGACAAGACGGTCTATATGACTGATTTCCAGACCGCCGGCAAAGGGCAGCGAGGCAATGGCTGGGAGAGCGCGAAGGCCGAAAACCTGCTGTTTTCGATACTCTTCAAGCCTGCTGACATTTTGGCGGAAGACCAGTTCATAATTTCACAGGCTGTCACTCTCGGCATAGTGGACTATGTCCGCAGCAAAGGCATCACTGCCAAGATCAAATGGCCGAACGACATCTATGTGGGCGACCGCAAGATCTGCGGCATACTGATAGAGAACGCCATCAACGGCAGTTCGCTTGTCAGCAGCATCGTCGGCATCGGGTTCAACCTCAACCAGCTTTCCTTCAGCGCGGACATCCCCAATCCGGTGTCGCTGTCCATGCTGACCGACGTCCGATACGACCTCAAGGAGGAGCTCCTGAGCCTTCTGCATTTCATCTTCTCCGAATATGAAAAACGCTCTCCCGAAACGGAAGAGCGCTACGCGGCCTCGTTGTACAGGCTGGGCAAGCCGCACACATACATCCACACGGCCAGCGGCAACACCTTCACCGGATCCATCAAGGGCGTGGACCGCACAGCCAGGGTGATAATAGATACAGAAGAAGGCGAAAAAGCCTTCGCCTTCAAAGAAATCCAGTATATAATCTAGAGCTCTACAACTCTGCCATCCGGCTTATGCAAGCCTTCGGATCTTCGGCAGTGAAGACAGTATTGCCGGCCACGAAGATGTCTACGCCGGCCTTGCGCAGCATTGTGATGTTGTCGAGGTTGATGCCGCCGTCGATCTGGATGAGGAAATCAGCCCCCTCCTCCTGCCTCATCTTGCGCAGCTCCTTTACCTTGTCGACTGAATGAGGGATGAACGACTGGCCGCCGAAGCCGGGATAGACCGACATTATCAGCACATAGTCCACCTCTTTCACGAAGGGCCGCAGCACTTCGACTTCCGTGTCGGGGTTTATCACCACACCGGGGCGCATCCCGAGCGAGCGGATCTGGGCGATGGTGTCGTGGAGGTCCGGGCAGGTCTCGTAATGGACGCTGAGGCAGTGGATGCCAAGATCGGCGAAGCGCTTGATGTACTTCCACGGCTCGATTATCATCAGGTGGGCGTCGAGAGTCTTGCGGGCTTTTTTCACAATAGCCTTGAGCACCGGGAATCCGATGGAGATGTTGGGCACGAACACGCCGTCCATTATGTCGAGATGTATCCAGTCGCAAGACGACTCGTTGAGCATCTCGATGTCTCTGTCAAGATTCCCGAAATCGGCGGAAAGCACCGAAGGGGCTACCATGTTCTTCTTAGTCATAAGCCTATCTGATATTGTCAAGGACGTCCAGCAGCAGATCCCAGAACTTGTCGAGCGAAGCCAGCTCAAGTTTCTCACCGGGAGCGTGGACTCCCCTCAGCGTCGGGCCGAAGGAAATCATGTCCAGGTCGGGATATTTGTCGAGGAAGAGGCCGCACTCGAGGCCTGCATGGATCGAGCGGACTATAGGCTCCGTTCCGAAGAGGCGATAATATGAATCCTTGGTCACTTCGAGGATGTAAGACTCCATCTTCGGCTTCCAGCCGGGATAGCGGGACTCGTGGGTAACCATGGCGCCGGCGAGGTCGAAGCAGGCCTCTACGCGCTGAGCTGCCCATTCCCTTGCGGAATTGATGCAGCTGCGCTGGCTCGTAGCCACAGTAATCGTACGTTCTCCGTAGAGGTCGGCCAGCTCTTCATCTTCAGTCTCGGACATATGGACTGAGGCGAGGTTGCTGGAAGTTTCGACTATGCCTTTGAGCTCGGCGCTCATGGCGAGAACTCCGTTGGGAACGGCCACCATCGCTTCGATAAGGTCTGAAGCAACGTCATGGTCTATGGCGTCGCTTTCCCAAGAAGCAGGGATTGCAACGGCGTGCACATCCGGATCGGTCAGGGCGAACTCGTCTTTGATCTCGGCGGCAAAGCGGTCGAAGATCTCCATGATGCCTGCCTTAGAGAGCGGGTCGAAGGCAAGGACTGCATAGCAGTCGCGAGGAATAGCGTTCCTCTTGCCGCCGCCGTCGATGCTGCACAGCTCCACATCTTCGAAATCTATCACCTGATGGAGGAAGCGGGCGAGCAGGCTGAGGGCGTTGGCCCTGCCTTTGTCGATATCGTCGCCGCTATGGCCGCCGATGCCGCCTTCCACGGTGAACTGGACAAACTCCTTCTCCCCTTCCAGCGGGCTGGGATCGTAGAAGAATGATGCAGTGGTATTGATACCTCCGGCACAGCCGATGAACAGCTGACCTTCGTCTTCCGAGTCGAGATTGATAAGGATCTTGCCCTCGAGGAAGCCGGGCTGCAGGCCGAAAGCTCCGTCCATGCCGGTTTCTTCAGAAGCAGTGAACAGGCATTCCAGCTTGCCGAACTTCAAAGAAGGGTCGTCGAGGATGGCGAGCTCCGATGCGATGCCGATGCCGCAGTCGGCGCCCAGGGTGGTGTTGTCAGCCACCATCCATCCGTCGCGGATCTCGTACTTGATAGGGTCTTTCGCAAAATCGTGCTGGTATCCCTTGACTTTCTCGCAGACCATGTCGAGATGGCTCTGGAGGATTATTGTGGGACGGTCTTCGCAGCCTTTGGCAGCGGGCTTCACGATGAGGACGTTGCCCGCATCGTCGACTTTACACTCAAGGGAACGGTCTGCAGCGAATTTCTGCAGATAAGCGCGGATATGCTCTTCATGGCCTGACTCCCTGGGGATGCACACGATTTCCCGGAAGAAGGCAAGTACCTTGTCAGATTTCATACTATTGCACAAGTTTCGCAAGAATGGCTGTTTATATTATAAAAAGCGCGCTGGAGAACTTGCGAAACTTTTCCCCACCGCACATTTTTCTTCTATGTAACCCCTTCTCTAAATCCCTTCCCCAGGGAAGGGACTTACCCAACGCCCTTCGGGCTCTAAAAGTCAAGGCTAGTTCGACACCAGCATCTTCTCGATATCGGCTACGTACTGGCGGAAAGTACGGTCGGTATCGATGAGGTCACAAACTGTATTGCAGGCATGGAGGACAGTAGCGTGGTCCTTGCCTCCAATCTGGGCTCCGATAGAAGCCAGCGAGACTTTGGTGAGGCTGCGGCTCAGATACATAGCGATCTGGCGGGCCTGGACAATCTCTCTCTTGCGGGTCTTCGCGAGGATGGCGTCGTGAGGAAGATTGAAATACTCGCATACGGCATCCTGGATCCTTGATATCGATATCTCGC
>JAFZKU010000106.1 GCA_017551785.1 Bacteroidales bacterium | reverse complement strand
GCTGTCGGCGCATTTCTCCCAGGCCAAAGCCTGCAGCTTGCTTATCACCTTGTTGGTGATCAAGCTGTTCTTGAGATGCTCAGTGCTGGGATACACCCCTGTCATGGCGCCGGTGCCAGGTCTTACAGCCGAAGCGTCGTCAATCTCCGGGTGGACCATGTTGATCTCGCCGTTGAAGACCGAAGGCTTGCCGAAAACGATGTATTCCTTACCCGGTTTAATCCTATCCGACACCCACTTTACGCCCTGGAAGAACACCAGGTCGATGGAGCCCGTGTCGTCGCTAAGAGTAACGACAAGCCTCTTTGCGCGATTGGCCCCTACAACGCGCATATCGCGGACAACTCCTCGCAGCTGAATATACGCACTGGCGGAATCAATCTCGCTGATTGCGTAGAAACGGGAGCGGTCTACATAGCGGAAAGGGAAGAAATAGATGAGGTCCCGGAAAGTGAATATACCGAGCTCTTTCCCAAACAGTTCCGCACGCCGCGGACCGACTGAGGGTAAGTATTTTATATCACTGTCGAGGACATCCATCATTTTGCAAATTTACGCTATTATCATTAATTTTGCGCACATAAAAATATGAAGATATGGCACATAGAATAGTTGTCGGCATCACGCAGGGAGATTCCAACGGAGTAGGTTACGAAGTTATCATCAAAGCCCTGTCTGACTCAAGGATGCTGGACTTGTGCGTTCCAATCCTTTATGGCAATTCCCGCACTCTCGGCCTGTATCGCAAGATGATACCCGAGACTGAACAGATAAGCACCAACGTCATCAACAGCGCCTCTGACGCGCGCGGCAAAAGGCTGAACATAATCAACTGCGTTTCTGACCAGCTCCCCGTCGAGCCGGGGCAGCCCACCGAAGCAGGAGCGAAAGCTGCCGTGCAGTCGCTGGAAGCAGCTGTCAAAGACTTGAAGGAAGGCCTGATCGACGCTCTGGTAACGGCTCCTATCAACAAACATACTGTAGCTGCCCTCGGTTTCGGCTTTCCCGGACACACCGAGTTCCTCGTCAACCAGTTCGGCGCTAACGAAGGCATGATGTTCATGTGCACAGAAAGTCTGAAAGTCGGCCTGGTCACTAACCATGAACCCCTGTCCAAAGTAGCCGGTCTGATAGACAAGGATCTGCTGGTGCGCAAGCTCAGACTGATGAACGATTCCCTCAAGAGAGATTTCGCAAAGGACCGTCCGAAGATTGCAGTCCTCGGCCTCAATCCCCACTCGGGCGACGGCGGCAGCCTCGGCAACGATGAGATAGAGAAGATCATCCCCGCCATCGAACAGGCCAATGCAGAGAACATCCTGGCGTTCGGTCCCTACTCTCCCGACGGATTCTTCGCAAGCAACATGCAGTACAATTTCGATGGTATTCTGGCCATGTACCATGACCAGGGCCTCATTCCTTTCAAGGTGCTGGCTTTCGACAAAGGAGTCAATTTCACGGCGGGTCTTCCCATCGTCCGTACATCTCCCGACCATGGCACCGGCTATGACATCGCCGGAAAGAACATGGCTAATCCCGGCTCGATGATCTCTGCCATCTACATGGCTATCGACATCTGCCGCAACCGCATGGAATTCGATGAGTTGAGCGCCAATCCTCTCGAGATAAAGCATTTCGAGAGTCCCAAGAAAGAGCGCACAATACTTCCGGAATAAAACAGCGATGCCCCGCGGAACCATCCAGATGTTCACTGACGGCGCCTGCAGCGGCAACCCGGGCCCCGGCGGCTACGGTGTGATACTGCGTTACGGCGACACAGAAAAGACCATGTCGCAGGGATACGTTTCTACGACCAATAACCGCATGGAACTGCTGGCTGTAATAGTCGGTCTGGAAGCCATCAAGTGGAAAAACGCCGACATAGAGATCTACAGCGACTCGACCTACGTGGTAAACGCAGTCACCAAAGGCTGGCTCGAAAGATGGGTCCTCACCGGATTCAAGGGTAAGGCGAACGTCGACCTGTGGGAAAGATACCTCAGATGCGCCCAGGGGCACAACCTCCGCTACATATGGGTGAAAGGCCATGCCGGCCATCCCGAAAACGAACGCTGCGACCGCATGGCAGTCGCAGCATACAAGTCAGACAATCTTCTGGAAGACGCCTGAGCGCGGCCTATTCAGCCTTGTATTTCTCGTAGAGCTTGCTGATTGCAGCCTCGTCCACGGTGCCGCCGTGTACGATTACGCGGTAGCGCAGTTTCACTTTTTCGCCTTTCTTCAGGACCGTAGCCTCGCCGTTCTCCGGCCAGTACATGGGAGTCGGGGACATGAATCCGTAATCGCGTGTGAACCACGGTGAAGGGAACCATTTGTTGGTGGGATGCTGCATGATGGCTATGCCCTCATAGCCTGTGGCCTTCCTCTGGCCATAGAAATCCATCCAGGCAGCCCTCTGGCCGAAGGTGGCTTTCTCTCCGCTCTGGCCTTCGCTGTTAACCATGACTCCTCCCTGCTTCACCGAGAGGTCTTCGGCCATCCTCACGCTGAACAGCGAGTGGTTGGTGACGGGTATGGTAACATCCATCAGCATCTCCATTTCAATGTCGAAATCGAGCTGGAAGATGTTTGCAGAAGGAGATGTTATGGTGATGAGCCTCTTGTCCTTAACCGGAGCGTCGGCATCCGGACGCTTCCAGATGCATTCGTCCTCTATGACGACCTTGTCGCCTCCTGTCTCGAGAATCCTGGCACCTATAGAGACTATGCGGCCCCTCTCCAGCCCTTCCTGCCAGTAGTTGCCTCCGTTGACGCGGTCGCAGCCGAAAAACAGTGAAGAATGGTGCGGATAGACGCCGTTACGCATAGATGTGACGCTTGCTCCTGATACGGGGCTGTTGACGGGGAAGAAGAACGGATACTTCTCGTCATCCTCGAAACGATAGCTGGTAAAGAAGAGATGTCCTATGGTAACGTCGATTCTGTTACCTATCTGGACAGCTATTATTCTCGTCTCCTCTGCAGGCTTTGAGGCTGCGGATGTATTCTGTGCAGCCGCATTGAAGGCGGACATCATCGCTGCTGCGACGACAAGAGTCATTAAGATTCTTTTCATATCAGAGTATGTTCATTGACTGTTCCTTGATCTTCTCAAGCTCATCCTTCATGCGGACTACGCATTTCTGGATGCCGGCGTGGTTGGCCTTGCTGCCGAGAGTGTTGATCTCGCGCCCCATCTCCTGGGCGATGAAGCCCAGTTTCTTGCCGGGGAACTCCTCGCTGTCGATGGTCTCGCGGAAATAGCGGCAGTGCTGGGCCAGACGCACTTTCTCTTCGTTTATGTCGAGCTTCTCGATGTAGAAAATGATCTCCTGCTCCAGGCGGTTCTGGTCGGCGGCGAGCGCCAGCTCCTTCAGCCTGCTCTCGAGACGCCCCCTGACCGCGGCCGTACGCTCTGGCTCGAACTCGGCTATCTGGGGGATAAACGATTCTATTGAAGCCACCTTGGCGAGGACATCAGCCTGCAGACTGCGGCCTTCTCTCTCCCTGAAATCTTTGAGTGCCGACACAGCTGACTTGATAGCATCGAACAATATACCCCACTGGTCTTCATCTATCTCAGGTTTACCGCTGCCCACCACATCGGGCATATGCAGCAGCGACACGAACAGCTCCGTGTCCGGAACGTACTGCGGATCTGCCTGCGTAACAGCCTCTTTGACCTGAGCGTAGTACTCTGCCAGCACGTCGCGGTTCACCTTGTGGGCCGACTGGTCCTTGCTGTCAAGGCTGACGAACAGGTCGATGCTGCCACGGTTCAGCTCTGCTGCCAGATACTGTCTGAGCATTATTTCCTTGTCGCGGGGAATGAGGGAAGTCTTGAGGTTTATGTCGGCATTCTTGCCGTTGAGAGAACGGATCTCTACTATATACTTGGAACCGGAGATAATGCACTCAGCCTTACCGTAGCCGGTCATTGATTTTACCATTGGATATGAATTAGCGTTGCCAAGGATAAAAGTAGCGCATTTTTACTATTTTTGCAAAATACAAACGATTTAGACATGGCTACGACTGAAATGGAAAACGGCACAGATGCCGGCAAAAATCTGAACTTCCTGGAAGAAATCATCGAACAAGACCTTGCTGAAGGCAAGTACCAGTCAATCAAGACAAGATTCCCTCCGGAGCCTAACGGATACCTTCACATCGGCCATGCCAAGAGCATCTGCCTCAACTTTGGTCTGGCAAAGAAGTACGGCGGCACCACAAACCTCCGCTTCGACGACACCAATCCGGTCAAGGAAGATACCGAGTATGTTGAATCCATCAAGGAAGACATCCACTGGCTGGGCTTCGACTGGGCCAACGAATTCTATGCTTCCGACTATTTCGACCAGCTCTACGAATGGGCCGAAGAGCTCATCAAGAAGGGTCTGGCATATGTAGACGACCAGAGCCAGGAGGAGATCCGCCTGGGCCGAGGCACCGTAAGCCAGCCCGGAACTGAAAGTCCTTACCGCAACCGCAGCGTAGAGGAAAACCTCAAGCTCTTCCGCGAGATGAAGGCTGGCATCTACCCTGACGGCAGCAAGGTGCTCCGCGCCAAGATCGACATGGCCCATCCCAACATGATGTTCAGGGATCCTATCATGTACCGTATCATCCATGCCGACCATCATCGCACCGGCAGCAAGTGGTGCATCTACCCCATGTACGACTACACCCACGGTCAGTGCGACTCCATAGAGCACATCACCCACTCTATCTGCACCCTCGAATTCGACGTTCACAGGCCGCTCTACGACTGGTTCATCGAGCAGCTCGGAATATTCCCTTCACACCAGTATGAGTTCGCCCGCCTCAACCTGACATACACCGTCATGAGCAAGCGCAAGCTCCTCGAGCTCGTGCGCAACAATTACGTAGACGGCTGGGACGATCCCCGCATGCCTACGATCTGCGGCATCCGCCGTCGCGGCTACACTCCTGAGTCTATCCGTATGTTTGCCGAGAAGGTCGGTGTTGCAAAGAGAGACAATGTGATCGACCTGTCGCTGCTCGAGTGGTGCCTCCGTCAGGACCTCAATGCGCGCTCAAACCGCTACATGGCCGTCCTGAACCCCGTGAAGCTCATAGTCGACAACTACCCGGCAGACACAGTAGAGTATTTCGACGCTCCGCTGAACCCTGCAGACCCTGACGGTCCGAAGCGCAGAGTTCCTTTCGGCCGCGAGGTGTACATCGAGCGCGAAGACTTCATGGAAGACGCTCCCAAGAAATATTTCCGCCTGAAACCGGACGGAGAAGTGCGTCTGAAATATGCCTACATCGTGAAGTTCGCATCATTAGTTAAGGATGCCGACGGCAACATCACCGAGATCCACTGCACTTACGACCCCACATCAAAACCGGGTGCAGGCGAATGGCGTTCCGTCAAGGGCACCATCCACTGGGCCAACTGCAATGTTTGCGAAAAGATCGAGTGCCACATCCTCGACCGCCTCTTCACCGAGGAGCAGATGGGAGCCATCCCTGAGGGCGTAGACTACAAGACATATCTCAATCCCGAATCACTTATAGTCAAGACTGCATATGCCGAGCCCGACCTGCTGAAGGACGACAGCGGCATCGCAGTACAGTTCGAAAGGACCGGATATTTCTACAAAGACCCCAAGAACGGAGCTTACAACAAGGCGACTGGCCTCAAAGATTCGTTCAAGATCAATTAATAGTATTTGACTTCGCTGCCTTCGAGGGCGCTGAGCAGGTTGTTTGCCATGCGGCTGGCCCCGAAGCGGAAGTATTCCTTGTTCAGCCATCCTTCTCCGAGGACGGTATCTACTATGCCGTAATACAGGGCTGCATCCTCAGGGGTAGCTATGCCTCCGGCAGGCTTGAATCCCACCTTCCGGGCCGTGGCTGAAACATATTTGGCAATACATTCGCACATTATGTAAGCCGCCTCGGGAGTGGCTGATATGGAAGTCTTGCCGGTAGAAGTCTTGATGAAGTCGGCGCCTGCCTCCATGGCGAGGAAAGAAGCCTGGGCTATGTCGTCATAACTGCCGAGCGAGCCGGTTTCAAGTATTACTTTCAGACGGACATTCCTCTTCACGGCAGAAGTAATGGCCTTCTTTATCTCTGCTATTTCCTTAGATGCGTCGTCGT
>JAFZKU010000105.1 GCA_017551785.1 Bacteroidales bacterium | reverse complement strand
CTTGATATCTTCTGACACCGGCACGCTCTCTACTGCAGTCCAGCGCATGCCTTTGTCTTCAATGCGGTGCTTGCGTCTGATAATGGCATCCTTGGGCCACATGACTCCTGTAGGGAGATGATGGAGGGCTGTCACAACGCCTTCGATGCCCATCTGTACAAGATGGTCCAGCGTTACTGCATCATTGTCGCCGAACCAGCGCCATGCTTTTTCCAGCTTATCCATAGTTACTTCTTCAATTCTTTTACGATTGCGAGAGATTCCCTAACCTTCTGCTCTATGAAGCCGAAGTCGCCCTTGGCGATGACATCCTTCGGAGTGAGCTTTGAGCCGAGGCCTACGCAGGCCACGCCGGCCTTGAACCAGGCCTCGAGGCTTTCCCTCTCGGGAGTCACGCCGCCGGACGGCATAAGTTCAGTCCACGGGCAGGGCCCCTTGACAGCCTTGACGAAGCTCGGGCCGCCTACTTCAGCGCCGGGGAAGATCTTTACGATCTCGCAGCCAAGCTCCTCTGCCAGATTGATCTCGCTGAGCGTGCCGCAGCCCGGAATCCAGGCCACCTTGCGGCGGTTGCAGACCTTCGCCATGTCGGGATTGAGGCTGGGCGATACTATGAAGTTAGAGCCGAGCTGGATGTAGAGAGCTGCGGTGGCAGGGTCGCACACCGAGCCGGTACCCATAATCATCTCTGGACATTCCTTAGCGCACCATTTGTTCACTTCGGCGAACACTTCGTGGGCGAAATCGCCGCGGTTGGTGAATTCAAACACCCTTGCGCCGCCGTCGTAGCAAGCCTTTACAACTTTCTTGACGATCTCAGCGTCTGAATTGTAATAGAGGGGAACGATACCTGTCTCTACGAAGGTATTGAGGACATGAAGCCTTTTGAATCTGCTCATAATCGAATTATTGTTTGTTATCTGGCAACACGCCCTGAGGCATCGCCGCCCATGAGTTTTTCAACTTCTTCCACGGTGACGCGGTTGTAGTCGCCGTAGATGGTATGTTTCAGACAAGAAGCTGCAACTGCGAAATCCAGAGCCTTCTGGTCGTTGTCGTAGTTCAGCAGGCCGTAGATCAGACCGCCCATGAAAGAATCTCCGCCGCCGACACGGTCGACTATGTGGGTGATGCGGTATTCGCGGGACTTGAACAGGGTGGTGCCGTCATAGAGTACGCCAGCCCAGCTGTTGTCGTTGGCGTTGATGGAAGTACGCAGGGTGGTGATGACTTTCTTGCAGCGGGGGAAGCGGGCCATTATCTGTTTTGAAACCGACAGGTAAGCCTCGGCCTCGACCTTTCCGGCAGCCACGTCGACTCCTTCGGGGGTGATGCCGAGAGCCTTGGAAGCGTCCTCCTCGTTGCCGAGAATTACGTCAGAGCAGGCTACCAGGGCAGGCATTACTTCCATCGCAGTCTTGCCCCATTTCCAGAGATTCTTTCGGTAGTTGAGGTCGCAGGAAACGGTGATGCCCTTTCGGTTGCATGCCTTCACGGCCTCCATGCACACTTCGGCAGCGCCTTCGGAGATGGCGGGAGTGATGCCGGTCCAGTGGAACCAGCGGGCGCCTTCAAGCACCTTGTCCCAGTCTATCATGCCCGGCTTGATGTCAGCAATCGAAGATCCGGCGCGGTCGTAGATGACCTTGCTGCCGCGGCTGACGGCCCCTGTCTCGAGGAAGTAGATGCCCATGCGCGAGCCGCCGTAAACTATCTGGGAAGTGTCGACTCCGAAGCCACGCAGCTCCCTGACGCATGCGTCGGCTATGTCGTTCTTGGGAAGCCTGGTGACGAAAGACACCGGCATGCCGTAGTTTGCAAGCGACACGGCTACGTTGGCTTCGCCGCCGCCGAAGGTGGCTGAAAGCATGTTCCCCTGTCCGAAACGTTCGTAGGCGGGGGTTGCGAGACGGAGCATAACCTCTCCGAAAGTTACTATCTTGTCCATTAGATGTTTTTATCAGTTTTACCGGCGGCAAATTTAGTATTTTGAAGGGAATCTTACTATCTTAGTGCATCTGAATCATTACAAATCACCATAAATCATTACCAATATGAAAAAGTACGTTTGCGACCTCTGTGGTTATGAGTATGACCCGCAAGCCGGCGATCCTGACAATGGTATCGCCCCCGGCACCGCCTTCGAAGACCTCCCCGAGGACTGGGTTTGCCCCCTCTGCGGCGTAGGCAAAGACCAGTTCAGCCCTGCCGACTAGCGGTTCTTCTCATAATGAAGAAAGGACCTCTGAGACTGATTTCATTCGGAAGTTTGGCTGTCATCATCGTGGCGATGGTGGCGGCTACTTTCGTTGAGAAGCCCAGGGGGTCTGACTTCGCTTTCAGCCTGGTCTATTACAATCCGGCTTTCATCGCCCTGTGGGGCGTGGCGGCCGTTTCTGCGCTGATGCTGCTGTTCAGCAGCAGCGGCAAGGCCTTCTTTACGAAGCTTCTGCACTGCTCCTTCGCTGTGATGCTGGCAGGAGCGCTGGTGACCCATCTCTTCAGCCAGGAAGGCATGATAAGCCTGATCCGCGGCGTGCCGAATGCCACAGTCATCACCAGTCGGGGACAGCGCATCGAACTTCCTTTCACCATGACCTTGCAGGAGTTCGAGATAGAACGCTATCCCGGCTCGATGGCCCCTTCGGATTATCGCAGCCTGGTGGCTCTGGACGACGGCAGCCAGCTTGAGATCTCGATGAACAACATCGGCAAGCATAAAGGCTGGAGGATGTATCAGGCCGATTATGAGGACGACCTGCAGACCTCCGTGCTGGCTATGAGCAAGGATGTCTGGGGTGTCGGAATCACCTATGCAGGCTATCTCTTGCTTCTGGTCGCCATGCTGGGTTTCTTCTTCCAGAAGGACAGCCAGTGGCGGGCGGCCATGCGTAAGATTGCTGCGGCGGTGGCTCTGG
>JAFZKU010000013.1 GCA_017551785.1 Bacteroidales bacterium | reverse complement strand
GTATACTCATTTATTCTACCTGCACATTCAATCATTTTGAGAACGACGGCAACGTGGAGTGGATTGCAAGCGAACTCGGAGCCGAGCTGCTGCGTCTGGAAGTCGCTCCCGAAGCTCTGAGGACAGCCTGCGGTCTTCAGTTCATCCCCGGAACCACACGTTCCGAAGGACTGTATATAGCGGCGCTGAGAAAGACTGCTGCAGACTCACCGGCCCGGCTCCGCCTGCCCAAAGTGCCGGCCAGGGTGGCCTGCGACTTCGCCGCAGACTCCGAGTGCTTCAAGGTCGGCACAGCATCCGGCGACATAATTAAAGCATATCCTGCCGGTCTTGCAGCAGAAATAATGGCGCTCGAGGGCAAGCTGAACGTCATCCGTTCGGGTGTGGCTGTGGCCTCTGTCAAAGGCCGTGACATTATTCCTTCAGCTGCCGTAGCGCTCAGCACTATCCTCTCAGAAAAAACATTCCCCTGCGAGAACTTGTCTGCAGGGGATGCTTTGAAATATCTGCGGCTCGAGCCGCTTGTCTTGCCCGATGCTCCCAAAGGTTTCGTGCTTCTCAAATACGAGGGCGTGCCTCTGGGGTTCGTCAAGAACCTTGGCAGCAGGACCAACAATCTGTTCCCGTCTGCCTGGCGTATCCGATCAACCGAAGTTGTCGAATAGGATGCTCTCAGGCGGCACTCCGAGGCTGTCGAGCAGGTTGCAAACTGCCTGTGACATCATTGCCGGACCGCACATGAAGTAGAGGACGTCCTCCGGAGCTTCGTGGTTCTTCAGATAGGTCTCGTACATCACATTATGCACAAAGCCGGGGGTATAGGCTACGCCTGCCTCGTCGGCTGCGGGATCCGGACGGTCGAGTGCCAGATGGAACTTGAAGTTCGGGAATTCTTTCTCTATAGCATGGTAGTCTTCGAGATAGAAGGCTTCCTTCAGGCTGCGGGCTCCATAGAAGAAGTGAACCGTACGGGTTGTGCGCTCTGTCTTGAAGAGGTGCATGATGTGGCTGCGCATAGGAGCCATACCGGCACCGCCGCCGACGAAGATGAACTCCTGGTCTTTCGGACAGTTGTCCGGAACGAAGAATTCGCCGTAAGGACCGCTGATGGTGACCTTGTCGCCCGGTTTGCGTGAGAACACGTAAGATGAGCTGACACCCGGGTTGACGGGGAGAAGCTTGTTGCTGCCTTTAGGCGCAGTCCTGTCGAAAGGCGGAGTAGCGATGCGGACATTCAGCTTGATGATGTCGCCTTCTGCAGGATAGCTGGCCATAGAGTAAGCGCGGATGGTCGGGGTCTTGTTGACCATCTGCAGGTCGAAGAACTTGTAGAACTCCCAGTCCTTGCGGTACTGCTCGTCGATGTCCATATCCTTGAAATCAACGGTAATGGCAGGGATGTCGATCTGGATGTAACCGCCGGAACGGAAGTTGAGGTGCTCGCCCTCAGGCAACTTGACCACGAACTCCTTGATGAAGGTTGCAACGTTGTGGTTTGAAACCACTTCGCACTCCCACTTCTTCACGCTCAGCGCGCTTTCGGGGATGACGACCTTAAGGTTGTCCTTTACCTTCACCTGGCAGCCGAGGCGCCAGTTGTCGTTGATCTGTCTGCGGGTGAAATGCACTGTCTCGGTGGGCAGGATGCTTCCGCCGCCTTCGAGCACGCGGCATTTGCACTGGCCGCAAGAACCCTTTCCACCGCAAGCCGACGGGAGGAAGATCTTCTCGTTGGCCAGGGTTGCCAGCAGGGAGTTGCCCTGAGGCACTTCAATCACTTTCTTGCCGTCGTTGATGTCAATCTTGACGGTTCCTGAAGGAGTGAGCTTGCCTTTGATCCAGAGCAGCAGGGCTACGAGGATCAAAATAAGGATCAAGCACGCTACAATCGAAACGAATATTATTCTGAAATCCATATCCTCTGCCTCCTATAATTGAAATCCCATGAAACTCATGAAGGCGATACCCATAAGACCAGTGATAATGAATGCCAGTCCGAGGCCCTTCAAAGGTTTGGGAACGTTGCTGTAAGCCAGTTTCTCGCGGATGGCGGCCATTGCCACGATGGCAAGGAGCCAGCCTATACCGCTGCCGAGACCGAAGGTGAAGGCTTCACCCACGTTGGCATATCCTCTTTCCTGCATGAAGAGCGAACCGCCGAGAATGGCGCAGTTCACTGCGATAAGCGGGAGGAAGATACCGAGAGATGAGTAGAGG
The DNA here is from genome assembly GCA_017551785.1 of Bacteroidales bacterium. Classification (GTDB taxonomy): domain Bacteria; phylum Bacteroidota; class Bacteroidia; order Bacteroidales; family UBA932; genus Equibacterium. Next base: position 11,435 of record JAFZKU010000013.1, on the reverse strand, counting down.
CCGGGAGAGAATTTCTCGACGAACATCTCCACGATCTGCACGAAGGTGGCGATCATTGCGATATATACGATGTAGCTCAGGAAGCTGAGGTCTACGCTTGCCAGACTCGGTGAGAGCCATGCCAGGGCGCCGGCTTTGAGCACGTATTCGTAAAGCACATAGTTGAGGGGCAGGGTGATGCCCAGCACGAAGATAACTGCGAGTCCCAGACCCGTAGCGGTCTTGACGTTCTTCGATACGGCGAGATAGGAGCACATTCCAAGGAAGAATGAGAACACCATGTTCTCGACGAAGATCGACTTAATGAATATGTTTATGTAATCCATCATCTTAACGCCCTCCTATTGCTCTTGAAGTTCTTTGTCGATGCTCCTGTGTACCCATACCACGCATCCCAGAAGGATAAGGGCCATGGGCGGGAGGATCATCAGACCGTTGTTGGCGTACCATCCGCCGTTCTCGATGTACCAGCTGGCAGGGATTACCTGGAAGCCCAGCAGGGTGCCGCTTCCGAAGAGTTCACGGAAGAAAGCTACGATGATAAGGATCATGCCGTAGCCCAGACCGTTGAAGGCTCCGTCGACGAAGCTCGGCCAGGGCTTGTTGCCCAGGGCGAAGGCTTCTATGCGGCCCATGATGATACAGTTGGTGATGATAAGGCCGATGTATACTGAAAGCATCTTGGAAGTGTCATAAGAGAAAGCTTTCAGAGCCTGGTCGATGAGAATAACGAACATAGCTACTACAACCAGCTGCACGATGATGCGGACACGGTTGGGAATAGTGTTTCTCAACAGGGAGATGAAGAGGCTCGAAAACGCTGTTACCAGAGTAACTGACAGAGCCATCACAAGCGCTCCTTTGAGCTGGACGGTTACTGCAAGCGAAGAGCAGATACCGAGCACCAGCACGGTTATCGGATTGCCTTTGAATAAGGGTTTCAAATATGTTTCTTTATCCATGTCGTTAATCTCCGAGTATTAGTTTGTAGTAGTTCATCCATTGCTCGATGGTGTTCTGCAGGGAGCGGGAAGTGATGGTGGCGCCGCTGATCGCGTCAACACCGTTCGGGTCGCCGTTATCGCCGCCCTTGACGATCTTGATGGAAGAGAAGGCTCCGGCCGCATCCTCGAGTACATTGCCGTCGAACTGATTATAGAACCAGGGCGCTGCAATCTCTCCGCCGAGACCGGGAGTCTCGCTGGCGTGTGAGAAGTAAGCTCCGTGGATGGTCTCACCGTCGGGCTCTACTGAAATGTAACCCCAGATGGCGCCCCAGAGGCCTGCGCCGTAGCAAGGCAGGATGGTAACTGTGTTGCCGTCAGCAGTCTTGCATTCATAGACGGGAAGGGTAACGTCTCCGCCATTCTTTATGGCGTTGTACTGAGCCTTCAGGTCTACCTTGAAAGCGTCGACACCTTCTACACGGTTGCCTTTGCTGTCAATGACGTAGGTGTCGACTATGTTCTGGTCGTAGAGCTTCTTGAAATCGGCTTTCTTGTCGGGCTGCCCGTTGGTCTCGCCGATGTTGGCGGCCAGCATTATCGATTTCATCTGCTCCAGCTCGACATTGGCAGTCTGGCGCGGCTTCAGTGCAGAAGCTACGATGGCCAGGATAGCTGCAACGACTACGACAAGGACTGTCGTGTAGATAATCGTATAAGTATTGCTGTTTGTATTCATATCCTGCCCTCCTTAAACTGTCTGTGCCCTTTTGAGGCGTTTGCGAATGTTGCTGCCTACGACTATGTGGTCGATAAGCGGAGCGAAGGTGTTCATCACGAGGATGGCAAGCATCATACCCTCAGGATAGCCCGGGTTGAAGAGCCTCAGCAGCACTGCGAAAGCTCCGATAAGGAATCCGTAGATCCACTTGCCGGCTTCGGTCTGGGCTGAAGTCACAGGGTCGGTGGCCATGAAGACGCAGCCGAATGCGAAACCGCCCATGATGAGCTGATAGTAGCAAGGCACGTCGCCTAGCAGGCCGACCAGCAGTCCGCCGGCCACGCAGCTGAGCATTATCTTCCAGCTTGCAACTCCGGTCCAGATGAGGATCACCGCACCGATGAGGATGGCAAGGGTAGAAGTCTCACCTACTGCTCCGGGGATAAAACCGAAGAACATGTCAGCCACTGAATAGTCAACTGAACCAGTTGCCGCCAGCTGGCTGAGAGGAGTAGCTCCGCTGAAGCCGTCTACGCCGGCCACCCAGACGGCATCACCTGTCATCTGCTTCGGATATGCGAAGAACAGGAAGGCACGCGCCATCAGGGCGGGGTTCCAGATGTTGTATCCGGTGCCGCCGAAGACTTCCTTGCCGATAACTACGGCGAAAGCTACTGCCAGTGCGAGCATCCACAGAGGGATAGTCACAGGCACGATCAGAGGGATGATAAGGCCGGTTACGAAATAACCTTCGCTGACTTCCTCGTTGCGGATGTTGGCGAAAAGGCACTCGAAGAACAGACCTACGATGTAAGAAACGAGATACAACGGCAACAGCTTGAGGAAGCCGAACCAGATGCACTGCCAGAAGCCCCAGGCAGAACCTGAAGCCAGGCTGGTCTGGAGTCCGATGTTGTACATACCGAAGAGGATGGCGGGCAGCAGGGCCAGCATCACGGCGGACATCGTCCTCTTGAGGTCGATGCTGTCACGGACATGAGCTCCCTTGGCCGTTACGGTCTTCGGAACGTATACGAAAGTCTCGAAGGCTTCAAAGAATGAGCCGAATGCGCTGAGCTTGCCTCCCTTCTTGAAGGCGGGCTCCCATTTGTCAAATGTTTTCCTGAGTCCCATATCTTTAAGCCATTTCTTTTAACATTAGGTCGATGCCGTCGCTGATTATCTGCTGGATATTGTTCTTTGAAGGGCAGACAAACTCGCAGAGGGCGAAGTCTTCAGGCAGCACCTCGTAGATGCCGAGGTTCTCCATCTTCTCGATGTCCTTGGCCAGGCAGGCCTTCGCCAGATAGACGGGGTAGATATCCATGGGCAGTACCTTGCCGTAAACGTCAGAAACCACGAAAGGTCTCGGACCGCCGTTGGTATTGGTGTCCATGTTGTATTTCTTTCGGTTGCAAAGCCAGCTCCAGTAAGTGTGAGAGAAGCTGAATTTTTTGGTGCGGAAAGGTTTGCACCAGCCGAAGGTCTCGTAGTAGTCGCCTTCCTTGAGAATGGTGACCTGATTGTCGAAGAAACCGAGGAAACCGTCAGCGCCTACGTTCTCACCGGTGAGGATATCACCGCTTACCAGACGGACGTTCTCGCCGGCGTCGAAGAAGTCAGCGAACGCTGACATAGGAGCACCCTGGATTGCGTTCACATAGGCCGGATTCTTGGCTGCCGGACCGGTGACTGCGACAAGGCGTGCGGCGTCGTAGATGCCCTCGTTGAAAGCCTTGCCGATCATGGCTACTGACAGCAGGTCGACTGTCCATACTATTTCACCCTTGTTGATAGGGCTGATGTGGTTGATCTGGACGCCTACGTTTCCTGCGGGATGCTTGCCTTCGAATTCGTGGAAGATTACTCCGCGGAGCTTCTTGAAATCTGAAGACGGGCAGGTGTAATAATTCATGCTGAAGTGAACTCCGCCCTTGGTGAATTTGCTGAGGACGTCGACACCTGTCTGCACGTCGTCAAAGCGATTCTGGAGTACAAAGTCGTAATCCGGTGCCAGCGGGGCGGTATCCATGGCCGAAATGAAGATTGACTTGGGGCTGTCGTCCGGGTTGGCGACGATACCGTAAGGCCTTTGGATAACCATCGGCCAGAGACCCATAGCCAGCATGCGTTCTGCTGCTTTCTCCCTGGTCATGGAAGCAGGGACTGCCGCTTTCTTGCGGCGGTATTCCATTTTGCCGTCGGCCTTTACTCTAACCGCGAGAAGCTTGCGTTTCTCTCCCCTTACGACGGCTTCTACTTCGCCGCTTACAGGAGAACAGAAACATACCTGCGGACGGTTCTTGTCAACAAAAAGAGGGTCACCGGCAAGTACTCGGTCCCCCTCCTTTACCACCATCTTCGGGACAAGAGCCCTGAAGTCGGTAGGCTTTATTGCAACAATATCCGCAGATACAGTTTTAGCGATTGTCTGAGAGGCTGCCCCGGCAACGGGAATGTCCAGTCCTTTCTTTAATCTGATCTGTTCTGACATTATTAGTTGATATAAAAAATTGATATATAATTTGTTCAGAATATCCGGCAAAGATACATATAAAAAAAGAAGAAATCACCTTTGATTTTAGCTTTTTTGAAACTTATCTTTGCATACAATGGAAAGCAGTGCAAATCACATATTCGACCAGTTGAACGAGGCTCAGGCTGAGGCGGTTCGCAACATCGACGGCCCTTGCCTGATCATTGCCGGAGCGGGTGCAGGGAAGACCCGCGTGCTTACCTGCAGGATAGCCAATGCCATAGCCTGCGGAGCCGCCCCGTCAGAGATACTTGCGCTGACTTTTACAAAGAAGGCGGCTAATGAGATGAAGGAGCGCATCGCCGCCCTGGTGGGGGAGAACAGAGCCCGCTGGATCTGGATGGGAACATTCCATTCCATCTTCATCCGTTTCTTGCGCGACTATGCCGAGCAGCTGGGCTATCCTCAGCAGTTCACCATCTACGACCAGTCCGACAGCCGCGCCGCGGTGAAGCAGTGCATCAAGGAGCTGGAGCTCGACGAGAAGGTCTACAAGCCCAATGAAATTGCCTCCCGCATTTCTTCTGCCAAGAACAACCTGATCACCGCTGCCATCTATGCCAACACTACGACAGCCATAGAGCAGGACAAGATGGCCCGCAAGGGGCGCATCAGTGACATCTACAGCCTCTACGCCAAGAAGTGCAAGATTGCCGGCGCCATGGACTTCGACGATATCCTCGTCAATACCAATATCCTGCTGAGGGATTTTCCCGAGGCGCTGGAGCAGATCCGCAGCCGTTTCCGCTATATACTGGTGGACGAGTATCAGGACACCAACTATGCCCAGTACATAATCCTCCGCAGGCTAGCTTCGCAGCATCGCAACATCTGCGTGGTTGGCGATGACAGCCAGAGCATCTACGGCTTCCGCGGGGCCCGTGTGGAAAACATCCTGACGTTCCACAAAGATTATCCCGAGGCGAAGATATTCCGTCTGGAGCAGAACTACCGCTCCACCCAGACCATAGTAGACGCTGCCAACAGTCTCATCGCAAAGAATGAACACAGGCTCGAGAAAACCTGCTTTTCGGAGCAGGCCGTAGGGGAGAAGATAGAAGTAATGAACGGCTTCACCGAGCAGGAAGAGAGCTATCTGGTTGCCGCAAAGATTGTTGACCGCATCTACACAGCAAAGGCTCAGTACAGCGATTTTGCCATCCTCTACCGCACCAACGCACAGTCCCGCTCGATAGAGGAAGCCCTGCGCAAACGCAACCTGCCGTATCGCATCTACGCAGGCTTCTCGTTCTACGACCGAGCCGAGGTGAAGGATATGCTGGCCTATTTCAGGCTGGTTATCAATCCGCTGGATGACGAGGCTTTCCGCAGGGTGGTAAACTTCCCCGCCAGAGGCATCGGCGACACCACTCTCAACTATCTGGCTGCCCTTGCGGCCTCCAAAGGCATCTCTATGCTCGACTCTGTAATGCTGCCCGACCAGGAGCTGGCGGCCGGCGGTCTCAAGGCAGCGGCCATTAACAAGCTGAGGGGTTTTGCGGCCATGATTGTGGAAATGCACCAGAAGATGGCTGTGACGGATGCTTACGAGCTTGCGCTTGAAATCGGCAACCAGTCCGGGGCTCTGATTGCTTTCAAGGCAGACAATTCCATTGAAGGCCTCTCAAAATTCCAGAACGTCGAAGCCCTCTTCAACAGCATAAAGGATTATGTAGACGAGGAGACAGAAGACCGCGCCAACGGCGACGATTCGCTGATTGGCGACATAACCGTCAACCTCGCCGAATATGTTGAGAACATCACTTTGCTGACGGCTGTGGAGCGCGACAGCGGCCAGGATGACGACAACAACAATAAGATTGCGCTCATGACCGTGCATGCCTCGAAGGGTCTGGAGTTCCCGTATGTATTCATAGTCGGACTCGAGGAGAATCTATTCCCGTCTTCAATAGACCTTACGCCTTCGGATGTGGAAGAGGAGCGCAGGCTCTTCTATGTGGCGCTCACCAGGGCTCAGAAGGTTGTGACGCTTTCGTATGCCAGCAACCGCATGCGCTGGGGCAAGAGCGAGAGCAATGACGTGAGCCGCTTCATCCGCGAGATCGACAGCCGCTTCCTTACAGGAAGTGTTCCTTCACGCTCGGGCGCCAGGGCTGCTTCCAATGCAGCTATGGGCGCGGCATTCGCCAGACAGTTCGGCAGCAGCCGCTACGGTGGAAGCCCGTCATACGGGCAGAGCCGCTCATCCTATGGCCAGAACGGTCCGTCATATGGGCAAGGCCGTCCTGTGTATGGCCAGAACAATTCTTCGGGATACAGCAAGCCCGCGCAAACTTCCCGTCCGGCTCCGCAATACTCGCGTCCAGCTCCGGCTCCTGGCCCCTCTCGTCCGGCCAGCCATACTCCTACTCCGGGCTTCACTCCCGATCCCATCGCCTCCCTCCGAGTAGGCCAGCGCGTCGAACATGACCGCTTCGGCTTCGGCACCATCCAGTCCTTCGACGGAGAAGGCGCCGGCATGAAAGCCGTCGTCAAGTTCGAAGACGGCACTACCAAAACCCTTTTACTGAAATTCGCAAAACTTCGAGTTGCCCGCGACTAATTGTGGCACGGTCCTTGCTTATTTCTCATCTCGAAGTTTATCATAGTTTTAGTTTAGGTCAGGGATAGGGTTGGTTCGCCATAACGGATCAGCCCTTTTCTTGTTTTTGTACTATTCTTTAGAGAATGAGTATGGCAGGTCGTCGGGAGCGGTGCCGCGTTTGTGGTTTGGCTCTGAGGACATACGGACCTTGACCGTGCCGCCGCGAATCAGGTCGAAGTGGTCGAAGTAGTTCTTCGTCCAGGGCTTGCCGCGGAAACTCATCGAGTCGATGTAATAATTGTCCGGGCCGTTGTCCGGAGCGTCGACGGTAAGGTTGTTGCCGTTCTCGAAATGCAGGACAGCCTTCTTGAACAGCGGAGTGCCGATTATGTACTGGTTCGTGCCGGGAGCTACGGTGTAGAAGCCCAGGGCCGAGAGCACATACCAGGCCGAAGTCTGGCCGTTGTCCTCGTCGCCGCAATATCCGTCCGGAGTGGCGCTGTAGAGCTTGCGCATGGTCTCGCGCACCCAGTATTGTGCCTTCCACGGCTCACCCGCATAATCATACAGATAGATTATGTGCTGCGCAGGCTGGTTGCCATGAGCGTAATTGCCCATGTTCATCACCTGCATCTCGCGGATCTCATGAATCACGCCGCCGTAGTAACTCTCGTCGAACAGAGGCGGTACGGTGAACACCGAATCCAGCATCGTCACGAAATTGTCGCGGCCTCCCATCAGGTCGATGAGCCCCTGCGGGTCATGGAATACACTCCAGGTGTAGTGCCAGCTGTTGCCTTCAGTGAAGGCGTCTCCCCATTTCAGCGGAGAGAATGGGGTCTGGAAACTGCCATCTGCATTGCGACCGCGCATCAGGCTGCTCTCCTTGTCGAATACGTTGCGGTAGTTGAGGGCACGCTGAGCATACAGCTGCACCTCTTCATCCGGACGGCCCAGCGCCTTGGCCAGCTGCCAGATGCACCAGTCGTCATATGCATACTCCAGCGTGCGGGCCACGCTCTCGTTTATGCCCACATCGTACGGCACATAGCCCAGTTCGTTATAATACTGCCAACCGAGGCGGCCGGTTGAGCGTACAGTCGGATGCACCGCGTTGCTGCCGTGGAGCAGCCCTTCGAACATTAGCTCCGGCTCGGCCACCCTGAGGCCCTTCATATATGCATCGGCCAGCACTGCGGCGGAGTTGTTGCCGACCATGCAACTCCGGTGACCCGGAGAAGCCCACTCGGGGAAGAAACCGCTCTCCTTATAAACGTTGACCAGACCTTCCTGCATCTGCAGAGCCTCGGTAGGGTACATCAGGTTGAGGAAGGGGAACAGGCTGCGGAAGGTATCCCAAAAGCCGGTGTCGGTATACATATAGCCCGGCAGCACCTCGCCGTTATAGGGGCTGTAGTGCAGCACATCGCCATCTGCAGTAATCTCATAGAACTTGCGGGGGAACAGCAGCGCGCGATAGAGGCAGGAATAGAAAGTCCGCATGTTGTCGACGTTCTCGCCGCTCACCTCGATGCGTCCGAGCACATCGTTCCAAGCCTGTTTGCCGGCTGCCGCAACTTCGTCGAAGTTCATGTCGCCAAGCTCTTTCATATTCTGCAGGGCCTGGGCGTCACTGATGAAAGAAGAAGCCACCCTTGCATGCACCGTCTCGCCCTTCGAAGTGGCGAAGCCGATCACGGCTCCGACGTGTGCCGACTCGGCATCCAGCACGCCTTCGGAAAGTTTGCCGTCGGCAAAGGTCGCCTTGTAGGTGAAAGGCTTGTCGAACTCTATTACGAAGCAGTTGCGGAAATTGTCCGGCACTCCACCTCTGTTCATGGTTGAATAGCCCACTATCCTGCGGTCGGAGACAATCTCGATGCCCGAACCGCCCTCCACAGCGTCGATTACCACGAAGGCGCTGTCAGTCTCCGGGAAGGTGAAGCGGAAGATGGCCGCCCTTTCGGTCGGAGCGATCTCGGTAGTGACATCGTGGTCGGCCAGATATACGCTGTAGTAATATGGCTTCGCAATCTCGCTCTTGTGGGAGAACCAGCTCGCGCGGGCGTCCTGGTCGAAGGCCGGAGTTCCGGTCACAGGCATGAGGGCGAACTGGCCATAGTCCCCGATCCAGGGGCTAGGCTGATGGGTTTCCTTGAAACCTCGGATCTTGTTGTCGGTGTAGACATAGGTCCAGCCGTTCCCGATGCGGCCGGTCTGGGGAGTCCAGAAGTTCATACCCCAGGGCAGGGCGATGGCGGGATAGGTGTTGCCGGTAGAAAGGGAGTGGGTGGACATGGTCCCCACGAGCGGATTTACGTACTCCACAAAATCCACTTTCTCCGGCGCACTGCACGCTGCCAGAAGCGACAGCAGCAGTGCCGGCATCAATCTTTTCATAAAAGCGGTTTTACTTGGTCCTGATAATAATGACGCCGTTGGCTCCGCGTGAGCCATATCCTTCGCCGTCTTTCAATATCTCGACGCTCTTGACATCATAGATGTTAACGTCCAGCACAGAGCCTATCTCCTGATTGTTCATCAGTATCAGCGCATTGTTGGAAGCCATCAGAGACTTCTGGCCGCGGATGTTCACGCTGCCGTCTGAGCTGACGGTGACGTTGGGTACGAGCGCGTTGATGGCTTCTGCCAGATTGGTGAAACCACTCAGGTTCTCTTCAGTCAGGCCGGAAGCGCCTCCGGTGTATTCACGTCTCTTGACGTACATATAACCGAAGTCCACGAGTTCGTCGTCTTGTGAAGCTTTCCAATCGTCTGTATTCTCATCAGCCATTACTATCCTAAGACTCTTGGCGTCACCGACTTCAACCTCATGGGTCAGTCTCTTGATGGTGAACACCAGGGTGTCCTGAGGAGTGATGTTGGTCAGACCGAAACGGCCCTTCTTGTCGGTGCGGGTGTAACGGTTTGTGTTCTTTACTTCGACCTTGACATTCTTGATGCCTTTGCCGGTCATATCAACGAGAAGTCCATTGAACGGCACCGCCTCGTTGTTCTGCGCAAGCGCAGGCAAGGCTACAAGGAAGAAGGCAATGGTCCAAAGAAATCTTTTCATCGTAGTTTTTATTTGGTAGAGAACTTATATATGGCGTTGTGAACATATTCTTCGCCGGGGCGGAGGATAGTGTTCGGGAATTCAGGATTGTTAGGAGCGTCCGGGAACTTCTGGGTCTCAAGGGCTATGCCGCTGAAACGGTGGTGTACGTCACCACGTTTACCAACATCCGTGCCGTTCATTGCAGGACCTGAGTAGAACTGCAGGCCGGGCTGGTCGGTGAAGATCTCCAGGAAGATGCCGGTGGCCGGCTCGTACATGGTGGCGCAAGGCTTGCTCATGTCGCCCGGATGGTTGAGGACGAAGTTCTGGTCATAACCGCCGTTGGCGATGTCGATAGCCTCTACGCTTCTGTCAGGCCTGCTGCCCACCTCGGTGGGAGTGTTGAAGTCCATGGCAGTACCTGCGACCGGAGTGAATTCGCCCGTGGGGATGAGGGCACGGTCGGTGGCAGTGAAGGTGTCGGCATCGATATAGAGGATGTGGCTGTTAGAGCTGACTTCGCTGGTGCCTTGGAGGTTGAGGTAAGGGTGGAAGGTCAGGTTAACCGGGCAGGCCTTGTCGGTGACAGCCTTGTGGGTGATGGCCAGCGAGTTGTCGTTCTTAACGGTGTAGATCACAGTGATCTTCATGTTGCCGGGATAGCCCATCTCTCCGTCAGGAGAGTCGTAGGTCATCTCGACTACGGGCTCGCCCTTGTCGTTCTTGTACTGCTTGCAGTCCCATACCACTGCATAGATGCCTTTCTTTCCGCCGTGCAGGTGGTTGCCGTTCTCATTCTGGTCAACCTGATATGCTACGCCGTCTATGGTGAAGGCGCCTTTGGCGATACGGTTGCCGTAGCGGCCAACGACAGGACCTGAGAATGCGTCGCCGGTCAGATAGCCTTCGATAGAATCGAAGCCCCAGATGACGTCTTTAGGCTCGCCGTTCTTGTCAGGGACGATGATAGACACGACACGTGCGCCGTAGTTAGTGAACTGGACTATCATGCCGTTGGCGTTTTCAACAGTGTAAAGATGCACGTCCTTGCCGTCAACTACAGCCTCGAACAGTGCGGGGTCGACTTTGAGGGTTTCTGCAGCCTTCTTGCCGGTGCAGCTCGCAGCAATAACTACTATAGCTGCCATCAAAAGGAATAAAGTCTTTTTCATATCTGTTTTCTATTTTTTCTTTTGTCCGTAATATGCTCCGGGGCCGTGTTTACGGCTGTAGTGCTTCTCGATCAGGTGCTTGTTCATTGAAGGAACATGCTTTACCACATCGAGGGTGGGGATGTGCAGTGTGGATGAGATGAAAGCCATCTTGGCAACCTGCTCCAGTACTACGGCGTTGTGAACGGCGTTGGCGGCGTCGGTACCCCAGGCAAAGGGGCCGTGGTTCTTTACCAGGACCGCCGGCGTGTCGTCGGGGTTCATACCCTTGAAGCGCTCTACAATCACATTGCCGGTCTCTTTTTCGTACTCTCCGAAGACCTCTGATTTCTTCATGTCGCGGGTGCAGGGGATGTCGTCGTGGAAATAGTCGGCATGGGTGGTGCCTATATTGGGGATGTCACGCCCTGCCTGCGCCCATGCGGTGGCGTAGGTGGAATGGGTGTGGACCACTCCGCC
>JAFZKU010000104.1 GCA_017551785.1 Bacteroidales bacterium | reverse complement strand
GCCTGGCAAGACCGTCGTGTGGATGGAGAATGACTTCGTGGAGCAGAAACTCGGCGTGGCGGGGTTTGAGAAGCGCATGCTGCCGGCCGAGGTTAAGGCACTGCCGCAGCCTGTCTTCAACAAGAATTTCGAAATTCTGGTGCATGACATCGCCGAGAAGCAGGCCCAGGGCTATAAGGTCAAAATACTTTCTGTCAATCCCAACCAGGTGTTCCGTATGCAGCAGGTGCTGCGGGAGTTCTCTTCTTCGCAGGCTATAATCCCGCCGGCCTTCATGGACATTTCGCTGCACGAAGGTTATGTGGACTGCGTTTCCAAGAACTGTTATTACACCGACCACCAGATATTCGAGCGCTACCATAAGATAAAGGTGCGCCGCGAGGTGGCTCCGGCAGAACGACTCACCATAAACGACCTGATGAGCTTCAACATCGGAGACTATGTGGTGCACATCGACCATGGCATCGGACAGTTCGGCGGACTGGTGAAGACGGTTATCGGCGACAAGGTGCAGGAGGCGGTGAAACTCATATATCGCGACGGAGATGTGATTTTCGTTTCCATCCACGGCATCCACCGCATCAGCAAATACAAATCGGGCGACGGCACTCCGGCCAAGGTCAACAAGCTCGGCACCAAGGCCTGGGAGACTCTCAAGCATAAGACCAAGTCCAAGCTGAAAGACATTGCCGCAGATCTCATAAAGCTCTACAGCGAAAGGATGGCCTCGAAGGGTTTTGCTTTCAGCCCCGACAATTATCTGCAGCAGGAGCTGGAGTCGTCGTTTATGTATGAAGATACCGCCGACCAGCAGAAAGCTACCGTGGCCGTCAAGGAAGATATGGAGAGCCCGCATCCGATGGACCGTCTTATCTGCGGCGACGTGGGCTTCGGCAAGACCGAAATTGCCGTCCGCGCTGCGTTCAAGGCAGTGTGCGACAGCAAGCAGGTAGCGCTGCTCGTGCCCACAACTATCCTTGCTCTTCAGCATTACCAGACTTTCAGCGGCCGCCTGAAGGATTTTCCCTGCAATGTGGAATACGTCAGCCGGCAGAAGACGGCCCAGCAGATGAAGGAGATCGGCGAGAGGCTGGCGGCCGGCAAGATTGACATACTTATCGGTACCCACCGCATCCTCAACAAGAATCTGCATTTCAAGGATCTCGGTCTGCTGATAGTGGATGAAGAGCAGAAGTTCGGCGTCTCGGCGAAAGAAAAGCTCCGCAGCTTGCGCAGCAATGTCGATACTCTGACTCTTTCTGCCACCCCTATCCCCCGTACGCTGCAGTTCTCGCTGCTCGGCTCGAGGGATCTTTCCATCATCAGCACTCCTCCCCCGAACAGGATTCCCATCGCCACCGAGCTGATAGACTTCAATGAAGACACCATCCGCGACATAATCCGTACAGAGGTGGACCGCGGTGGCCAGGTGTTCTTCCTGCACAACAAGGTGGAGGACATTCTGTCGGTTGAAGATATAATACGACGCATCTGCCCCGGCATACGCACCTGTGTGGCCCACGGCCAGATGGACGGAGATGAACTGGAAAAAAGGATAATAGATTTCATTGACGGTGATTATGACGTGCTGATCTGCACAACCATAATTGAAAACGGCATAGATATTCCGAACGTCAATACTATATTGATCAATCAGGCCCAGAACTTCGGTCTGAGCGACCTTCATCAGCTTCGTGGCCGCGTGGGCCGCAGCAACCGGAAGGCTTACTGCTATCTGATAGTGCCTCCGATGACTTCAATTTCTGACGATGCCCGCCGCAGGCTGCGTGCCATCGAGACTTTCAGCGATCTGGGCAGCGGCTTCAACATAGCCATGCAGGATCTGGATATCCGCGGTGCCGGCAATCTGCTGGGTGCGGAGCAGAGCGGTTTTATCGCCGAGATGGGCTTCGAAACTTATCAGAAAATACTTCAGGAGGCTCTGATAGAAGCCCGCACGGAGGCTGGTGTTTATGAAGAATATGAAAGAGCGCTGGAAAAAGCTACTGAGGCTGACAATAAAAAGCGCGGCAGAAAGTCTGTCCGCACTGAATTCATATATGACTGTCACATCGACACCGACATCCAGGCTCTAATCCCTGATGATTATATAAATATTCCTGCCGAGAAAATCCGTCTCTACAAGGCTCTGGACTCTATGAAGACTGAGGAGGAACTGAAGGGTTTCAAAGAGGAGATGGAAGACCGTTACGGTCCTCTGCCTGTCCAGACAGAAGAGCTTATTAATATAATAAGGTTGCGCAGCCTGGCTATTTCACTCGGCTTTGAAAAGATTGTCCTGAAGAAGGGTATTATGCTGTCATATTTTGTCAGCAACCAGCTGTCTGCCTATTATAAATCTGATGTTTTTGCTGCGATTCTGAATTTCATCCAGCGGCCTGGACTCAATTTCTCTCTTACCGAGAAAGACAATAAGCTGTATATGAAATCTTCGCCTGTGAAAACAATTTCAGAGGCAGTATTCCTTTTACAGAAAATAAACGAGAATATTTAGAAAAGGCTGCCGCCGTCTTCCCTGCTGCCGCGGGTAAGGCCTAGGTGAGAATACGCCAGCGCTGTGGCTTCCCTTCCGCGGGGAGTACGGTTGATAAATCCTTCTTTTATAAGGAAAGGCTCATATACCTCTTCAAGCGTTCCGACATCTTCGCTTATAGCTGTAGCAATTGTACCAGCGCCAACCGGACCGCCGTTGAATTTCTCGATTATGGTGGTCAATATCTTGTTGTCGATAGCGTCCAGACCGCGTTTGTCGATATTCAGAGCATCGAGGGTGATGCGGGTTATATCAAGATCGATGCTTCCGCTGCCTTTCACTTGAGCAAAGTCCCTTACACGTCGCAGAAGGCTGTTCGCTATTCGAGGTGTACCGCGGCTGCGGAGAGCAATTTCCCGAGCAGCTGCAGCATCTATACCTATACCAAGTATCTCAGCACTTCTGGTTACTATATTGGAAAGCACTTCGCTGTCATAATATTCGAGATGCTCCTGGATGCCGAAACGGGCTCTGAGAGGAGACGTCAGAAGGCCGCTGCGGGTAGTAGCTCCAATAAGTGTGAAGGGGTTGAGGTTTATCTGGACGCTGCGGGCTCCCGGACCTTTGTCTATCATTATATCAATGACATAGTCCTCCATAGCAGAGTAAAGGTATTCCTCCACAACAGGACTCAGACGGTGAATTTCATCAATGAACAGAACATCTCCAGGCTCCAGCGATGTAAGAAGGCCGGCCAGATCGCCTGGCTTGTCAAGTACAGGACCAGAAGTAATCTTCATGTTGACACCAAGTTCATTGGCTACAATGTGCGCCAGAGTAGTCTTGCCCAGACCAGGAGGACCATGGAACAAGATATGGTCCAGCGCCTCACCCCTCATCATGGCAGCCTTCACATATATAGAAAGCTTCTCGATAATCTGCTGCTGCCCGTGAAACGAAGTAAAATCCTGCGGCCTTATCTTATTGTCGAAGTCCTTATCTTTAATCTGCGACTCCTCCCTCGGATTGTAATACTCGATAGCCATATCAAAACTGTGTCAACACACAAATTTAAACAAACAATCAATAATTATCATTTATACTTTTTTAAAAAAATCTATGATGTTTATTATTGGATGTTGATAGTGTTTATAAATGTTTAAATAGGCTTTATATGTATTTGTAGATACGATTTTAGATTTTAACGATGTTGATTGCAGTGTTTATATTTTTCAATAACTAGATTTTACTTTCTGAAGGATATTTTTATGTTGTTGAAAAGTCTCGATTTTTATCAAAATTTATCCACATAATATCAGCATCGTCTTAACAAGAAATCAACGAATATTAAAAGAAAAGGGCGGGAAAAACTCCTGCCCTTTTCTAATTCATAAAAGATATCTTAATCTTTGAATTTAGCCTTCAGGAATTCCCTGTTCAGACGAGCGATATGGCTCACACTGATCTTCTTAGGACATTCCATCTCGCAGGCACGAGTATTAGTGCAGGCGCCGAAACCAAGTTCATCCATCTTGGCAACCATAGCCTTCGCACGACGAGCACCCTCAACCTTACCCTGAGGAAGAAGAGCCAGAGAGCTGACTCTTGCAGCAACGAACAGCATAGCTGAACCATTCTTGCAAGTAGCAGCGCAGGCACCACAGCCGATGCAAGCCGCAGCATCCATACTCTCCTCAGCATTATCCTTATTGACAGGAATAACATTGGCATCCGGCACACCGCCTGTATTAACATTGATGAAACCACCAGCCTGGAGGATCTTGTCATAAGCACGACGGTCAACAACCAGGTCTTTGATGATAGGGAAACCGTTGTTGCGCCAGGGTTCGATAGTGATGGTGCTGCCATCCTTGAATTTGCGCATATACATCTGGCAGGTGGTTACTCCGCTCTCAGGACCGTGTGCACGGCCGTTGATATACAGAGAGCATGCACCGCAGATGCCTTCGCGGCAGTCATGGTCGAAACTTACAGGACCCTCAGCGCTCTTGCAACCTTTGCTGAAAGATACAGGATCGATATCTGCGTTCACAAGCTTCTCGTTGAGAATATCGAGCATTTCGAGGAAAGAGGTATCAGGAGAGATGCCGTCAATGTCGTAAGTCTCGAAATGACCTTTAGCCTTAGCGTTTTTCTGACGCCATATTTTCAATGTGAATTTCATAGTTCCTTAGTCTTTATAGTTACGGGTTGCAACTGTGCAATATTTGAATTCAAGCGGTTCTTTGTGAAGCTCCGGATCCTTGTCCTCGCCCTTGTATTCCCAGGCAGCGACATACATGAAGTTCTTGTCGTCACGTTTGGTCTCGCCGTCTTCAGTCTGCATCTCCTCGCGGAAATGACCGCCGCAAGACTCTTTGCGGTTCAGAGCGTCGATAGCCATAAGTTCTCCGATCTCAAGGAAGTCAGCAACACGCAGAGCCTTCTCCAACTCCTGGTTGAAGTGAGAATTCTCACCGTCAACAAAGACGTTTGTCCAGAATTCCTTCTTGAGAGCCCTGATTTCCTCGATAGCCTTCTTCAGACCGGCTTCATTACGGGCCATGCCGACATTATTCCACATGATGAGACCGAGCTCCTTGTGGATGCTGTCGACAGTACGTTTACCCTTAATTGAGAACAGCTTGTCGATTTTCTCCTTCACAGCCTTCTCAGCTTCTGCGAACTCCGGAGCGTTGGTGTCAACCTTGGGCTCCTGGATCTTCTTGGCCAGATAATCGCCGATAGTGTAAGGGAGGATGAAATAACCGTCGGCCAGACCCTGCATGAGGGCTGAAGCGCCGAGGCGGTTTCCACCGTGGTCAGAGAAGTTGGCTTCGCCGATGGCGTAGAGGCCGGGGATGGTGGTCTGCAGGTTGTAGTCAACCCAGAGGCCGCCCATTGTATAGTGGATGGCCGGGAAAATCATCATAGGCTCCTTGTAGGGGTCTACGTCGTTGATTTCCTCGTACATCTGGAAGAGGTTTCCATATTTTTCCTCGATATATGCACGGCCTTTCTGCTCCATGCAGGTCTTGAAATCGAGGAACACGGCCAGTCCCTGCTCGTTGACGCCGTAGCCGGCATCGCAGCGCTCTTTGGCGGCCCTTGAAGCCACGTCGCGGGGAACGAGGTTTCCAAAGGCAGGATATCTGCGCTCGAGGTAGTAGTCGCGGTCTTCTTCAGCAATGTCGCTGGGTTTCTTGGTGCCCTTGCGGATGGCTTCCACATCTTCGAGCTTCTTGGGAACCCAGATGCGGCCGTCGTTACGCAGAGACTCTGACATAAGGGTAAGCTTGCTCTGCTGGTCGCCGTGCACGGGGATGCAGGTCGGGTGGATCTGTGCGAAGCAGGGGTTTGCGAAGCAGGCGCCTTTGCGGTAGCACTGCATTGCGGCAGAACCGTTGCTGTTCATGGCGTTGGTGCTGAGGAAGTAGGTGTTTCCATAGCCGCCGGTGGCCAGAACTACTGCATGCGCGCCGAAACGTTTGATTTCGCCGGTGGTGAGGTCGCGGGCGATGATGCCTTTGGCTTCACCGTTGATTACAACGAGATCGAGCATTTCATGCCTCGGGAAGCTCTGCACCTTGCCTTTGGCAACCTGACGGTTGAGGGCGGCGTATGCTCCGAGAAGCAGCTGCTGGCCGGTTTGGCCGCGGGCATAGAAGGTACGGCTTACCTGTGCACCACCGAACGAGCGGTTGTCGAGCAGTCCGCCGTAATCCCTTGCGAAAGGAACGCCCTGGGCTACGCACTGGTCAATGATGTTGTTGCTCACTTCGGCCAGACGGTAGACGTTGGCCTCGCGGCTGCGATAGTCACCGCCCTTGATGGTGTCGTAGAAAAGACGGTAGATGGAGTCATTGTCGTTCTGGTAGTTCTTGGCGGCGTTGATACCTCCCTGGGCTGCGATTGAGTGGGCGCGGCGGGGAGAGTCGCTGATGCAGAAAATCTTAACGTTGTATCCAAGTTCTCCAAGGGTGGCGGCGGCCGATGCGCCTCCGAGTCCGGTGCCGATGACGATGATGTCGAGTTTCTTCTTGTTGGCAGGGCTGACAACTTTGATGTGCGCCTTATGGTTGGTCCATTTTTCTGCCAACGGTCCATCGGGGACTTGTGATTTCAATTCGATCATTATAGTTGAGTTTGTTAGTATTTCGATTCTTACAAATATCCTAACTTTTTTTGAATAATTTGTAATTTTGCGGCGATAAAAAATACCGATATGGAATTTTTTGCAACGGCCGGCAATGTCCCCGTCCACATCAATGACTCTGGCAAGGGCGACAAGACTCTCATCTTGCTTCATGGCTATCTCGAGACTATGTATGTGTGGAACGAATTTGCCGATGTTCTCAAGGATTTCTGCAGAGTTATCACTATCGATCTTCCTGGCCACGGTTTATCTTGTGGCGCGCCTGTAAATACCATGGATTTCATGGCGACTACGGTGAAGGGTGTGCTTGATAAGTGTGGTGTGGAGAAGGTTTATATCGGTGGTCATTCTATGGGTGGTTATGCTGCTCTGGCGTTCTGCAAGTTGTTTCCGGAGTGTGTCGAGGGGCTGATGCTGATCCACAGCAATCCTTATCCTGATCCGGCTGCGAAGGCTGCGGACAGGGCTCGCGAGATTGATGATATTCATGCGGGCAGGCTCATGTCGATTGCCGAAGCTGCGGTTCCGAAGATGTATTATTCGGAGAATCTGCGTCGTTGCGACGATAAGATCATCGAGACAGTGGAGCTTTGTGACACGCATGATCCGGAGGGGATTGTTTCTTGTCTGAAGGGTATGATGCAGCGTGGCGACAGTTGTGATTTCATGAAGGATCCGGGTATGCCGGTTCTGGCTATCATGGGTGATCACGATAATTTCATGCCGATGGAGAAGATCCTGGAAATGAAGGAGTCTTTCCCGAAGGTGCGCTTTGAAATTGTCGCAAACAGCGGCCACAATTCTTTCATCGAACAGCCCGATACAGTCGTATCAATAGTAAAATCGTTTATTTCATAACGCCCTCCGCCTGTGGTGGAAGGAGTGTTGCCAAAGGGCTTTTATGTTAAGCCCTCTAGCAACAGCTCCTGAAGCCCACAAGGGCGTTATTGCATTAATTGTTTATATTTGTGACTGATATGGATACTGGCGTATTAGCAGCGGTTGTTAGGGACAAGGACAGTGAGCGGACGGCTACTGAATACCTTGATGAGCTCGAATTCCTGGCCATGACGGCCGGAGTTACGACGCTGCGCCGCTTTACCCAGCGCCTCGACCATCCCAACACCCGCTTCTATTTCGGCACAGGCAAACTCGAAGAGATCAAGCAGTACGTCCAGGAGCACGAAGTCGACTATATCATATTCGACGACGAGCTGACGCCTTCGCAGATGCGCAATATCGAGAAGGAGACCAAGGTCAATGTAATCGACCGTACTGGCCTTATCCTCGACATCTTTGCGCAGAGAGCCGCCACGGCTTATGCCAAGACTCAGGTCGAGCTCGCACAGTATCAATATCTATATCCGCGTCTGACAGGTATGTGGACTCACCTTGAGCGTCAGCGAGGCGGTATCAACATGAGGGGTCCCGGCGAGAGCCAGTTGGAGACCGACCGCCGTATCGTCCTCGACAAGATTACTCGCCTGAAGGAGCAGCTGCGCAAGATCGACCGGCAGATGGAGTCGCAGCGCGGCAACCGAGGTTCGATGGTGCGCATTTCACTTGTGGGCTATACCAATGTGGGCAAAAGTACGCTTATGAATCTGCTCTCCAAGAGCAATGTCTTTGCGGAGAACAAACTTTTCGCAACGCTGGATACTACTGTCCGCAAGGTTGTCATTGAGAATGTGCCGTTTTTGCTGAGCGATACTGTCGGTTTCATCAGGAAGCTGCCCACACAGCTTATCGAATCGTTCAAGAGTACTCTGGACGAAGTGCGTCAGAGTGATATTCTGATGCATGTGGTGGATATTTCACATCCTGGCTTTGAGGATCAGATTGCGACGGTGGAGCGGACGCTGCGGGATATAGGGGCTGGCGACAAGCCGTGTCTTATGGTGTTCAATAAGATTGATGCTTATCAGCACGAGGAGTATGATGAGTTCAGCTTGGATGAGAAGACGCTTCGCAATTATACTCTGGATGAGATGAAGAGTATGTGGATTGCGAAGGAGCATACTCCGTGCATTTTTATCAGCGCAAAGGATAAGATCGGCATCGACAAATTGCGGAACGATATCTACAAGATGGTCAGCGAAATCCACGCTGGCCGTTACCCCTTCAATAATTTCCTTTGGTAACAATAAAAAAGAGAGGCTCAGGATTGGGCCTCTCTTTTATTATAGTGTTGTGAAGTACTAGCGGAGCTGGAAGATTACGGGGAAGGTGTAAGTTACGCGGACAGGTTTGTCACGCTGCATGCCCGGTTTCCATTTCGGAGAGCTTGAAACAACCCTGACGGCTTCCTTGTCGAGAGATGAGTCCACACCACGGAGCACCTTGACGTCACTTACTGAACCGTCGGTGTTAACCGTGAACTGGAGAGTAACACGACCCTGGATACCGTTTTCCTTGGCAATCTCGGGATATTCAAGACGAGAGTTCACCCATTTTGAGAAGGTGTTTGCATCACCACCCTGGAATGTGGGCTTGTTCTCAACCAATGCGAACGGAATGGCTTCCTCTTCAACCTCTTCCTCTTCAACGGTCTCGATGTAGTCCATGATTTCAACACCAAGAGAAGCGTCATCCTCGAATGAGAACACGGCGTCATCAACCTGGATGTTGTCATCAACGATATCGATAGCATCTGAAAGGACAGGGATCTTGGGCATCTCAGGCGGAGGAGTTTGCTCTTCCTGAGTGATAGGGATGATTTCTTCCTCGATGATTACAGACTCCTGCTGATCGAAGATAGATTCTTTTTTCTCTTTGCTCTGCCATTCAAAGGCCAGCAGAACGAGACCAAGGACAATGATGAAACCGACTTCGCGGAACAGTGTCACGGTCCTGGAAAGGTCTGCTTTAGGTGATTTCTTAACTTCCATCTTATTTAATTTTTTTCTATTTCTAAGATTGTACGGTGTGTAAAGTTAGAAAGAAAAATTTTTTCAACAAAATAATTGTTGATAAAATGTGTTGAGAAGTTACCCGTCGTTATTTAACGAGGTTCATGTCCTTGAGCACCTTGTTTGTCTTTGAAACAGCCTCGGCGCTCTTTGCAAAAGCAGCTTTCTCTTCTTCGTTAAGTTCAATTTCTACAACCTTCTCGACTCCGTTCTTGCCGAGTACAGCGGGAACGCCGATGCAAATGTCGTTCTGGCCGAATTCGCCTTCCAGAGCTGTGCAGCACGGGAAAATCTTCTTCTGGTCGAGGATGATAGACTTGACCATAGTGGCTGCAGCAGCACCGGGGCCGTACCATGCGCTGGTGCCGAGGAGGCCGGTGATAGTTGCTCCGCCAACCATTGTGTCAGCAACAACCTTGTCGGCAGCTTCCTTGCTGAGGAGCTTGGTGACAGGCTGTGACTTGTAGGTAGCCTTGCTGATGAGCGGGATCATAGTGGTGTCGCCGTGACCGCCGATTACGATACCTTCAACGTCGCTCGGGGCTGCGCCGAGAGCCTGGCTGAGGTAGTAAGTGAAGCGGCTGCTGTCGAGCTGGCCACCCATACCCATAACTTTGTTCTTAGGCAGACCTGAAGTCTTGTAAGTCAGGTAAGTCATGGTGTCCATAGGGTTGGCGATGATGATGAAAATTGCGTCAGGAGAATACTGGAGAGCATTCTTCATAACGGAATTAACAATGCCTGCATTGACGCCGATGAGCTCTTCGCGGGTCATGCCGGGCTTGCGCGGAATACCAGAGGTGATGAGAACGACGTCTGAGCCGGCCGTTGCTGCATAGTCGTTGGTTACACCTTTGATGCGGCAGTCAAAGCCATAAAGCTTTGCAGTCTGCATCATGTCGATGGCCTTGCCCTCTGAAAGACCTTCCTTGATATCAATCAATACGATGTCGCTTACACAGTTGAGGTGAGCGATTGCGTTTGCGCAGGTGGCACCCACATTTCCGGCGCCGATAACAGTTACTTTTGACATATTACGTTATAGTTAATTTTATTACTTTTGCGCTGAAATTTAGCAATTCAGAAGGGCAAAGGTATAAATTTTATCTAAAGTTTAACTATTTAATTATGATCTGTTTCTTTTCGGAAGATATTACTTTCAATCTTCGTTCCAAACTAGTCGTAAAACGTTGGTTAAAGGAAGTTGCAGCTGGCAGCGGATATTCCATCGGCGACATAAATTATGTCTTCTGCAGCGACGCCTATCTTCTCGAAATGAACAAGCAGTACCTCGGCCACGATTACTACACCGACATCATCACTTTCGACAACCGGGAAGACCAGGAATCGAAGCGAGTTGACGGCGACATATTCATCAGCATCGACACTGTCCGCGCCAACGGAGAGGAATACGGCGAAGGGTTCGACCGCGAGTTGCACCGCGTGATTGCGCACGGCCTGCTCCACCTCACCGGTTATGACGACCTCACCGAGACCGAACAGAAGCAGATGCGCGCCGCTGAGAATGCTGCGCTTGCCCTTCTCGAAGAAATACGCGATCAGAAATGACTTTCGACTACGACATAATAGTTGTCGGCGCAGGCCATGCCGGATGCGAAGCTGCCACCGCCGCCGCGCGGATGGGAGCCAAGGTGCTTCTGGTGACGATGGATATGAGAAACATCGCCCAGATGAGTTGCAACCCGGCCATAGGTGGCATTGCTAAAGGTCAGATAGTCAGAGAAATAGATGCGCTTGGCGGCTTTTCCGGCATAGTGACGGACCGCAGCACCATCCAGTTCCGCATGCTCAATATGAGCAAGGGTCCGGCAATGTGGAGTCCCCGCGCCCAGTGCGACAAGACCCTCTACACCCTGAACTGGCGTCAGGTGCTAGAGAACACTGAGAACCTCGACATATGGCAGGACGTAGTCACTAAGCTCACCATCCGCGACAAGAAGATATATGGAGTAGAGACCCAGCTTGGAACTTCATTCAGTGCCCGTGCTGTCATAATAACCGCCGGAACCTTCCTTAACGGAAAGCTGTTCATCGGCCAGCAGACCACGGTGGGCGGCCGCATCGGCGAGCTGTCGAGCTTCGGACTCGGAGAGCAGTTGGCTGCCGAAGGTATCAAGGTGGCCCGAATGAAGACCGGCACTCCGCCGAGGATCGACACCCGCTCCATCGACCTTTCCGCACTGACCGTCCAGAAGGGCGATGAGAACCCGGCCCGATTCTCTTTCATGCCGGAGCCTTCTGCCATCCAAGCCAAGGGTGTCCAGAAAGACTGCTATATTGTACACACAAACGAAAGGGTGCATGAGATCCTTCGCAGCGGTTTCGACCAGAGCCCGCTCTTCACCGGCAAGATAGTGGGCATCGGTCCGCGCTACTGCCCGTCGATAGAAGACAAGCTCCGCACCTTCGCCGGCAAGGACAGCCACCAGCTCTTCCTCGAGCCGGAAGGGTGGACCACCAATGAATATTATCTTCAGGGCTTCTCGTCTTCGCTGCCCTTTGATGTCCAGATAAGGGCGCTTAGGGAGATTGAAGGTTTCGAGCATATAAAAGTCTTCCGCCCGGCCTATGCGGTGGAATATGACTACTTCGACCCCGTCCAGCTCAAGGCAACCCTCGAAAGTAAAATTATTTCAGGTCTTTTTTTGGCCGGTCAGGTGAATGGCACTACAGGCTACGAAGAGGCTGCTGCTCAGGGACTTATGTCAGGTATCAACGCTGCGATATCCCTTCGAGAAGGCGCTGAATTTGTTCTCAAGAGGGACGAGGCTTATATAGGCGTCCTGATAGACGACTTAATTACCAAGGGAGTGGACGAGCCGTACCGCATGTTTACCTCCCGGGCCGAGTACCGGATCCTGCTCCGCGGAGACAACGCCGACTTCCGTCTGACCCAGAAAGGATATGAGATCGGACTGGCCAGCAAGGAGAGGTATGAGAATATGCTGACGAAGTACTACGCAGTCGGCAAGCTGAAGGATGAGATCTGCACGACTTCCATCAAGCCGGACGATGTCAACCCTTATCTAGAGAAGGTTGGCTCTGCGCCGATAGAGACCCGTAAGAAACTGGCCGAGCTTCTGACCAGGCCTTTCGTGAACATCAAAGATTTTGAAGCAAGTGTTCCACGGGGAACATTTGTAGATATAGACGGCATACTGTCGTCTTGTGGCATTGATGCAGACCGGGCAGACGAGGTGGTAGAGGCTGTCGAGATTGCCATCAAGTATCAGGGCTATATCGACCGTGAGAAGAAGCTGGCCGACAAGATTCTCCGTCTGGAGAACATCCGCATCCCTGAGAATTATGATTTTTCAAAAATAACGGCCCTCTCGATAGAGTGCCGTATCAAGCTGGAGCGTTACCGTCCGCGCACCATTGCGCAGGCTTCACGCATTTCCGGCGTTTCGCCTGCAGACATTTCTGTGCTGCTGGTTCATTTCGGAAGGTAGGGCTTGCCTCGCTTCCAGAGCACCCGGATCTTAGAAATCTCCCAACTGTTGTCGGCTTTGTTGAACCCCTGGTAGAACAGCCAGGTGGTGCCGTCTTCGTCTTCAAAAATATCAGGATGGCCTGACTCCAGTTCATTCCAACTTCCCGGCTCGCCGTTACGAAGGAAAGGTTCGTCAGACATTCGTTTGAAATGGATGCCGTCTTTGCTGGTGGCCACTCCGATCATCTGGGGAGAGCGGTTGTATGCCCCGCCGTAGAACATGTAAAGCGTGTTGCCGCGGACTATTGTCGTAGCGCCCTCTATGCACTGTCCTTCCCAAAGCAGCTCCGGCTTCAGGATGGTTTCGTCAAGCTGCAGAGTCCAGTCACCAGCATGCAGTCCTGAGTTTTTGTTGGCCGTTGCTACTCCCTGGAATTGTATTTCCTTGGCAGGATCACGCGTTGCGAAATACATAAAATACTTTCCGTTGAACTCTACTACCTCTGCATCTATCGCGCGGCCGCAGTTCCACGCTCCGGTAGCTGTGAATACCGGATTGGTAGGGTCGTGGTCGAAATTAATACCGTCCACGGAAGTAGCGTGGCAGATGGTTTCCGTGCCGAAATTACCGTAAGCCTGGTAAAAGAGATGCAGCGTGTCGTTGCGGATTATTGCGCCTGGAGCGCAGATGGCGTTGGTCTCAGCCTCCTGCTCAGGAAGAAGCTGGGAAACCCTTGTCCAGTTCGTCAGATCATCGCTTTCTGCTATTCCCACACATAATCTGTTGACACCGTTCTTGTCAGGGTAGTATGCAGAATAATACATGAAATACTTGCCGTTGAACTTGACAATATTCTCGTCTTTGGCAAAGGGGCTTTCGGTGTACTGTGTGTCTATGAACAGCATCTGCTCGGGCTCGTCAACCACTTTCGGCCCGCATGCTGGCAGCGACAAGACAGCAAATACAGCCGTCAGCGCAATAATCAAACTGCGTTTCATCGGTTTAATTCTTTGATAGTTCCACGTGGAACGTTACTGATAGATCTCAGCGATAATGTCCTTGTAGCGTGCGAAAATGTTGGCGCGTTTCAGCTTGAGGGTCTGGCTCAACATCTTGTTGTCAGGAGTCCATTCAGCGTCGATATAGCGCTCGCGCTTGATCTGCTCGTGAGGAGCGAGGCTCTCGTTGACTTTGTTGACTTCTTCGTGCAGATAGTTCAGGATATCCTTGTTCTGAAGCAGGTCGGCGTTGTCCTTATATTCAATCTTCTTGCTTGCGGCATATGCTTCGAGCTTGGGGAATGAAGGAATAAGGATTGCAGAAGCGAATTTCTCGTTCTCGCCGACAACCATGCAGTTAGTGAACAGGTCGGTGTCTTTCAGCTTGGTCTCGATAACCTGCGGAGCAACATATTTACCGTTTGAAAGTTTGAAAATCTCTTTCTTGCGGTCGGTGATCTTTAGGTATTTGCCGTCCAGCAGGAAGCCGATATCGCCGGTGTGCAGGAAGCCATCTTTGTCGATAATCTCAGCGGTGAGGTCCGGAGCTTTGTAGTATCCAAGCATCACATGAGGGCCTTTGGTGAGGATTTCGCCGTCGTCAGCGAACTTCAGCTCAGTGCCGTCGATAGGAGTTCCTACAGAACCGATTACCTGGATGTGGTCCACAGGGCTGTTGACGGTGATGACGGGAGATGATTCGGTCATTCCGTATCCTTCATAGCAATTGATGTGCGCTGCGGTGAGGCAGCGGAGCATGCGGGCACGGATGGAGCTGCCGCCGGAAACAACCAGCAATTCGCTCTGGCCGCCGAGATTCTCGCGCCACTTGCTGTAGACCAGCTTGTCGAAGAGGTTGCGGCGGAATTTGTAGATGGGGCTCTTGCTATAGTTGTCGTAGTTGTTGGCGAAGTTCCATGCGCGGTTGTAGATGAAGCCCTTGAAGCCTTTGAGGCTGTTGCGGGCGGCTTCGAGCTTGCCGTACATTATCTCGATAACTCTCGGGACGGCGCAGAAACCGTCGGCCTTGCTGGCTTTAAGGTCTGCTGCGAAGGTGTTCATGTCCGCATAGCAGATGCTGATGCCGAGCATCTGGTATTCGTAGTTCATTGTGCGTTCGTATGCGTGGCAGAGCGGCAGGAACGAAATCATCTTGTGGTTTACACCATAAGTCTGGCGCACGGCGTGTCCGTAAGAGTCGAAGAGCAGGTTGTAGTGGCTCAGCATGACTCCTTTGGGCTTGCCTGTAGTTCCTGAAGTATATATGAGGGTGAAGAACTCGTCTTTAGGGGTGTTCTTGATGTTGTCGCTGATGATGGCCTCGAGAGCGTCTTTGTCCTTTTCTCCCTCTTCCAGCAGCTGCTTGAAGCAGTATACGCTGTCGCTGTCGTCGATGAGGACCACCTTGGCAGGAGTGTCCATTTGCTCTACAACGGGGGCTATCTTCTTGTATAACAGAGGGTTACCTATGAGGATGAGCTCGGCTCCAGAGTGGTTGAATATATAGAGGTACTCTTCAGCGCTGAGGGTAGGATATACGGGAGTGTGGACCATGCGGGCAAGGGCACAGCCCATGTCGACGAAGTTCCATTCCGGACGGTTCTTCATGATGCTGATGATCCTTGTGCCGGGCTTCAGACCGAGAGCGAGGAATGCTCTGGCAGTGGCATGAGAAAGGCGGACGTATTCTTTTACGCTATACTTAACCCATTGACCATTAACACGTTTAGAAAGATAATCCTCTTTTTCGGGGCAGAGTTGCTCGAGGTTGTCGAGGAGGTCGAATACACGAGTGAATTTCATACAATTAGTATTATTTGTGCCGCAAAGGTAATAAAAAACACAGACTGCCGACTGACAGTCTGTGTTTTATGCAATTAATTACGGATTAACGGGCTGCTATTTGGTCTTGTCGACGATTTCTGCAGTCGGCGCATTCTTCTTAACAGAAGCGATACCGTTCTCCATGTTAGAGTTGTTAGAATACATCTCGCTGGTGCCGATAACCTGGCCGTTTGTAGCTACGAGGTTGAAGTAAGGCTTGCCGTTCTTAGCCTGTTTGCGCTCGAAACGGGCGTCATCAAGGCTGTTTTTCTTAACAGAAGCGATGCCGTTGAGGCAGCCGTCCATTGATTTGTATCCCTGGCTTGTGAGAATAACCTGGCCGTTAGCAGCCTTGAGGTCGAACTGAACGTCTCCGTTAGTGCGGAGCTTAATAACAAATTTGCCCATTGTGTTTTTGTATTTAATTGGTTTGTTTATAGCCGGTTTTCACAAATATAAAAAACAAATTAATTTTTAACAAGCAGACTTGTCATAGAAGTTTGACTCTGAAGGATATCGTGCAGCCTGTCGATTGCTATTCTGTCCTGCTTCATTGTGTCGCGCTCGCGGATGGTGACGCAGTTGTCATTGAGGGTATCGTGGTCGATAGTGATGCAGAACGGGGTTCCGATAGCGTCCTGACGGCGGTAGCGCTTGCCGATAGAGTCTTTCTCGTCGTACTGGCAGTTGAAGTCGAATTTGAGGATGTCCATGATCTCGCGTGCCTTCTCGGGCAGGCCGTCTTTCTTGACCAGCGGCAGGATAGCGGCTTTCACCGGTGCGAGGGCTGCAGGGATGCTCAGGACTACGCGCTCTTCGCCGTTTTCAAGCTTCTCCTCGTGGTATGAGCTTGACAGCACTGCGAGGAAGCAGCGGTCGAGGCCGATAGAAGTCTCGATGACGTAGGGGGTGTAATTCTCGTTCTTCTCAGGGTCGAAATACTGGATCTTGCGGCCGCTGTATTTCTGGTGGTTGCCAAGGTCGAAGTCGGTACGTGAGTGGATACCCTCGAGCTCCTTGAATCCGAAGGGGAATTCAAACTCGATGTCGGTGGCTGCATTGGCGTAGTGGGCCAGCTTGTCGTGGTCGTGGAAACGGTATTTCTCGTCGCCGAGACCCATTGCCTTATGCCATTTCAGTCGGGTTTCTTTCCATTTTGCGAACCAGTCGAGTTCGGTGCCGGGCTGGATGAAGAACTGCATCTCCATCTGTTCGAACTCCCTCATGCGGAAGATGAACTGGCGGGCTACGATCTCGTTGCGGAAGGCCTTACCGATCTGTGCGATACCGAACGGAATCTTCATGCGGCCGGTCTTCTGCACATTGAGGTAGTTGACGAAGATACCCTGGGCGGTCTCGGGACGCAGGTAGATGGTGCCGTCCTCGCCGCTGATGTTACCCAGCTGGGTAGAGAACATCAGGTTGAACTTGCGCACTTCTGTCCAGTTCTTGGTGCCGCTGATGGGGCATACGATGTCGCTGTCGATGATGATCTGGCGCATCTCGTTCAGGTCGTTGTCGTTGAGAGCCTTGACCATGCGACCATGTACTTCGTCCCATTTGGCCTGGGTGCGGAGCACGTTGGGATTGGTGGCGAGGAACTGGGCTTCGTCGAAGCTGTCGCCGAATTTCTTGCGGCCTTTCTCCACTTCTTTCTTGATCTTGTCTTCCAGTTTGGCAAGATACTCCTC
The DNA here is from genome assembly GCA_017551785.1 of Bacteroidales bacterium. Taxonomy (GTDB): domain Bacteria; phylum Bacteroidota; class Bacteroidia; order Bacteroidales; family UBA932; genus Equibacterium. Next base: position 9,489 of record JAFZKU010000104.1, on the reverse strand, counting down.
GATGAGGACGTCGGCGCGGTAGCGCTTCTTAGAGTCGCGGTTGTCGATCAGAGGGTCATTGAAGGCTGCTACGTGGCCGCTGGCTTCCCAGATGCGGGGGTGCATGAAGATGGCGCTGTCGATACCCACGATGTTCTCATGGAGGCGCGTCATGGCTTCCCACCAGTATCTTTTGATGTTGTTCTTGAGTTCTACTCCGTTCTGGCCATAGTCGTAAACGGCGCTCAGACCGTCATAGATTTCGCTGCTCTGGAATACAAAACCATATTCTTTGCAGTGAGCCGTAAGATTTTTGAAAACTTCTTCCTGTGTCATATTTGTTGAAAAATTAATAATTGTCATTTAATGGGCGTTGCCAGCAGCTGCTGGACGAAGGGCCTGCTGAAAACCTGAGGGTGTGGAATCGTGAGATTCGGCTCGTCCATGCAAACACCGTTCAGGTGGAGTATGTCGACGTCGATTATACGGGGCTCGAAAATCCTGTAACCGCTGTGGTCGTAGCGGGCTTTATGAGGCTTGCGGCCCATGGCGGCTTCGACATCGTGGCATATCTGCAGCAGGGAGTAAGGCTCTATTTCGTCGTCGAAGGCGACCACCTGGTTGAGGAACGCCGGGCCGTCGAAACCGATGGCTTCAGTCTCAAGGATCTCCGAGCACTTCAATGTGACTCCAAGCTCCTTTTCGAGCAGCTCGCGGGCGCGCTCGAGATTGGCCCGCCTGTCTCCCATATCCGTTCCCAACAGCAAGTATATCATATTACATCAATCCCAGTTCAAGTTTAGCCTCGTCGCTCATCATGTCTTTGTTCCACTCCGGCTCGAAGACGAGGTTGATGGCCACGTCGGTCACTCCCGGCACGTCGCGCACGGCTGTGGCCACGCTGTCGACAACGATATCTGCGATAGGGCAGTTCGGCGCGGTGAGCGTCATGGTAATGTCGACCCGATGGTCCTCGTCGACAACAATCTCGTATATCAGGCCCAGGTCGTACACATTGACAGGGATCTCCGGGTCGTAGACCTGGCGGAGAGCCATCACTATGTTCGCTTCAAGGGCTGTCTTATTCTTGTCCATTTTCTTCTTTTTGCAAAAAGGCAAGCGCATAGGCTTTAATCTTCGTTATCATTGCCACCAGACCGTTGGCGCGGGTGGGCGAGAGGTTGTCCTTCAGGCCGATGCGGTCGATGAAAGACAGGTCAGCTGCGACTATGTCTTCTGGCTTCTGGCCGTCGAATACGCGGATCAGCAGGGAAATTATGCCCTTGGTGATGACGGCGTCGCTGTCGGCGGTGAAGCGCAGCACTCCGTCCTCCTCGCGGCAGTCGAGCCATACCCGTGACTGGCAGCCTTCGATGAGGTTCTCAGATGTCTTGGCTTCCGGGGCGATGGCAGGCATCTGCTTGCCGGTCTCGATCAGGTATTCATACTTGTCGAGCCACTCGTCAAACACCGAAAATTCTTCGACTATCTGTTCTGATATTTCTTGAATGGTCATCTATCTAAGCATTTTTATCGCACGGCGGAGGGCGTCCATGAATATGCCGACCTCCTCGGGCGTGTTGTAGGGCATCAGCGATGCACGCATCATGCCGTGCTGAGTATATTTCCTTATCAGCGGCTCGGCGCACATAAATCCGGTGCGCACGGCCACTCCCAGTTTGTCCATTATTTCAGCAGCATCGGTGGGGTGGATCCCGTCGATCCAGAAGCTGAAAATACCTTTGCGGAGCGGATTGGCCAGACTGGGGCAGTGCAGGCCTTCTATTGTGGCGAGCTGCTCTGCCAGCAGTCGGTCGGTGGCTTCCAGATTGGCCTGCAGCGCAGCGTCGTTCTGCACTTCGGCTGCCAACTTCAGCGCCGGAGCCAGGCATGCTGCTGCGGCTATGTTCTGGGTGCCGGCCTCGAACTTCAGCGGCAGCGGGCCGTAGGTAGTCTTTTCGAAAGACACCCGGTCGACCATGTCGCCTCCGCCCATGTAGGGCGGCATCTCCTCCAGCAGGTGGCGTTTGCCATAAAGGATTCCGATGCCTGTCGGAGCGTAGATCTTGTGGCCCGAGAAGGCGTAGAAATCGCAGTCGAGGCTGCGTACGTCCACGTGGCTGTGCACTATACCCTGGGCTCCGTCCACCAGCACCACCGCTCCCGCGGAGTGGGCTGCGGCGATTATTTCTGCCAGCGGATTTTCCACTCCCAGCACGTTGGTCATGTGGGCCACGGCCACCAGTTTCACATCCTTCTCCAGCAGCTTGCGGAAGGCGGCCATGTCGAGACTTCCGTCCTGCTCCACCGGCGCTACAATCAGCTCGGTGCCGTATATTTCGCAGGCCAGTTGCCACGGGACGAGGTTGGAGTGGTGCTCGGCTTCGGTAATGAGGATGCGGTCTCCTTTGTGCAAGAAACGGCGGGTGTAGCAGCTTGCCACCAGATTGATGGCGGCGGTGGTGCCGCTGGTGAAGACCACTTCGTCCACTGGGGCTCCGATAAAGACAGCAGCAGCCTGCCGGCCTTGCTGGTACAGTTCGGTGGCGTCCATGGCCAGGCGGTGCACAGCGCGGTGCACGTTGGCGCAGGCTTCTTCGGTCATGGTTTTCTGCAGCTCCAGGACGCAGTCCGGCCTCTGGCTGGTGGCCGCATTGTCGAAATAGACTAGCGGCTTGCCATAGACTTGCTGCGAGAGCGCAGGGAACCGGTTGCGAAAATCTGCTGTTGCTTTATTCATTTTGCAAAGTACCCGTAAGGTATAATCCGCAAAAATAGTATATTTTTGTATTAGAATTCAATTTTAAGCACTTATGTACGATTATATTAAGGGCCGTCTGGAGGAGCTGAACCCGGCTCAGGCGGTCGTCGAGGCGGGCGGCATCGGCTATCGCATCCTCATCAGCCTTCAGACTTATTCGGCTCTCGAGAGCAGGGTGGGTTCCGAGGTCAAGGTGTTTCTCTACCACTATCTCCGCGAAGACGACGAAGGCTTTTTCGGCTTCAGTACCAAGGATGAGCGCAGCTTGTTCGAGCTGTTGATCTCGGTGAGCGGCATCGGCCCGAGCACGGCCCGCATGGTGCTTTCTTCTATGACCAGCGACGAGCTGTCCGCTGCAATTGTGGCAGAAGACATCAACAAGATAAAGAGCATCAAGGGAATCGGCCTGAAGAGCGCCCAGAGGCTCGTGCTGGAGCTGAAAGACAAGATCGTGAAAGGAGGAGGGAAGGACTCAAGCTTTGTCGGTGTGGCTGGCGGCAACCCCAACCGGGAAGAGGCTGCAACAGCCCTGGTGCTGCTCGGATTCCCGAAATCAGCCGTCGAAAAGGTGCTTGACAAGCTTGTCAAGGAGGGAAAAGACACTTCTTTGGAGGACTTGATAAAACAGGCATTAAAATTGCTTTGACGTTTAACCAAATTTTATTATATTTGCGCTCGTATAAGCTATTATTATGAACATTCCTGTCACACTGAAATACACCAAAGACCACGAGTGGGTAGCCCTCGATGGCGATGTGGCCACTGTCGGAATTACTGATTTCGCCCAGAGCGAACTTGGTGACATCGTTTTCGTTGATATCCCCACCGTTGGCGAGACTCTCGCCCAGGGTGAGAAATTCGGTGACATAGAGGCCGTGAAGACTGTTGCTGAGGCTTACATGCCGATGAGCGGCGAAGTGCTGGAGCTGAATGAGAATTTGGAAGGCGCCCCCGAGCTGGTCAACAGCGACCCCTATGGAGAGGGATGGATGATCAAGATCAAGTGCTCCGACCTGTCGGAATTTGATAAACTTCTGAGTGCTGTTCAGTACAAGGAAATAATCTGATTTTTAATTAAATGTGATGTGTGTGTGAGACCGGTTCTAACCAACAGAACCGGTCTCTTACATTTATTTAGTATCTTTGTGGAAAATTCCGGATATGAAAAAAGTTGCCATATTATGCCTTATGTGCGTTCTGTCGCTGTCGGCGGCTGCACAGAAAGTGGCTCAGAAATACATCCCTGACAAAAGCAAGCCCGTGCTGCTGGTGTTTACCGCGGACTGGTGCGCGCCTTGCCAAGCCATGAAACAGAATGTATTCTCTGTCGACAGTGTCGCTTCAGCTCTGAGCGGCTATAACATACTCATGGTCGATATCGACACTCCGACCGGCGCTGCCTATCAGGAGCGTTTCTGCCGCAAGGAGGTGCAAATCCCCTACTTCGTTGTGGTGGACCGTGGCGGCGCCATCCGTAATCGTCACCTGGGAGCCATGCAGGCCGGTGAGTTCATGAGTTTCCTGCGGGACAGCGGCACGCTTGGCAGCGGCAATGCCGGCGGCGCTGTAAAATATGTCAATGTTCCCGACAGGGAAGATTTTGAGAAGGGCTGGGAGTTTGAAGCCGGGGCCGGCGGTGCTATGGTCACTACTTCCGAAGACAAGCTGTTCAAGCCGGGAGTGGTCATTTCCACTGGCGCAAGGTATCGCAAGTCTCATCTTGTGGCTTTCCGTATGGGCCTGGACGGTCTCTACACTCTCAAATCAATCGATTATATCCCCAGGATCTCTATTGCCGTCCCTGCCGACATGGAATTGTATCTTTTAGATCCCGCATATATTTCGCTCGGAGCTTTTATGGCCGTGAACAGCGCAAAGAGCGTGAAGGTCGCTCCGGATGTCGGTGTTCGCGTCGGTGCAGGCTGCAAGATATGGAACCTGGATGTCAGCTTCCACTATAATGTCGGAGTCCTGAACCTCAACAAGGGGGATATTGTGAATCGTGTGTCTGCCAGCGCCCTCACCCTGACGGTAGGCTACTGCTTCTAATTATTTTTGCGTAAACGGATTATTTACCTATATTTGCAGTCCCTTCGTGGGAAACCACGTTTGAGGGTGTTTGGTGAGGTGGGTGAGTGGCTGAAACCACCAGTTTGCTAAACTGACGTACGGGTTTACCGTACCGGGGGTTCGAATCCCCCCCTCACCGCAAAGCGGAATAATGGCATCGCAGTTTTTGCTGCGATGTTTTTTTTTGATGGGCTGACCGTCGAGAGCTTGCTCTCGTAAGGGCAGGACAGCGAAAAAAAACAGCCACGAAGTGGCGGAGCCATTATGTAGCTTTGCAAGGGCCTCTCCGGCGAGGAGTAGGGGAATGCGCAGCCCGCAGGGCGAGCACAATCCCGCGGCGAGCGGTCAGGGATGTAGACGCCGCAGGCGGATAAATCCCCCCTCACGTAGCGACGAAATCCCGGTGAGGGCTATTATCCAAAATTAATTATCTTTGCACCCTGTCCGGGATGTGGCGCAGTTGGTTAGCGCACTTGGTTTGGGACCAAGGGGTCCCCCGTTCGAGTCGGGGTATCCCGACACGTTGCTTATTTGAATATCAGCGGCAGATACTCTGTGAGGTAGATGCGCCAGTTGCGCCAGATATGTCCGCCGTCGGTCTCCAGATAGGTGTAAGGATAGCCAGCCTTGTCGAGTTTGGCCATATATTCCTTGTTGGCCTGATACAGGAAATCAGAATCGCCGCAGGCGATGTAGTAGAACGGCTTGCCGGCAAACTGCTTGGCAAGTTTGGCGTCCAGATTCTGGTAGATAGGCGAAACAGACTCGTCAGTAACGCCCACAGCAGCAGAGAACAGACCTACATAGCCGAACAGATCCGGATTGTTGGCAGAAATATACAAGCTGTGGAAGCCGCCCATAGAAAGGCCGCAGATAGCGCGGGACTGCTTCTTGGCGATAGTGCGGTAGTTCTTGTCGATGAAGTTAACCACCTCGTTAAAAGCAGTCTCGAAAGTGCCCTCCATAGTCTTGGGAAGCATGGTCGTCTGATGGATGTAGCCGTTGCCGGTCTGGTGTACTGCAGCCTGCTGAGAGATGTTGCCGTTGGTGAAGACAGCAATCATAGGCTTAACCTTTCCGGAAGCAATCATATTGTCGAGGATCTGGGCAGCACGGCCGTGGGTAAGCCATGAGTCCTCGTCGCCGCCGATGCCGTGGAGAATGTAGACAACAGGATATCTCGTCTTGGTGTTGGCCTCATAGCCGGCCGGCGTGTAGACGGTCATGCGACGGTCGAAGCCGGCGATCGGAGAAGGATACCATATGTGCGATACAGTTCCGTGAGGAACATCATGGATGGCATAGAGGTCTGCCCTGCCGCCGGGGATCAAGAACTTGGTGGTGAGGACAGCGCCGTCCCTGCAGACCATGAGGTTTGCCGGGTCCGGGATGGTGACTCCGTCGACGATGAACTTGTAGCCGTAGAACTCGGGAGCAAGCTTGCCGGTGGTGAATTCCCAAACGCCGTTCGGCCCCTCAACCATATCGACTACACCCTGAACTTCCTGTCTGCCGACAGTCTGTGAGGGAAGGAAATCACCGGTGACCTGAACCTTCACTGCCTTCTTGTCCTGAAAACGGAAAGTCACGGTGCCGTCAGGATTGACCTGAGGAGAATCCACCGGCCCCGGAGCGCTGGAAAGCTCCTGCGCATTTGCGGCAAACGTCACGCAGAAGAGAGCCGCAGCAACAATCAAAAATAATTTCTTCATAATAGTATATCAATAATTACTTCTTGGCAATGTTCTCGCGCATGTCGGTGTCGGCCTGGATGTTCTTGAACTTGTAGTAGTCCATGATGCCCAGATTGCCATTGCGGAAAGCCTCAGCCATAGCCAGCGGCACTTCAGCCTCGGCCTGGATCACCTTCGCGCGGGCTTCCTGAGCCTTCGCCTTCATCTCCTGCTCCAGGGCGACGGCCATTGCGCGGCGCTCCTCGGCGCGGGCCTGGGCGATGTTCTTGTCGGCGTTGGCCTGGTCCATCTGGAGCACGGCGCCGATGTTCTTACCTACGTCGACGTCAGCGATATCGATGGAGAGGATCTCGAAAGCAGTGCCTGCGTCAAGACCCTTCTCGAGCACAACCTTAGAGATGCTGTCGGGGTTCTCGAGCACTTCCTTGTGGCTCTCTGCGCTACCGATCGAAGACACGATGCCTTCACCGACGCGGGCCAGGATAGTTTCCTCACCGGCACCGCCGACCAGCTGCTTGATGTTGGTGCGCACGGTCACGCGGGCCTTCGCGATAAGCTGGATACCGTCCTTGGCAACTGCTGACACGGGCGGAGTGTTGATGACTTTCGGGTTTACGGACATCTGCACAGCCTCGAACACATCGCGGCCAGCCAGGTCGATGGCGGCAGCCATCTTGAAGTCGAGAGAGATGTTGGCCTTGTCAGCCGAGATAAGCGCATTCACCACCTTCGGCACGTTACCCTTGGCCAGGTAGTGGGCTTCGAGCTCGTTGGCGTTGAGTTTCAGGCCGGCCTTGGTGCCGGTGATCATTGCCATTACGATTACTCCCGGAGGCACTTTGCGCCAGCGCATCAGGATGAGTTGGATGAGAGAAATCTTCACTCCGGAAATCAGGGCCTGGAACCACATGGTTACAGGGAAGAGCCAGAGCAGGAAGAGCAGGCCTACAAAGCCTACTGCTATCCAGATGAAAATAGATGTCATGTTTATAGTTATTTAATGATTAATCCTCTTTTACCAGTTTGACGAAGATCTTCTCCTCTTCGACGCTGTCGACAACTACGTTGCTGCGGGCTTCGATGAGGCCGTCTAACGAGTGAACTTCAGCTTCCTCTCCGTTCTCGAAGCGCACGCGGCCCATCGGGTTGAGGCGGGTGGCGGTGACACCCTTAGTGCCTACGGCGATACCCTTCTCGTGGGGACGCTGGTCGACGGCAGCTTTGATTTCGGTGTTGAGGGTGGCTTTCTTCCAGGTCTTTGAACGCAGGATCCACACCATGAAAGCGGCTGCCACTGCCACACTGATGATGACGGTGATGATGCCTCCGGTGTTACCGTAGTTCACGAAGCCGAAGTAGCAGGCTGCGACCAGCGAGCATATGCCCAGGATGCCCGTGAAGACAAATCCGGGGAGCAGCAGAGTCTCGATGAACAGCAGAATAAGTCCTAGCAGAATCAATAAGATTATAGGTCCCATAGTTTATTTGATTATGTCGGTTGAAATGCCCTGAGCGCCGGCCGCTCTCAGCTTTGCGGCGAGACTTTCGGCTTCGGAAGCGCTGTCGAAGGGCGCAATGTAGTATATAACCTTGCCTTCATCAGATGTGCGGCGGGCGATATCCTTGTTGCAATTGGCCCTGATGACCTCAAGGATGGCGGAGGGGATGCCGCCGGGATATTCGTTGAAGACAAGCTGGTATTTGTCGGTAATTTCGGCTTCAGCCTTGCGGGCGTTGGTTACGCTCATGCTCTTGCCGTTTCGGAAGGCCACCACAAACGCTCCGCTGTAATATTTCTTGACTTTGGGAAGGGCGCTCTGGGCGTCGGCGTACTTCGAGAACTTGCCTACGCAGTAGACATATTTGCCGTTGGACTGTTTCTTCTCGAACACCGGGCTGAAGCCGTGGAGCTGTCTCGGGGCGACCTTGCCGCTGCCTGCGAGGATCTGTATCTGGTAGATCAGGCCCTCTTCTAGGACGGCGTTGTCGGCGATTACGGCCTCGTCAAGTATCTTGAAGGTATAGTCGAACTGTTCCTCGGGCTCTTCGAAAGCTACGTTGAGGTAGGGAGGAGCCATCAGGCGGCCGAATTCATAGGTAGGAAGCTCAGCCACTTCAGTTTCGGGGCGCTGAGGAGCCTCTTCGAAGATGCTGCGGTCCAGCTCTACCCCTTTTATCATGCACTCCATCTCGACGGCCTGCACTTTGTCGGAAGCTGTGCGGAGGCTCTGCTGTTTTGCAAACATATCCTGCTCGGCAGCGGTGAGGTTGCGCACCAGCAGGCCGCGGTCAGACTCGTCGGTGGTGGCGGCGATGCGGCTCTGGAGCTCCAGCTGCCTTGAGGTGAGGTCTTCAAGCTCTCTCTTGAGGCCGAGGAAATCCGTCATGGCCTCGACATATCTGCGCTGCAGCGGGTCGTCGAAATCTGCCGGATTGACTTCCTGCGGTACTGAACTCTGGCCGGCATCGGCCTTGCTCACCTTGAGGGCGGCGATGCTGCGGGCCTCGGCTGCAGAGACTGCGCTCTTCAGCGGCTCGTTCTTGAACTGAAGGACATATATGGTGACAGAGTCGGCGCCGCAGTCGCGATTGCTCGCCAGTATCGAGAAATTGCCGTCAGGGGTGTCGCTGTAAAGGAAATCGTCTCCCAGTGAAGAGAAGGGGAAGCCGAGATTCTGAGGTTCGCCCCACGACTTGGAAGATTCATCCCACTCGCATACGAACAGGTCGTAACCGCCCATGCCGAAAAGGCCTTTTGAAGAATAGTAGAGCTTCTTGCCATCGTATGAAACGACAGGCATTACTTCGTCACTGGCAGACATGTGGCTGCTGCCAAGCAGCTCCGGAGTGCTCCAGAGGTTGTCCTTAACAAGGGTTGAGGTGTATATGTCGCTCTGGCCGCCGTTGTCGCGGGAAAAGAACAGCCTGGTCTTCGAAGGGTCGAAGGCCGCCAGGTTGCCGTCCGCCATGCGGCCCCAGCGGTCG
>JAFZKU010000103.1 GCA_017551785.1 Bacteroidales bacterium | reverse complement strand
TGAAATATCCCTACAACATCGGCACGGACACTCTGGGCTTCGCCGAGAAGAATCTGGAGAAGGACATAACAGGCCAGATCGGGGAACTCAAGGCGCAGCGCGACATGCTGGCGCGCGAGCTGCCGAAGTTCCGCTGTGTGGAGAAGGTGTATCCCAGTGACGCCAACTTCCTGCTGGTGAAGGTGAAGCGCGCCCGCGAGCTCTACGACCGCCTGATTGCGGATGAGCTTATCGTGAGGGACCGCTCGACTACAAAAGGCTGCGAAGGCTGCCTGCGCATCACTGTCGGAACCCCCGCCGAGAATAAGAAATTGCTAGAAATCATAAGCGATTATGACAGACAATAAGAAGAAAGCCCTTTTCATCGACCGCGACGGCACCATCCTGGTAGAACCGATGCCGAGCGAGCAGGTCGACAGCTTCGACAAGTTTGAATTCGTCGAAGGCGCCATCAGCGCCCTTAAGAGCATATCGGGTCTGGACTACGAGTTGGTGCTCGCCAGCAACCAGGACGGCCTCGGGACTGCAAGTTTCCCGTACGACGATTTCATCGGGCCGCACCGCCTGATGGAGAGGGTGCTTGCGAGCGAAGGCATCCGCTTCGACGACGAGCTGATAGATCCTACCATGCCGGCTGAGAACGCTCCGACCCGCAAACCGGGCACAGGGATGTTCGGCAAATACCTGGCAGGCGGCTATGACCTTGCTCAAAGCTATGTGATAGGCGACCGCGCCACCGACGTGAAACTGGCCAGGAACCTGGGCTGCAAGTCGATACTGCTAGATGTGGAAGGCAAGGGCGCTGGCCTTGGAGCTGACTTCACTGCCAGCAGCTGGGCCGATGTGGCCGAATATCTGAGGCGCGGCAGCCGTGTGGCGACAGTAGTGCGCAACACCAAAGAGACACAGATCTCAGTAACGGTGGACCTCGACGGAAGGCTTGAGAGCAGCGTCGACACCGGCCTGAAGTTCTTCGACCACATGCTGGATCAGATAGCCCATCACGGCGGAGTGAGCCTGCAGTTAGCTGCGAAAGGCGATCTGGAGGTGGACGAGCACCACACTATGGAAGATGTGGCAATCGCCCTCGGCACGGCTATAAGCAAGGCACTCGGCGACAAGGCGGGCATAGGCCGTTACGGCTTCGCGCTCCCCATGGACGAGTGCGACGCAATAGTACTGATGGACCTCGGAGGCCGCATAGACTTCGCATGGGATGTCAAGTTCACAAGGGAATATGTGGGCGACACTCCTACGGAGATGTTCAAGCATTTCTTCTCATCGCTTACTGCAGCCATGCAGTGCAACCTGCACATTAAAGCCACCGGCGAGAACAACCACCATCTGGCAGAAGCGGTCTTCAAGGCTTTCGCACGCTGCCTGAGAAGCGCCGTGGCGCATATTCCGTTCAATTACGAGCTGCCGAGCAGCAAGGGCCTGTTATGATAGCGATAGTAGATTACGGTGTGGGCAACATCCGTTCTGTCGTCAATGCCCTGACCAGGGCAGGGGTGGCGGAGCCGGTGCTTACTGCCGACCGTGAGCTGCTGCGCAAGGCCGACAAGGTGGTGCTGCCCGGAGTGGGCGACGCCTCATGCGCGATGGCGGCCCTGAGGGACTGCGGCCTGGCGGAGTTCATCCCGACTCTGGCCCAGCCGGTGCTGGGAATCTGCGTGGGACTGCAGCTGATGTGCCGCCGTTCCGAGGAGGGCGACGTGGCCTGCATGGGCATCTTCGACACCGATGTGGTGCGTTTCAAACCCGCCGAAGGCCTCAAGATCCCCCACATGGGCTGGAATTCCATCAGCGGCCTGAAGACAGATCTGTTCAAGGGTCTGAAAGAAGACAGCTACGTATATTACGTGCATTCATACTACCCGCAGCTTTGCAACGACACAATTGCCACCACCACCCACGGAGTGGCGTTCAGCGGCGCGCTGGCCAGCGGCAATTTCTTCGGCACCCAGTTCCACCCCGAGAAGAGCGGTGAGGTGGGAGCTGCTATAATCAAGAACTTCCTGGAGCTATGATACAGATAATTCCGGCGATAGATATAATTGAAGGGCGCTGCGTGCGCTTGAGTCAGGGCGATTACGGCCGCAGCAAGGTGTATGACGCGAAGCCGCTGGACATGGCGCTGGCCTTCCAGGATGCCGGTATTACCCGCCTGCATCTGGTGGACCTCGACGGGGCCAAGCAGAGCCGTCCGGCGAACCTGAAGGTGCTGGAGCTGCTGGCTTCCAGGACTGAGATGGAGATAGAGTGGGGCGGAGGCATCAAGAGCCTCGATGCGCTGCGGAGCGTGTTCGACAGCGGCGCTACCTACGGCATCTGCGGCAGCGTAGCTGCGCTGAAACCGGAGCTGTTCCGCGAATGGCTGCTGGGCTACGGCCCGAAGGTGATCCTTGGAGCCGACATAAGGGACGGCAAGGTGGCGGTTAACGGCTGGCTGGCGGAGACTGAGCTGGGCATAGAAGAGCTCATCGACATGTTTGCCGGCGACGGGCTGGACAATGTGATCTGCACCGACATCAGCAAGGACGGCATGTTGCAGGGCCCTGCCTTCGAGCTCTACAAAGACCTCCAGCAGCGCTATGACGCCATCGATATCACCGTCAGCGGCGGCATCAGCGGCATGGAGGATATAGAGAAGCTGGATGAATCCGGCCTGCGCAAGGTGATAGTCGGCAAGGCGATTTACGAAGGCCGCATAACATTAAAAGACTTGGAGAAATGGTCGCAAAACGCATAATCCCCTGTCTCGACGTCAAGGACGGCCGCACCGTCAAGGGCATCAACTTCGTCTCGCTGAGGGATGTCGGTGACGCCGTGGAGCTCGGCCGGCGCTACAGCGACGAAGGGGCCGACGAGCTGGTCTACCTCGACATAAGCGCCACCTTCGAAGGCCGCAGGACCTTCTGCTCCCTGGTGGAGAAGATAGCCCTGGCCATAAACATCCCCTTTACGGTAGGCGGCGGCATAAGCAGCGTGGATGACGCTGCGAGGCTGCTGGATGCAGGCGCCGACAAGATCAGCGTCAACACCGCAGCTATAAAGAATCCCCAACTTATAAGCGACATAGCTTCGAAATACGGCAGCCAGTTCGTCGTGATTGCGATAGACGCCCGGCAGGTGGACGGCCGCTGGATGGCCACCACACACGGCGGCAAATACCCCACCGACAAGGAGCTCTTCAGCTGGGCCCATGAGGCGCAGGAGCGCGGGGCGGGCGAACTGCTGTTCACCTCGATGGACCACGACGGCACGAAGGCGGGCTATCCGCTGGAGACCTACCGCGAGCTGAACCGTCTTCTGAGCATCCCCGTGATAGCCTCAGGAGGCGCCGGCTGCATACAGCACATCGCCGACGTGCTTGGCGAAGGCTGTGCAGACGCCGCTCTTGCGGCCAGCATCTTCCATCTGGGAGAAATCCGCATCCCGGACCTCAAACGTGAATTGAAAAAACTAAACATACCAGTAAGAATATGACCTTTGACGATTTTAAACTCGATAAATGCGCCGACGGCCTGCTGCCCGTCATAGTTCAGGACGACAATACCCTCAAGGTGCTGATGCTCGGCTACATGAACCGCGAAGCATTCGACAAGACCGTTGCCGAAGGCAAAGTCACCTTCTTCAGCCGCAGCCGCAGCTGCCTGTGGACCAAGGGCGAGACCAGCGGCAATTTCCTGAACGTGGTTACGATGTATCCCGACTGCGACATGGACACCCTGCTTGTGAGAGCCATCCCCGACGGTCCGACCTGCCACCGCGGCACTACCGCATGCTTCGACACCCGTGAGAACGAACGCTTCATGGGCACCCTGCAGGCCTGCATCCGTCAGCGCCACAAAGACATGCCGGAAGGCTCATACACCACCCATCTCTTCACCAAAGGTGTCAACAAGATTGCCCAGAAAGTTGGAGAGGAGGCCGTCGAG
>JAFZKU010000102.1 GCA_017551785.1 Bacteroidales bacterium | reverse complement strand
GCAAACATCCAGACGAACCACTGTTCTATGTAAGAACTGGTCAGCCAGTAGGTGCCGATGAAACTCAGCGTCATGGTGACTGCGTCCAGATTGGGCTGCGGGTCGTCGAGCGCACGGAGGATGAAATACAGAGCGGCGGCTCCGGCCAGGAACACCAGCGCCGAAACGAGCAGGGTGCGCTTGGACATGCGACGCACTACGACGTCATGACCGGCCTCGGCGGCGGGGTCTGCTGCCAGACGGGCCTTGTCTCGCGTCAGACGGTAAATACCCAGGAATGATACGACCACATAGTATATATTCAGCGTCATCGAGCCCCAAAGATGCTGATGTATCCCAATTGCCACATACAGTCCGGCGCAGAAGATGTCGAAATACCACATCGCCACCTTCTGACGGATTTCGTAGATTACAAAGAGGATTCCGAGGATAGTAGCCGCGAGTTCTATCCATCCCCAGATATCAGACAAGTTCAGAAAACCCATAAACTATCTGACGATGATGTGCTCCCCTATCCTGAGGGTCTTGTTGGCTGAGATATTGTTCAGCTTGCAGATTGCAGAGACGGTGGTGCCGTACTTGCGGGCCAGGGCGCTGAGAGTGTCGCCGGAGCGGATGGTGTGCACAATACGGTCGGAAGCAGCCTGAGACTCTTCTTCAGTCTGGCCGTAGTGAGAATATATGCTGTAATAATGCTTCTTCAGCGTCAGGACAGAATCGCGGAGGGCGCCCGTCTCAAAATCGATAACCCTTTCAGCATCGAAAGTCTGGCCCTTGTATCTGGTCTCGAAATGGAGATGAGGACCGGTGCTGCGGCCGGTGCTGCCGCCGAGACCGATCACATCGCCTGCCTTGACGGCCTCGTTGGGCTCGCAGAGAGTCTTGGACAGGTGGCCGTAATATGTTTCCAGGCCGTTGGAATGTCTCAAGACAACCAGATTGCCATAACCTCCGGTCTGCTTGGTAGTGCCCACATAGCGGACAACTCCGTCGAAAGCGGCGCGGATTGTGTCACCGACGGCCAGAGGGATGTCAGTGCCCTGATGTGATGAGCCACGGCGCACTTTGTAGCCGCTGTAGACCTTGCCCTGGATGGGCGGGCAGTAGTGGTTCAAGGAGTCTGCCAGCAGGAGGTCTATCTCGTCGGGGATGAGATCGGCGGGATATAATCTGTAGGCGTGGATCTCTGAGGTGGTCCAGTATTCATCGTAGAGAGCGGCAGTGTCTATCTTCGGATGTCCGAGGTCGAGGAAAGCCCAGGTATTGTCGTCGAAGAGGATGACGCGGGTGTATTTGTCGTGGGTATCCAGGGTGTCCATCGGAGCCTTGAGGCGGGCGGTGCTGTCAGCAGCAGGCAGGTCCTGAGCTTTGGCGACCAGGCTTGACAGTGTGATAAACAGCGCTATATATGCTAATTTGAGGTAAGGTTTCATAAAAAGTACAAATTCGAGCGTCTAATTTAGGCATAAAAATGTCGAATTTCGTACTTTTACGAGGTAAAATCGATTTTATGCGCAAACTTCTCGTCTCACTGCTGCTTCTTGTCCAGGCCCTTCTGGCGTCAGGACAGACCCATGTGTCGTACGAGAACCTGATGGGGACGGAAGAGCTTCGCCAGAGTCTGGACTACCTCGCCAACGAGCTGACCGAGGGGCGCGCAACGGGCAGCGACGGCAAGATGGAAGCGGAGCAGTTCATCAGGGAGCGCTTCCGCAGCTACGGCCTAAAGCCTTTCAACTGGAACTACACCCAGTCCTTCCCTTACAATGACACCACTATCGTGCGCAACGTGGTCGGCGTCATCCCGGCCAACCGCATGAGCGACGAATACATAATCATCGGAGCCCATTACGACCATCTGGGCAGGCTCGGCGGCCAGATCTACAGCGGAGCCGACGACAATGCTTCCGGCGTCGCAGCCCTCCTCGCCCTGGCCCGTTCATTCGCAACTATGCGAGCCAACGGAGCCGGTCCCGGCAAGAATCTGATCTTCGTGGCCTATGACGGAAAGGAACTGGACATGGCGGGCAGCGAGTATTTCGTGAAACACCTCCCCTTCCCTGCCGAAAAGATTGTTTGCGCCATCAATATGGACATGCTGGGCACCACGCTCGCCCCCGTACACCGCAACCGTCCCGACTATCTGATAGTCCTCGGAGAGAATACTCTCCCCAGTTCAATGCAGGGAATAATCCGCCGCAGCAACACGAATGCACGCTTCGGCATGGATATTGACTACTCGTTCTACGGCAGTGAAAATTTCACGGATATGGTGTACCGCACGGGCGACCAGTACTCATTCAGACAGAAAAGGATCCCCTCCCTGCTCTTCACCTCCGCTTTCCACGACCACACATATAAACCAACCGACAAGATTGACATCATTGATTTCGGGATGCTGCACAGGCGGACCACACTGATTTTTGATGTAATATACAGATACTCGAACCTGTAATGTCCTTGAGAAGACACATAATACTCCCTCTGCTCTGCATTCTGGCATGCTTCACGGCCAGGGCGCAGTACAACCCCGACCATTTCTACATGCGAGGCCGCAGAGCCCTGGCCGACGGCAAGTACGCCGACGCCATCGCCAGTTTCAATGTGCTCTCGAGACTCGACACGACAGACTACGAAGCATTCTTCTTCCGCGGCGTCGCCAAATATGACCTCGGCGATTTCACAGGGGCAGAAAAAGACTTCGACCTGACGCTTCAGAAGAACCCCGTCTACACTCTCGGCTATCACTACCGCGCCATCACCCGGAGCCAGAGCGGTAAATATGACGAGGCCCTGCAAGACCTTGCCACCGCAGTGGGCCTTCGTCCGGGCTACACCGGCCTGTACTTCAGCCGCGGAGTGGTGTATTTCATGTCGCAGCAGTTCGAGAAGGCGGTGGAAGACTTCGACCGTTACATCCGCAATGAACCTGAAGATGGCGCTGCATACCTCAACCGCGGCGCCTGCTACTTATTCCTTGGTGACACCACCAAAGCCCTCGACAACTACAACATGGCCATCAAGCTTGACCGCTACGACGCTGAATCGTATGTCCGCAGGGCCCGCATCTACGCCCTGCGCGAGCAGTACGACGATGCAATCGACGACCTCAACACTGCCATCCAGCTCGACAGCACCAACACGCTGGCATACTTCAACCGCGGTCTGATGAAATATGACAGCAAGGACATCCAGGGAGCGCTGAACGACCTTGACAAGGTACTGAGAGACGACCCTGGCAATGCGCTGACGCTCTACAACAGG
>JAFZKU010000101.1 GCA_017551785.1 Bacteroidales bacterium | reverse complement strand
GGCACGTGCAGACCTCAGCTAGTCTGTGACCCTATTAAATGAAAAGAGGCGGCCAGAAACGGTCGCCACTTTTATTGTAAGAGCGTGAGCTTGTTCGGCCCCGGGGAGAGCTTGGCACTGCGGCCTTTCCAGACTATCGTGCCGTCGATGCCGTCGGGAAGGGTGACGGTGGCGTCAAGCCTACCGTCAGCGGAAACCTTGTATCTGGCGGAGATGGTGCCAGCGGGGTGGGGGATGCTGCCTGAGACTTCTTTGAGGGAACCGGGGCAGGGGGATATACGAACTTTGCGGAAGCCGGGAGCGGCTGCGTCGATGCCGAGCACGGTGCGGAAGAACTCAACGTTGGGACTTGAACCCCAGGCATGACAGTCTGAGCGGGAAGGCTCCGGTTTCTCTGCCCAGGTGGTGAGCCCGAGGGCCATCTGGTCGCGCAGTACGTCCAGGTTGTCAAGAAGCAAATTTCCGTTGCCGCTGTGGACCATGGCGCGCTGCAGGTAGTATCTGAAATAGATGGTGCAAGGGCGGAGGCTGTCGTCCGAAAGGGTGCGGCGCATCAGCTCTGAACTGTCAGCTCCGGTGACAAGGTCAGCCAGTATTGCCAGCGAATTGATGTGTTGCGAGAAGTTAGTCAGGTCGCCGTCGTCAGAAAACAGCTTGCGCTCCTCATACCAGTAGGCGGCACGAGCCGCGGCAGTCTCTTTCCAGGCTGTATTGCGGTATTCCTCTGCCAGCTGCGGATTGCCGAAGGCATCTTCCATCTCAGCGGCATCACGAAGCGCGAGGATATATATCAGGTCGAGATAGGCACTGCGGCCCCGGGCGTCGATGGGAAAGCTGCCGTTTGTGAGGTCGGCCCAGTCTGCGAAATTCCATGTCGGGACGTGGTGCAGCAGATTGTCAGGGCCGAGGAACTGGCCGAACCACGAAATGACGCTGCGCATGGCCGGCAGCAGGGTCTGAAGATAGGCCTCGTCCCCACGGTACATCCACCAGTCATGGCAGGTGTTCAGCCAGAAAAGGGCGTAGGGAGCGATATCCTGCGGAAGGTGGGAGGGGTAGCGGCTCATCGTCAAGCCGTCGGCAGTCATAGACTGGCGTCCCTGCTCCAGCAGATTGCGTACCATGCAAGTGTCGCGGGTGTTGTACATCGTAACCAGAGCCTGGACGCGGGCATCGCCGAAGTATTGCAGCTGTTCGTAATAGGGGCAGTCCATATAGGTCTCGTGGGCGCAGAGACGGGCGGTGCGCCAGCCGATGTCCAGCATCTTCTGCAGAGACGGGTCTTCCGGAGCAGAGAATGAGCTCTCCGACTGGAAAGGATACATCGAAGACACTGCCCTCAGCGAATCGATTCTCAGCGTCTTGCTGCCGCCGCGGACAGTGAGTTTCAAATAACGCCAGGTGCGCCACCAAAGCGGCTCGAAACAGCGTCCGGAGCCTCCGTCGGCAGTTATAACATCGTTGTAACCCACGAAAACCTTACCCTCTGTGGCGTTTCTGTCGCCTTTGGCATTCTGCGGCCCGTCAGGCTCATAGAGCGCCTCGGCGTAGCTCAGAGTTATCTCGGCACCCTCGCCGCCACTGAAATAGAGGCGGGGGTATCCGGTGGTGAGTTCAGTGTTGTCTATCAGGAATTCAACGGTTTTCCCTGCGGGAATGATGTTGCCGTCCAGGTCGCGGGCCATCTCGACGGGTTTGATTTCCATCGGCGGGATGGGCCTCGGCACCAGATACCAGGCGCTGTAGTCACCGGCACCCTTGAGTGCTGCGCGTGTCAGGGTACGGGCAGCAGGCCAGCTGCTGTCGTCGAAACCCTCCAGTTGCCAACCCCAGGGATAACGGCTGCCGTCAACGCGGTCAGTGGCCCCGGCGGCGTAGTAGCCGCGTACACTGACTGCTCCCGGTGAATATGCGTCGCTGCGGATCACTTTCCAGCTTCGGCCGGTGTCCAGAGCGCGCTCAGCCTCGCTGTTGCCCTGCACCAGGAATCCCATCTGCCCGCGGCTCATCAAAGCCACCGGCCTCTGAGAAGCGAAATTCCATACTACTGCCGCTACGACATTGTCACCCTTGTCAAGCCAGGGCGCTATGTCCACCGTGTCGAAGTTCCAGTTGCGGACATCGCCCTTTGCCGGGCCGTGGGCCACCTGGACTCCGTTTACATACAGCTTATAGCGATTGTCGGCAGAGACATTGATAATAAACTGTGCAGGCTTTGCAGAAAGACTCAGCGTCTTGCGGAAGAAATACACTCCGTATTCTGCGTCAGCATCCGGGCTTGTGATCCACGATGCGCTCCAGCGGTCGTTATTGTAGACCTTAGGACCGGACCATGAATCCAGCAGCTGGGGGTTTATCCTCGAGTCATAGGCCGGCAGACGTATCTGTGCTTTTGCAGACAGACAGCAGGCGGCGGCAATCATTGCAGTCAGGACGATTCGTTTCATGATATTGATGTTACCAATCCCAAAGTTAAAAAGGAAATCGCTATATTTGTTTCCAAACTAAAACTACACATAATGTCAATGTCAAATCTCAAGCGGATATTGTTTTCCGCAATGGCCATAGGCCTTATCGCATTGCTGACCGCATGCGCCCACAAGAATCTGAAACCCTGGACCAAAGGAGGCTTCGATACTCATAAGTACCGCAGCGTTTTCGCCGAGATGGGTTATTCCCAGAAGGAAATCGATGCCAAGCTGGAAAGCATTTTCCAGGAAGTCTATTACGGCCCCAATAAAGTATACTTCGAAGTAGGTGATGACATGGCATATATGTCTGACATCAAGAACTTCGACGCCCGCACCGAAGGAATGTCTTACGGCATGATGATAGCCGTCCAGCTCGACAAGAAGAATGAATTTGACCGCCTTTTCCGCTGGGCGAAGAAATACATGCAGTATCAGGACGGCCCGATGAAGGGCTATTTCGCATGGAGCCTCAGCCCGGACGGCACTATCCGCGGAGCCGGCCCCGCATCTGACGGAGAGCTTTATTTCATCACCTCGCTGATTTTCGCCTCAAACCGCTGGGGCAACGACGGCGACATCAACTATCTGAAAGAGGCCCAGTTCATCCTGAACTCATCATGGGAGAAAGACGGCTCGGAAGGTATCTATCCGTTCATCGACAAGGAGCGTCACCTGATTACCTTCACACCTGACGGTAGGGGACCGGGCTACACCGACCCTTCATACCATCTGCCTGCATTCTACGAAGTGTGGGCCCGCTGGGCTGACGACGGCCGTGCAGATTTCTATCGTGAGTGCGCAAAGGCCAGCCGCGAATATCTCCACAAGACCATCGATCCCAATACCGGCCTGAACCCCGACACCAACAATTTCGACGGTTCTTATATCCAGACTCCGGCTTGGGGCGGCAGGGTTATGAAGCCCGCTTTCCGTTTCGATTCATGGCGAGTTCCTATGAACATAGCTCTCGACTACTCATGGGCTTGCGCTGACCGCGAGTGGCAGAACTGGTATGCCAACACCATTCAGGACTTCTTCTATTCGAAGGGCATCGACACCTTTGCAGACCAGTATAACGTAGACGGTACTGAGGTTGATTTCGCAATGCCTGCAGGTATGGGTCAGTACCGCGGCACCGGCACCCGCCACTCAGTAGGTCTTGTATCAACCCTTGCCGCTGCTACTCTGGCAGCTGACCATGAGATCGCACGCGAGTTTGCCCAGCGTCTGTGGGACAGCAAGAACGAGCCTTACGAAGACGGCTATTTCGACGCATACTACGACGGTATCCTCCGCCTGTTCGCATTCATGCACCTGAGCGGTCACTACCGTGTTATAGAACCTGCAAAATAGCAAACTCATGAAAGCTCTAAGTACAGACAAGGCGCCGGCCGCCATAGGCCCTTACAGCCAGGCTATCGACAGTGGCTCAGGCCTGCTTTTCCTGTCAGGACAGATTCCTATAGACCCTGCCACCGGTGTGTTTGTGGATGGCGGAGTCAAGGAGCAGACAAAGCAGTGTCTCCTTAATGCGCGAGCTATCCTGCAGTCAGCAGGGCTCTCGCTTGCCAACGTAGTGAAGACTACAGTGTACCTCGCCGACATGGGCGATTTTGCTGCCATGAACGAGGTTTACGCCCAGTTCTTCACGCAGCCGTTCCCGGCCAGAAGTGCCGTGGCAGTAAAAGCGCTCCCGAAAGGAGCGCTTGTAGAGGTTGAGTGTATAGCTGCTAAGTAAAGCTTACCTGCTGCCATAAAAGTAAGGACACATTGACTGTGGTCAGTGTGTCCTTACTTTTAGAAAACGCATATTGTCTGACGCGGCTGTAATGGAGCCGCTCTTGCCTGCAGGGATATAACCGACTGAAGTGGCGGGAAGGTGTACCTTGGTCCCGTCTATTTCTACATCAGCTTCTCCTTCGAGGATTACATAGGCCAGCTGGCGGCCGTCGGCAGGGTCTTTTACAGTCTTGCCCTTCTTGATGCTAAGAGATTGGATGTTGAGCCCGCCGAGAGTCTGCTTAGGACTGAGATACCAGAAGCTTTTCTTATTGCTCAGCGGTACGTAGCAGTCCGCGGCCTTGTAGTCTGTCTTATAGTAAGGAGGTGTCATGCCGAGCCCTCCGGGAGTCTCGAGGGTGAACATCATGTAGGTGATGGGCTGGTCGGCTGAAGTCCTGCGGAGGGAATGTGAAGATTCGCCGGGGCACATGAAACCGTCGCCGGCATGCATCACAGTCTCCTCACCGTTCATATAGAGGATGCCGTCACCCTCCAGCATGAGGAAATACTCGTGGTGGTCGTGCTGATGAGGATCATGGGCTGCCATCACCTTATTGAGCTGGGACACCTTGATGTTCAGGGTGTCGGCCACCTCAGTGGGGATGTACCAGTATGACCATCCGTTGCCATTGGGAATTTCGTCGTATTTCGAGAAAACCTTATAGTAGGGCTCTTTTTTCTTCAGGAACTCCAGGCCGTAGTTGTCGCCGTCGGTCTGGATAGCATTGCGGTTGAGGAAGATGTAGGTGGTGTTCAGGGCCATGTAGTCTCGCGACATATACCATGTGCCGTGGTAGGGACCGTAGTCGCCCCATGAATTCTTTACCAGATAGTAGGGCTTGCCGGCCTCGTCGACAGCTTTGCCGTAGATGAGCATCACATGGTCGTAAGTGAAGCGCCAGTCGTCCCACTGCTGCTGGCGCAGCTGCTGGGTGGGAACGACTCCGTC
>JAFZKU010000100.1 GCA_017551785.1 Bacteroidales bacterium | reverse complement strand
GCAACAGAGACGAACAGAGTGCCGTTTGAGAGCTGGACATAGTCCTTGCCCTTGAGGGCGTGTCCTGCGCTGCTTCCTGAGTTAATCTTTATGGTAGGACTGTCCATCAAGCGGATGTAATCGTCAGATGCGATGCCGGATTTGTCCTTGGCGTTGTTGGCATTTACGGTAAGCAGACCGCTGCCGCTGAAAATCAGCTGAGCCTCGCTGAAGAAGACAGCCTTGTGATCTTCGTCATTCACTTTCGCATATGCGGCCGATGGGCCGTCGGACAGGGTGTTGTTGCCTTTAACCACGACAAAAGTACGCTTCTTGTTCTGGTTGTTTATTGCAGCACCGTCCGGATTCGTGATGCTGACTCCGTTCAGGACTATCGCCTGCTTCTTGGCTCCGTAAATCTTGAAGAAGCCGTTTGAGGTTGATCCGGTGAGTTCGTAAATCAGTACTTCGCCCTTGGCATTGTTAACTGTGACCTTGTTGCCGTCTACGGTAACGTAGCCGTAAGTATCGCCCTTGACTGTCGCATCTCCAGATTCAGAGAATGTGATTACAATCCTGCCCTTGAATTCGGTTGTTGAGATGTCGTCGTCAGATGAAGGATCGCCTGTGGATTCAAAGGAGAGAGAATCGTCATCCTCGCTGCCTGATGTTCCAAGGACAGTCAGTATGTAAGAGGCGCTGGACGCAGAATAGGTTTCATCTGCCGCAGATGCGGCTGTAATCATGGTTGATCCGCTTGCCAGAAGTGTGATTGCACCATTTGAGCTGATGGTAGCTACTTCAGGCTTTGAGGATTCATAAGTAACGCCTACGTTGTATGTGTTTGTAAGGGTGGGGAAGGTGTTGGAGGCACCGACGGTTGCCTCGAAAGAGTCTGCGCTCCATGTCAGACCTGGATCTGTAAGGTCGTTGACAATCTGTTGCCCGTCAAAATTGAAAGGGTCGAGAAAATCATCCGACCCGCAACCCGTCGCAACCAGGGCAACAGCTACGATTAACAAATGATATAACTTGTGCATGATTGTTTGGTTTTAGTCCACTTGGACGGCCTTAAAACCAACAACCGTGCCAGATCAAATCATTTCATCATGATAGAATTGATGATTCGGTCGCATTTGTATCCTTCTCGTCTTGCAGAAAAGAAGGATTCGTCCGTATAGGTATCGATGCCACATGCCTGAATATTCTCAGGCTTCACTCCGGCCAGCTCCAGAAGCCAGCGGTTGGCTTGCCACAGGTCGATATGATGCCCTCCGGACATCGGCGTGCCATCGCCCTTGCCCCTGAAGGACCATATTTCTTCCATCGGAAATCCCGCATTCTTGAAGTAATTTGCCACTTCTTCGCCGACCTGGAAACTGTCAGGACCGATAGATGGGCCCAGAACAGCCATGGTGTCCGCAGCGTCGCAGCCGAACTTGATTGACATCATGTCAACGGTTTTCTGGCAGATGTGCAGAACAGTGCCTTTCCATCCGGCATGTACCGCCGCTATTACTCTTCTGGCAGGATTATACAGCAGCACCGGCACACAGTCGGCCGTCCGCACGCCGATGGCCACACCGGTCAGTGTCGTAACGAAAACATCATATCCTTCCAGTTCTTCCCTGGTCATTCCGGGGCGCTCGATGATGGCGACCTTGGTCTCGTGAACCTGATGTCCCTGGATCACAGGGTAGGGGAGCACCGAATCTCTCCGCGTGGAAAATGCTTCCACGCCAGCTCCAAGGTCATATCTGAGCAAGTCTGACAACATATTGCTAAGTTACCACTTTTTTACGCTCCAGACAAGAGTCAATGTCGCAGAAAAGGTATATCTTTACCGATAGATTAGTGAAGATATGAACAGGGAGAAACAGATATACAAAGTAACCCTGGCGGGAAGCGCCGGAAACCTGGCTCTTATGTCCTTGAAATTCGTGGCCGGTGTTCTCGGCCGCAGTTCGGCCATGATAGCCGATGCGGTACACTCGCTGTCGGATTTCTTTACCGATATAATCGTGCTGCTCTTCGTTAAGGTGAGCGCGAAGCCGCAGGATGCTTCCCATGATTACGGACATGGCAAGTTCGAAACAATTGCTACTCTGTTCATAGGTCTGGCGCTGGTGGCCGCAGCTATAGGCATCATAGTTTCCGGCTCAGTTAAGTTTGCCCACTGGCTTGGCGGAGAGACCCTGGTTGTTCCTGGAAAGCTTGCCTTATGGGCAGCTCTTGTTTCCATAGTCGTAAAGGAATTGTTATATCGCTACACTGTCGCTGCGGGTAAGAAACTGGAATCGCAAGCCCTGGTCGCCAACGCATGGCACCATCGCAGCGATGCATTGTCGTCCATCGGAGCGGCAATCGGCATCGGCGGTGCAATCCTGCTCGGAGAGCGCTGGGCCGTACTTGACCCTCTGGCCTCCATAGTCGTAGGCGCCATGCTTCTTAAAGTGGCCTGGGATCTGCTGAAAGGCAGTACCGGAGAGCTGACAGATGGTTCTCTGCCGGAGGAAACCGAGCGCGAAATAGAAGATATTATCCGCAGTTTTCCGGAGATCAGTGAGCCTCACAATCTCCGTACCCGCCGTATAGGCAACCGCATCGCTATCGAGGCTCATGTCCGCCTCGACGGAAAGATGTCCCTTGATGAAGCCCACGACATCGTCACGGCTATCGAGCACCGCATCAAGGACCGCTTCGGGAAAGCGACCCTCGTCACCATCCACATGGAGCCGCAGAAGAATCAGGAAAATTAGAACGAAATGTTCACACCCAGCTCTACAGTGAAGGGACGGATGAATGTGCCGGCCATCACGTAGTTCTTGTATTGTGACGCGTCTTCGACGAGGTCGGCGGAGCTTATGCGCCCGCTGGCGCCTTTCTGATTGAGGAGGTTAATTATATTGAGGCTGAACTTGATATTCTTGCTCAAGCGGTAGTCGGCCCCTCCGAAGGTTTCCAGACGGCCTTTGAAATAGAGGGAATTGGTCTTGTTGATGTACTGCTTCGAGATATATCTCGTGTTCAGCCAGATCCTCCAGGGGCCGAAACTATATGACGGGTCAAAAGTAATTTCAACCTTATGGAGGTTGGTTACATTCTTTCCGGAGAAGTCGTGATGTTCGGTAACGCCGTCAGAGAAAGTGGGGGCGAAGATGAAATTCTCATACTTGGGATTTCTGAGAGTGAACTGCACGTGGAAGGAAAGACCTTTCGCAGGGGTTATCATAGCGTCGGTCACCCAGCCCAGAGATGAAATGCCGTAGGTCTGGGGAAGGCTAACAGACTCGGTATAACCCGCAGGATAGCCGCCGGCTTCTTTCTGAAGGACGTGCTGGAAGACTGAACGGGTGTTGTAATTGCTCTGGTGGATGTAATTCAGCTGTGACAACAGGTTGATCCAGTCGTTCTTGTATGCGAAACCGCCCCTGAGCAGATATGTGTCGGTCGGGTCGGTAGTAGGGTCGTAAAAACCGCCGTAATTGAAGATATTGCTGTGGATGCGGGTCGCGGTGGCATCGGCCTGGGCGCTCAGCCCTCCGACGATGCGGTATGTAATCTGTGCTCCTAAAGCTCCATTAAGGTAGATTTCTGAAAAGCGAGTAATCTTTCCCTTGGTCAGGTTGAATCCGGAATAACGGGTGTTGCTGGTGTCATCACCTATATTGTTCGCTGCTTTGCCGTGGATTGAGAGGCCTTCGATGCGCAGGAAAGCTTCGGCCATGAGCCTTCTGCCGGCAGACCAGCTGTCTTTGAAATAAGCTGCCACTTTGCTCTCGTAGCCGTTGTAGTACTCTCCTCCGGTATTGTAGTTATAGTATTTCTCGCCGTGATTCAGAATCATCCTGGGATCCTTGCAGACTTCGTGTGAGAAAATCGATGATGATGATATTGTCCCGCCATGGTTGAAGCTGTAGTCGAGTCCGGCTCTGAAGGAGTGGTTCCCGCTTGAAAAACTCAGCTCGGCGTTGTTTATCCAGGATGTTTCGAAGGCGTCGAAGTGCAGCAGCATCCTTTTCTGCAGCAGACCGGTATAGACACTTCCGTCGATTAAGGTGTAACCATCACTTATGGTGGCCTCGTCTATTCCGGCCAGTGTTCCGGCACCTCTCTGGGACCCGGCGTGTTTGAAACGGCTGCGGACGTCGAGATGGACTCCGTTACCCAGATCCAAGTCAAGCTTCAAGGTAAGGTGATGGGATTTGTCGCGGTTGGCATCCTTGATGTCCATAGTCTTCATCTGGCCGGTGAGGAAATCCATGTAGCTGACGTAGCCTTCGTCGGGACGGTATGAATCCTTGCCCAGATCGAAGCCGTTATAGGGCACTACGCTGCCGTCACCGACAAAGATGAAGGGGCCGAAATTCTCCGCTATGCTCATATAGTTTACATATTGATATACGAGCGAAGCAGTGCCGCTGGACCACGATTTGGATATGACAGCTTTGTAAAATTGATGCCGGTCTTTATAATACGGCGTTGCGATATGGTTTGAACCTGGGTCGAAGTTCTGATATGTGCTGAAAGAGTATTGCCAGCCTCGGGCGATGGGACCTGATATGTTGAAATCAATCTTATGCTGCCCCCAGATACCGAAGGTATAGTTGAGTACGCCTGAGAAATGATCGCTTCCTGTCTTGTTGTAACTGTCGACGTAGTTGTTTATCTCGCCGTAGCGCATGGCTGTCTCCATGGGCCCGATTGAGCCAGTCGTGCTTGCGCTGGCTCCTCCGTGCCAGCTCTTGTAGGGGAATGAGTGGTAGATGTAGTACGACACGGGCAGACCGTCTTCGAATATCTGTACGGCGGAAGAATTGTTCGTGGGCAGACCCAGGGAGACCTCTCTGGGCTTGCTGTCAGACGACGCGTTGAAGAAAATCGCACTGTTGTCCTTTACGGCGGTAGAATCTGGTTCCGCTCCGAGGGCCGGAGCAGCAGCCAGCGTCAGAAAGGCGAAGCAGAAAGACAATGCCAGATATTTCATTCTCATACGCTGCAAATATAGTCAATACAATAATACTAATCATTAATTCAGTATATTTGCTTAGATAATGAGTGGAATTATGAATCGTTCTAAGGAAATCATACGTACAAGCGTCATCGGTATAGTAGCCAATGTTCTGCTGGCATCGTTCAAGGCCATCGTAGGCCTTCTGGCTCATTCAGTAGCCGTGGTCCTGGATGCCGTGAACAACTTGAGTGACGCGCTCTCCAGCGTCATAACCATCATCGGCACCAAACTGTCTGTCCGTCCGGCCGACAGCAAACATCCTTTCGGCTACGGCAGGGTGGAGTATTTCACAGCTATTATCATTGCAGTCATAGTGCTCACTACGGGCATTACATCCTTGATAGAATCCGTCAAGAAGATTATCAATCCCACAGAACCGGACTACACCACCGTGACCCTGATTGTGATTATTGCTGCCATTGTTACCAAACTCGTTTTGGGATGGTATGTCCGTCGTCAGGGCAAAAAGCTGGACAGTGACGCCCTGATTGCTTCGGGTTCGGACGCACTCTTCGATGCTGTAATCACATTGGCAACGCTCATTTCTGCCGGAGTTATGCTCATCTGGAATGTATCGCTGGACGGATACCTGGGCGCTCTGATTTCACTGGTCATTATCAAGGCCGGTATTGAAATGCTCGCTTCGCCTATCAACCAGTTGCTTGGTGCACAGGCTCCGCCGGATCTTATTCACCAGATTAAAACGGATATCGGGGAGATGGACCAGGTGCGTGGAGTCTTCGATATCATCTTGCACGGATACGGTCCCAACCTGTCCATCGGTTCTCTGCACATCGGAGTGCCTGATACCATGACCGCCCATCAGATCCATGGTTTGACCCGCAGTATTTCCGAGCAGATGTATCACAAGTACGGCATCATTATGACGGTCGGCGTCTATTCTGTCGCGACTGGTGACAACAAAAATGTCGAACTTCAGCGAACTGTCCTTCAGACGCTGACCAGGCAGGAGCACGTCATCCAGGTGCATGGTTTCTATTATGACAAGGATAAGAACTACGTGTCTGTCGATGTG
>JAFZKU010000099.1 GCA_017551785.1 Bacteroidales bacterium | reverse complement strand
GTCGTCAACATCTTCGAGCCACTCCTGCAGCTGGCCGTACTGGCCTATCTGCATCGGAGGAAGCTGGGCCATCGTTTTCTTCAGCAGGGCTATGTACTCAGTGTCTTCGGGATGGACCATTTCGGTGGCAGCGATGGAATTAGTGAATACGTCGTGGAGCAGCTGGATATCCATGGTGCATCCTGCGACTATCATGCTGCCCCAGCCCGGAGGCCCCTGTTCGGGAGAGGTGGAAGGAGCTGTAACAAGCCATCCGTATGCGGGATGGGGGATAAGATAGTCGATATAGAAATCAGAGAGGCCCTTGAACAGTTCGTAGTTCTCGGCAATGAAACTCTCGTCGCCGCTGAAGAGGTAGTGTTGCCACAGCTGCTGGCTGAGCCAGGCTCCGCCCATCGGCCATACATAGTCTCCGAAGTCCACGGGACCGGTGTTGCGCCAGATGTCGGTGTTGTGGTGGACAACCCATCCGTCGCAGTCATAAAGCTTCCTGGCTGTGCCCTGACCGGTGACGGCGAGCTCCTGGACCATGTGGATCATGGGCTCGGAAGTCTCCACGAGGTTGGTGACCTCAGAAGGCCAGTAGTTCATCTCGGCGTTTATGTTCACGGTGTATTTGCCGTCCCAGGGAGCCAGCAGACTCTGGTTCCAGATGCCCTGCAGGCCTGCGGCCTGACCACCGGGCTGTGAAGAGCAGATGAGCAGATACCTTCCGTACTGGAACATGAGGGCCACGAGGGCCTGGTCGTTCCCGTCCTTGAAGTTGGAAACGCGCAGGTGAGTCTGCTCGTCGGAGCCCTTGCCCAGGTCGAGCTTCACGCGGTCGAACTGCTTTGCAAACAGCTTCTGGCTGGCTTTGTACTCGCGTTTGAAATTCTGTTTTGATGCTTTCTTCATTAATGCAGCGCTGCGGGCCATCTCGTCGGCGCTGATGTCGTTGTAGTTGACGAAGTTGGTGGCTGCGGTTATGTATATAACAACGCTGTTGGCGCCAGTAACGTCTATGCTGTCGTCATTAACAGTGACCTTTCCGCCTTTAGCCTTGACTCTCGCACGGTTGGCGAAGCGAACTTTGCCGGGGATGCCTTCGTGGGTCGATGCGGTGGCGGTGAGCAGCAGATCCTTTCCCTCCGGGAAGACTTTGTACTCCTTGAAGGGGGTCTCGTAGCGCAGCTTGAAGCTGATGGCTCCGCGCTTGTCGGCGCTAATGCGCACATATACTCCGTTGTTGCGGAACGATGTGAAATACTCTCTGGTGTAGGTGACGCCGTCGACTTTGTAGCGCACCGTGGCAAGTGCCTTCTCAATGTTCAGGTCGCGGTAGTAGTCAGTGGCCTGGTCGTGACCCTCGAAGTCGAGCATCAGGCTGCCGATGGTCTGGTAGGGCATGCCATGGATGCCGGTCATGAAGTTCTCCTCAAGGAGCTGTGATGCAAGACGGCCATCGCCCGCGAAGATGGCTTCACGGACTGCCGGCAGCGCTGCCAGGGCTTTGTCGCTGTCGTTGCGGTGAGGGCTGCCGCCCCAGATGGTTTCTTCGTTGAGCTGGATGCGTTCGGTGGCGGTGCCTCCGAATATCATGGCACCCATGGCGGAGTTGCCCAGAGGCAGCGCTTCAACCCATTGCTGGGCTGGCTGTGCATACCAGAGCTTGAGGTTGTCGTCTGCCTTCGAAAGGAAGCAGGAAAGGCAGGTCAGGCACAATACGGCCGATAAAAAGCGTTTCATAGTATTAGTAGAGATAGTATTTTGCAGACTTTGCGCGGAAGGAGTCCTCGTCCTTGCGCCAGTAATCTTTTATGTCGTCGAAACGGTAGTTCTTGCGGAACGCCTCGCGGATGCGGTTGCTTCCCAGTACCTTGTCGAACATCGAATATTTCGAGGCGTCGGTGCTGTCCAGAGGCTTCTGGGTGGGATACATGCGGGCCACTACCTGCATCACGTGGAACTGGATCTCGGTGAGCCTTGCGGCGGAATAGTCGGTGAAGAAGATCTGCACTCCGCCCACCGTCTTGCCTGCGGATGAACCGGAGGTGGGCTGGTAGTATGTGGGACGGAATACGACGCCCGGCAGGTCCAGGGCGTTCAGCGCAGCTGCGAACTTGTCGGCGTCGGTGATCCATGTGGCGGCGAAGCATTCGAAGGGGAGGGTGTAACCCACGCCTATGTTGAGGTAGCCGCCCAGCTCACCTATGATGCCGGAGGCGGGGTAGCAGAATGCAGTCTTGGGATGTGGCATGTTGGGGGAGGTGGGCACCCACGGCAGGCCCGTGTCTTCAAAGGTCATGTCGCGGCACCAGCCTTCCATCGGCACCACTGTCAGCCGGCACTTCTTCGCAGTCTCCCGGCCGTTCTGCCCGCGCACCATGCCTTCTTCGTTCAGCATGCGGGCCAGCTCGCCCACTGTCAGCCCATATACATAGGGAATCTCGTACATGCTGACGAAGGAGAAATAGCCGTTCTCCACGAAGCTGCCTTCAACCTTCCGGCCTCCGAGGGGGTTCGGTCTGTCGAGCACTATCACTTCGATTCCCAGATCGGCGCAGGCTTGCATCACGAGGCCCAGGGTGCTGATGAAGGTGTAAGAGCGGCAGCCGTTGTCCTGGATGTCATAGACCACGGCGTCCAGCCCTTCCAGCATCTTCGCAGTGGGCTTGCGGGTGCTGCCGTAGAGGGAATAGATGGGAAGGCCTGTCTTGCGGTCGGTGCTCTGAGCCACATAGCCGCCGGCCTGGATGTCGCCGCGCACCCCGTGCTCAGGGCCGAAGAGGGCCACCAGCTTCACTCCCGGGGCGTTGAACAGGATGTCTACGGTGGAGTTCAGGTCGCGGTCCACCCCGGTGGGGTTGGTGACCAGCCCGACGCGCTTGCCCTGCAGAGGTGCGAAGCCGCTCTCAACCAGCACTTCGAGGCCGGTCTTGACGGTCGCAGAGGCATTGAGGGCAGCAGCCAGACATATAATTATGGTAAGCAGTTTCTTCATCGTCATCAGTCTTTTTTCTGTCCGAAATCGGCCGGCAGCTTTTCCTTCACCAGGAAGGACGCCACAATGCCGGGGATAGTGCATATACATACCCATACGAAGAACAGAGTGTAGCCTATGCTGTCCGCGATCCATCCGGCCACCATGCCCGGCAGCATCATGCCGAGGGCCATGAATCCGGTGCCGATGGCGTAGTGGGCAGTCTTGTGCTCTCCTCTGGCTATGTATATGAGGAACATCGTGTAGGCCGTAAAGCCAAAACCGTACCCGAATTGCTCGAGGAACACGAAAGACGATATGAGCGCCACGCTCTGCGTGCCGGACAGAGACATTATTATATATACAAGGTCAGGCAGGTTGATGGCCAGCGCCATGGGGATGAGCCAGCGGCGGAAGCCGTTGCGGCTGATTACCATTCCGCTGAGCATGCCGCCCAGCAGCAGAGCTATCACGCCGAGGGTGCCGTAGATGCCGCCCACGGTGGC
>JAFZKU010000012.1 GCA_017551785.1 Bacteroidales bacterium | reverse complement strand
GTCCTGGCGGGAAAGGTGAAGGTGGGTCTGGATGAAGACGGCAAGCCGCAGGTGAAGGAGGTAGTGGACGGCAAGAAGGAGATCCGCGTGGACGCTCCTGGCGGCGGCGCTTTCGAGACCGGGAAGTGGTATTATGTGGTGGCATTCCCCGACACCCTGGCTTCTGGATATACGATGTCGTTCTACGATGATAAGCTGCTCGCGGAGCGCATAGAGAACTCGTCAGTCATCCTCAAGCGTTCGGTGTGGGGCAAGCTCACAGAAGCCGACGATGTGAACATCACCGCCACCAGGTGGCTTGCCTTCGGCTCCGAAGGGACGACGACCCTATCTCTTTCGAACACCGGCGACAATGCTCCTTTATTGTATTATTCCTATGACAAGACAAACTGGACGCAGTGGGACTATTCAGCGCTCACTTTCACCAGCACCGATACCCTCTATCTCTGCGGCGACAATCCCGGCGGTTTCAGCTCCGGCGTGTCGAAATACAGCAAATTCGTTGCTGACGGCAGCAACTACTGTGTCTCGGGAGATATCATGTCATTGCTGAATAAAAAAGCAGCCATCAAGATTATACCGAACCAGAACTGTTTTAGCAAATTGTTTTATAATAGTACCATCCTCAAAACAGCCCCGAAACTAGAGGCAACTACATTGACATATAATTGTTATGAATTAATGTTTTTTGGTTGCACTGGCCTTACGGCAGCACCGGACCTTCCGGCGACGACATTGGCAGAATATTGTTATTCCAGTATGTTTGCTAGTTGCACCGGCCTTACTGCCGCACCGGACCTTCCGGCGACGACATTGGCAAATGGTTGTTATATGAACATGTTTATGAATTGCACCAATCTTACGGCAGCACCAGTCCTTCCGGCGACGACATTGGCAAATTATTGTTATAGTTCTCTTTTTAGAGGTTGCGATAAATTGAATTATGTGAAGTGTCTTGCTACCAATATCGATGCACAAGATTGTACAGATGATTGGCTAGGAAATGTCAGTTCTTCCGGCACCTTCGTCAAGGCGCCTGAGATGGATAAATGGACTCTCGACAGTCCAAGCGGTATCCCTGACGGCTGGACAGCCGAGGATAACATTACCGCAAGCAACTATCTGACCTTGACTTCTGAAGGCACGACTAATCTTAAACTGACGGACATAGGAGGAAACAAACCGAAGCTGTATTATTCCTATGACAAAACCAACTGGACCGAGTGGGACCACAAAAATATCACTTTCACCAGCAGCTCTCCGCTCTATCTCTGCGGTGACAACACTTCCGGTTTCAACTTCACTTCTTCGCAATACAGTACCTTCTCTGCCACAGGCAGTTTGTTCGACATAGACGGTAGTATCATGTCACTGCTTGATAAAGACAATACCCTTGCAGAAATCCCGTGCGATTCTTGCTTCATAAGGCTGTTCAATCAATGCTCTCTCCTGCACAGCTCACCGGATCTCCCGGCTACCACGTTGAAGTCAGCCTGCTACCGTAGCATGTTCTATTACTGTACCAATTTGTCCGAGGCGCCAGAGCTTCCTGCCACCATTATGAAGCCCAGTTGCTATTCTTCCATGTTCATGAACTGCACCTCGCTGATTGAAGCGCCCGATCTTAAATCGACAACCCTGGCGTCTGCATGTTACGAAAAGATGTTCAGCAATTGCTCGAATCTGGTGACCCCTCCGGATCTTGCGGCAGAAAAGATGGAGTATTATTGTTATGCAGAAATGTTCAAAGGCACAAACTTGACCCAGGCCCCGGGTCTGCCGGCAACAGATCTGGCGGAAGGGTGCTACTCTGCAATGTTCTACAATTGCGAAAGCCTCACGGGTGCGCCTAGTCTAAGTGCGATGGAGCTGAAGGAGAAGTGTTATTATGCAATGTTCCATAATTGCAAAAGCCTGGAAACTGCCCCTGATCTTCCTGCTCCCACATTGGAAAAAGAATGCTACAGACTTATGTTCTCCGGCTGCAGCAAGTTGAATTATGTGAAGTGTCTTGCTACCAATATCGATGCAACAAACTGCACGGCAAACTGGCTGGATGCTCCCATCGCCCAAGAAGGCACATTCTTCAAGGCTGCAACTATGAACGACTGGTTGATAGACAGTCCGAGCGGCATACCAGAAGGCTGGACTGTCAAAGATGTAAATTAACTGTCACTTCACCGCGACGACGCGGATGAAGTGGCGGGTGGTGTCGCGGGTGGTGGTAATGGAAGAGAAGCCGGCTGCGGCAAGGTCTGCCTCAATCTCGGCGGGGGTGTAGGTGTGCATGCCATCGATGATGGCTTCCCACTTCGCGTCGGTGGGTTTGCTGCCGTCAGACTCATTTACGATGACGAACCGGCCGCCCGGCTTCAGCACCCTGAGCACCTGACGGTAACTGTTTACTATATCTGGCCAGAAATAGATAGTCTCGAAAGCGGTGGCAAGGTCGAAGCTGCCGTCTTCGAAGGGCAGGCAGGCGACATCGCTTTCCACCACTTCGCAGCGCCCTCCCCAGATAGCCTCAGCGTTCAGCTGCCTTGATTTCGCAACAGACAGAGGAGCATGGTCGACGCCGGTGACGTGCTTGCAGCGCGCCAGCAGCCGCGCTATGTTGGCTCCGCCGCCGCAGCCGATGTCAAGGGCAGTCTCGTCGCTGCCGACAGGCAAATCTTTCAGCGCCCACTCGGCCAGGACTGCGTGATGGCCGGCATTCATGCGCTTTACCATATACCTTCCGAATAAACCCGCAGGCCTGCGGGTGTTGCCGTAAAATTTTGTCTTGAGGCTCACAGTTGTCTATTGTAGGATTTCAGGACAAAAATATGAATTAATTGCCGTATCTTTATACGAACGAAACTCTAAACTATACAGATATGATAAACCGCATATTTCTCAAAGGTCTTGCAGCTATTGCGCTGCTGGCATCAGTGGCCGCCTGCAAGCGTAACGCTGCTGTCGGGCAGCGGACAGACGCCCTCGACAATTCAGCCTGGGAGGCTTCCTGCTGGATTTCTGCCGCAGACGCGCCAGTCTTCATGGGCAGGGTTGTTGACGGCTCTCGCGCCGCCGACGGAGCCAGCTGGTTCGTCAGCTATGTCACCAATGAAGCGAAGGTGGTGTCCGCAAAATGGATGACTGCCGGCCTCGGAGTCTATTCGCTCTATGTCAACGGA
This sequence comes from Bacteroidales bacterium, assembly GCA_017551785.1. Classification (GTDB taxonomy): domain Bacteria; phylum Bacteroidota; class Bacteroidia; order Bacteroidales; family UBA932; genus Equibacterium. The sequence continues at coordinate 1,430 of JAFZKU010000012.1, read as the reverse complement.
GTGCAGATAGGAGAGGAGTTCCTCAAACCGGGCTTCACCCATTATGCGAAGACCAAGCTGTCCTTTACATACGACATAACCGGCGCGATGCTCCGAAAGCCCGGCGCAGTGAACGTGCTGTCGGCTCAGGTCACTCCCGGCTGGTGGGGCGACAAGATAGTCACCCCGAGCGGCAACGACCGCATGATTGGCGAGAAATGCGCATTCAGGGGCGTGCTGGAGCTGACCTTCTCGGACGGCAGCAAGAAGCTTTACGGCACCGACACTGAGAACTGGCTGGCCGGAATCGCCGGCCCCGTGAAACATGCGGCCATATTCGACGGTGAAGTGTATGACGCCCGCGAACTGCCGGGCTACGACACTCCCGAGAAGCTCTCGAAGCCCGAGGTAAACAACGAATTCCTCGGCCGTATCTTCCCTTCGGACGGAGCTGAGGTATATCTGCGCAGGGACATCGCTCTCGCCCCTGTAAAGACATATATCTGGAAAGAAGTAGCCGGGGCCAGCGAGGATGCCTACGGCTCAGTAGTCATCGACCGCGAGTACAAGGCAACAGAGGCGATCGTCCTCCATGCCGGCGAGAATCTGGTGGTGGACTTCGGCCAGAACTGCGCGGGCGTGCCGGCCTTCCGCTTCAAAGCAGCCGAAGGCACCAAGCTGACCTGCCTGCCCGGCGAGCTGCTCAACGACGGTAACGGCGCGAAGAGCCGCGGCATGGACGGCCCCGAGGGCAGCGTCCACCGTCTGAATCTCCGCATACCGGAGACCGGAATGATCCTGGAATATACTTTCGCAGCATCTGACAAGCCCGTGGAGTATTATCCCCAGTGCACCTTTTTCGGCTACAGGTTCGTGAATGTCACCGCGACCGCCGATGTTACCATCAGCAGCATAGTTACAATCCCAGTGACCTCAATAGCCAAGAATCTCGAGACCGGAGTCATCACGACCGGCAACGAGCTTGTCAACAAGATAATCTCCAATTCAAGGTGGGGACAGTACTCGAACTATCTCTCTGTGCCGACCGACTGCCCTCAGCGCAACGAGCGTCTCGGCTGGACAGCCGACACTCAGGTGTTCACCGAGGCCGGAGCTTTCTTCGCCAATACAGATGCTTTCTTCCACAAGTGGCTGCGCGACATGCGTGACAGCCAGAGCCCTCTCGGAGGTTATCCGGGAGTCGCTCCGCTTGCCCAGTATGGCGAAAACATGATGCGCGTGGGCTGGGCCGATGCCGGCATTATCGTGCCGTGGACTATCTGGCGCCAGTTTGACGATGCTTCTATAGTCGACGAGAGCTGGGAGTCGATGGAAAAATTCATGAACCATGTGGCTGAGACGAAGTACGACCACAATGCCCTGGCTGCGGAGAACGGCAATTACCAGTGGGCAGACTGGCTTAGCTACGAGCCGCTGGAGAGCTGCGGCGG
>JAFZKU010000011.1 GCA_017551785.1 Bacteroidales bacterium | reverse complement strand
CTGCCTATGTTGCCGGCTATCGCAATATGCATGGCAAGGTGTATTTGTGTGTTTTAGTATTCACAAATTTACAAACTCTTTTCGTATTTTTGCGAAAAAGGAATAGTCGAAAATGAGCGAGATAAAAACTTTTTACGTCAATTCATTGAGGGAATGTCTTTATGTTCTTTCTTCTGCCGTGAAAGAGTGTGTGATAGTGGATCCTGGCTGCCAGAACGACCGGGAAAGGGCGCGTGTCGACGATTATATCGAGGCCGAAGGCCTGAAGCCGGCATGCATCCTGCTCACGCACGCCCATTTCGACCATGTCCTTTCCGTTCCTCATTTCGCAGAGAAGTATGACATTCCGGCCGTCATGAACGCTGCGGACTGCGGCCTTCTGTCTCATCTCCATGACTATACCAACCTCTTCGGCATGGAGTTCCTGCCGATGGACGGAGTAACATTCCGCTATGTAAGCGACGGCGACATTATCTCATACGCAGGTTTTTCATTCAAGGTTATCGGCACGCCGGGCCACACAAACGGCGGAGTCTGCTATCTCGAAGAGAAAGAAAGGATTCTGTTCACTGGTGACACTCTTTTTGAGGGTAGCATAGGGCGTACTGATTTTGAAGAGAGCGGGGAGGAAGATATGCTCATTTCTCTGGAAAAGCTCAAAAGGCTCGACGAAGACATCGCCGTCTATCCAGGACACGGATATAACACAACCATCGGTGATGAGTTGAAGACCAATCCATATTTGCGCTGACATGGATTTCATAGAGATAACGGGTGCCAAGTCGCACAATCTGAAGAATATCTCCCTGAAGATTCCGAGAGACAAGTTGGTCGTTGTCACCGGACTCTCGGGCAGCGGCAAGTCGTCGCTTGCCTTCGACACCATTTATGCCGAGGGTCAGCGGAGATACATGGACACCCTGTCTCCCTATGCGAGGCAGTTCATGGGCATGATGGAAAGGCCCGACGTCGATGACGTGCGGGGCCTTAGCCCGATAATCGCCATAGAACAGAAGACTACCGGCCGCAACCCGCGTTCTACTGTCGGGACGATGACCGAAATCTACGATTTCTTCCGTCTGCTGTACGCCCGTGCGTCAACTGCTTACTCTCCGGCCACCGGCAAGGAGATGGTCAAGTATACAGACGACATGATAGTCGACCTGATCATCAGCGAATATGAAGGGGAAAAACTGCTGCTGCTCGCCCCGATAGTGAGAGGGCGCAAGGGCCACTACAAAGAGCTTTTCGAGCAGCTTGTCAAGCGCGGTTATTCTCAGGTCCGCATCGACGGCGAGATAATGTACCTGCGTGACGTAGAGCCGCTAGACCGCTACAAGACCCACTTCATCGAGCTGGTGGTAGACAAGCTCGTGCCCAGCGCCGAGGACCGCAAGCGCATCCGCTCTTCGGTGGTCACCGCCCTGTCGCAGGGCAAAGGCTCGATAGCTCTGCTCAAGGCTGACGGTGAGGGTAGTCTGCGATATCTCAGCAAGAATCTGATCTGCGCTGATACGGGCATTTCCTTCTCACTTCCCGCTCCCTATACTTTTTCTTTCAACTCACCCCAGGGCGCCTGTCCTCATTGCAACGGACTGGGCGTGGTGGCTGAGCTCGACATGTCGAAGGTAATCCCGAACGACAAGTTGTCGATTGCGGAAGGAGGCATAGTGTCCCTTGGAAGCATGAGGAGCAACTCGACCTTCGAAGTGCTCGAGTCAATTGCCCGCAAATATGCCTTCTCCCTTCACGATCCAATAAAGACTATCCCTCCCCAGGCCCTTTCGACAATACTCTACGGATCTCAGGAACTTTTCCGGGTGGGCAGCGGCCCGACTGCGCAGATGGTGACCTTCGACGGCATCCTGGCGCGCACGCGAATCACCGGAGAGGAGAGCGAAGAGTCGCTCGAGAAGAAAGACAGCTTCATGAACATGACGGTCTGCCCTGTCTGCAATGGTACCAGGCTGAAAAAGGAAGCCCTGAACTTCAAGATCGCCGGGCTAAACATAGCCCAGGTGGCCGCAATGGATGTGAGCGACCTGTATGACTGGGTGCTCGCCCTGCCGTCCAGGCTTAACGAAAGGCAGCTTCTCATCGCCAACGACATCCTGAAGGAACTTGTCGACAGGATAGGCTTCCTGAAAGAGGTGGGGCTGGGTTATCTGTCGCTTGACCGCGCAACATCGACCCTCAGCGGCGGCGAGAGCCAGCGCATCAGGCTCGCCACCCAGATCGGCTCCAAGCTGGTGAATGTGCTTTACATCCTTGACGAGCCTTCTATCGGACTGCACCAGAGGGACAACCGCAAGCTCATAGACTCGCTGAAGAAGCTTCGCGACGAAGGTAATTCGGTTATGGTGGTGGAGCATGACAGCGAGATGATGGAAAATGCTGACTGGCTTGTGGACCTTGGCCCGGGAGCCGGGGAACTCGGAGGAGAATTGCTGTACAACGGCGAACCTTCGAAGATTGCAGATGTTCCTGCCGGCAGCAGCATGACCATAGATTATCTGCTCAAGAGAGAATCGATACCCGTCCCCGAAATGCGCCGCACCGGCAACGGACTCTTTCTGACACTTCGCGGAGCCCGCGGCAACAATCTGAAGGATGTGGATCTCAGATTGCCTTTGGGCACTTTCATCGGCATCAGCGGAGTGAGCGGCAGCGGCAAGTCATCGCTCATCAACGAGACATTGATGCCGATACTGTCCTCTCATCTTTACCGCTCCCTTGACAGGCCGCTTGCCTATGATTCGATAGAGGGAATAGACAACATCGACAAGGTGATAGAAGTCGACCAGTCTCCCATCGGCCGGTCTCCCCGCAGCAACCCTGCCACCTATACCAACGTGTTCGGCGCCATAAGGGAGCTGTTCGGGCAGACCCCGGATGCCAAGATCAGGGGGTTCAAGGCCAGCCGCTTCTCGTTCAACGTGCGTTCCGGCCGCTGCGAATGTTGCAAGGGCGCCGGAATCCAGGAGATAGAGATGCACTTCCTTCCGCCGGCCCACGTGACCTGCAAGGAATGCGGCGGCAAGCGTTACAAGCCCGACACCCTGGCGGTATATTACAAAGGCAAGAACATAAGCGACGTGCTTGACATGACAGTGTCCGCAGCGGCAGAGTTCTTCAAGTCGAATCCGTTCATATATCCCAAGATAAAGGCGATGGAAGATGTAGGTCTGGGCTATGTCCGCCTCGGCCAGCCCTCTACCACCCTCAGCGGCGGTGAGAGCCAGAGGGTGAAACTGGCCGCCGAGCTTGCCCGCAAGAGTACGGGGAACACCCTTTATCTGCTGGACGAGCCCACCACAGGCCTTCATTTCGACGACATCAAGAACCTGCTGGCAGTGCTTCAGAAACTAGTCGACCAGGGCAATACAGTGCTAATAATAGAGCACAATCTGGACGTGCTCAAGAGCGTCGACTATCTGATTGACATGGGGCCTGAGGGAGGCCGTGACGGCGGCCGCATAATAGCCGAAGGTACTCCCGAACAAGTCGCCGCCAATCCCGTATCCTATACGGGACAATATCTGAAAGAGATGTTGGGTTGATTTATCTCAGCCAGCTTTCCGGATTCTGCTTGTCAGTGCCCTTCCAGATTTGGAAATGGAGCACCGACGAGCCGTCTGTAACGTCGAGGGTGCCGAGGCTGTCGCCGGCGCTTACTTTCTGGCCCGCTTTGACTGACACTTTGCCCAGACGGCAGTAGAAAGTATAGTAGGTTCCGTGCTGTACAAGCACGCACTGGCTGTAGCCCGGCATAACGAGAACCTGCTTCACAGTCCCGTCGAAAACGCACCTGACGGCCGCGTTGCGGGCTGCGGTTATGTCGACGCCGTTGTTGGTCGGCAGCTGGATGTTCTTGTATACAGGGTGGTTGTGGTTGCCGAACTTGCCCGTGATGACACCCTGGACGGGCCACGGCAGCTTGCCTTTGTTATCTTCGAAACGACCGGCCAGAGTGTAGTCTATTGTCTCTTCCTTCTGCTCCTTGACAGCCTTGGCCAGGATTCTCTCTATCTCCTTGTTGAGGGCGTCGACCTGCTTCTTCTTGGCCTGCAGATCTTTCGTATACTGGTTCTTGCTCTTGTTGAGGCTGTTCACCAGTGTGCGGGATTTCTGCTCGTCGGCCTTCATGTTGTTGTATTCCTTCTGCCGCTGCTGCCTCGTGGCGGTGGCTACGACCACCAGAGAGTCCAGCTTCGCTTTTTCGGCCTGCAGCTGGGCCTGAGTCTGCAGTATGTTGTCGGCCTGAGCGTTGGCTGATTCAGAAAGGTTGCCCAGGTAGGCGAAGCGGCGGTAACCCTGCCCGATGTTCTCACTGCCCAGGATGTACATGAACCAGACTTTGTTGTCGCGGTTCTTGTAGGCATTGTATATGAGGTCGTTGTAGTAAGACTGGAGGGTGTCCAGATTGGCCTGTAATGCGTTTATCTGAGCAGTGGCATCGTTTATCTGAGTACGCAGCACACGGATCTCGGCGTCAGCCTGGTCAACCAGTTTCTTGCGGTTGCTGACTTGTTTCTGAACTATGGTAAGCTGCTGGGTGCTTGCCTTCTGACGGCTGATGATGTCCTTGAGCTGGTTGTCGATGAAAGCGATTTCCTCTTCCAGTTTCTTCTTGGCTTCTCTCTGCGCCGAGACGTCCTGTGCGCCAGCCTCCAGGACGGTGGCCGTGACGATCAGGATGATGATAATGAGTTTTTTCACGCTATTCGTCTGTACCCAGGGCTTTGGCTTGCTTGAAATATACGTTCGCAAGGTCATTCTCTCCGAGAGTCTGAAGGACGGTGGCATAGTGCTCCAGGATAGTCGCGCTCTCCTTGCCTCCGTAAAGCATAGCATGCTTGAACATCGCCTTTGCTTCCACGTCCCGTCCGACAAGATGGAGCAACCATGCGTAGGTGTCTACATAAGTCGGATTGTCCGGCTCTTGCTGGATGGTTTTCAGGCTCATCTGCATGGCCTTCCTGAGGGTGGCGTCCGGCTTCTTGCGGGGCTGGTCATACCCTTCGGTGAGGTAGTAGGCGTAGTTGTTGAGCACCGGTGCATAGTTCGGATCGATGCGGAGTGCCTTGTTGTAGCATTTGTAGGCCTGCTTGGGATCTCCCATTATATGATAGAGGTCCCCCATGGCGGAGTGGCTGTTCAGGACCACAGCGCTGTCCTTCGGAGCCAGGGCCAGCATGGTGCGGTAATCCTCCATCGAACTGTCATATTCCTTCAGCTGCCAGAAAGCTATTCCGCGCAGTTGCAGGAAATCTAACGGCATATCGAAGCGCTGGATTGCGACAGTAGCGTAATTGACCACATTGTCCCAATCCTGAGAATAATAATAGATAAGGCAATGATTGAAGGCGGCACCCGCGTCGTCGGGGTTCGCCTCCATTATATTCTCATATACTTCGATGGCCTTGTCGACCTGGCCGGTCTGATAGTAGTAGGCTGCCGTGAGGCCGGTCACGGTACTGTCGGTAGGGCTCGAGAGATACATCTCTGTCATCAGAGAGTCTATCTGCGGCGCGAACACCTGGACGAACTGGCCGCTGCCAAGCATGTCCTGCATATACTCTACCTTGGTCTGGGGAGGGACGACGCTGCTCTTCAGAAAATCTTTGATGTTCTGGAAATACAAGTCGTACTTGCCCTGCGAACGATATATGTGGGCAGCTCCATAAGAAGCTTCCACGCAGTCAGGGTCCATGGCCAGGGCTTCTTCATAGTAATTCAGGGCTTCCTGCTCCTGATACAGGCTGGCAGAATAGTCGGCCAGCAGGCACGCCAGCCTGGGAGAACGGTAATCCTTATAGTATTCCTTCAGGAAATCGAAGGCCTGCTTCTGCTCGCCCTTCTGCATGTATATCTGCATGCGGGCCATTGCCAGAGCCTCGCTCTTGCCATTCTGGGCTTCGATGACATCCAACGCCTCCATGGCTTTGTCGCTGTCGCCGTTCGCAAGGTAGACACTCACTATATCATAATAAAGAGAGGTCCTTCTGGGGTATTCCTTAATCAGTTCATCAAAGAGCTCGAGGGCCTTGCCGGCATCCTGGTTGTTCATATAGTCGGAAGCAAGGGCGTACTTGTACCAGAAATTGCCGGGATCGAGCTCGATGGCCTGTTTGAAGTATGCTTCCTTCTCCAGAAAGTCTTCAGAAAGAAGGGCCAGATAATAATATGCGGCATCATTGTCCGGCTCCGCCTTGACAAGGTCTCTGAACAGCCTGTATGCGCTCTTGCTGCCAGCATTATAGGCTTCCAGGGCGTTGAAATATGCTTCAGACTGAGCGTTTGCAAGCACTCCTGACAGCAGGAAAAGGATGGCCGGAATTATCTTTCTGATGTACTTCATGTTACGAAAACGTCGATGCGCAAAATTACATAATCCGTCAAAAATTTACTATTGAATGCAGCATTTTGGACTAAATTTGCATCATTAATCCAGACGTCCTGTGAAGAGCACCCTTGATTCCCTCATAGAAGGATGTAAGAAACAAGATCCTAAGGCCCAGAGGGGCCTTTATGATCTGTTGTCTCCAGCTATGATGGCGGTGTGTCTTCGGTATATTAAAGACAAGGAGGCGGCGAAGGATACCATGCAGGACGGTTTTGTTACGTTGTTTGAAAAAATATCGACTTACAAAGGCGAAGGCGCTTTCGAAGGTTGGGCGCGCAGGATATTCGTGAACACGGCGCTTATGCAGCTCCGTCGCAACGACGCACTCAAGTTCTCCGACAACATTGAAGATTCTCAGGCGATGCAGATGACGCAGAGCAACACCCTGGAGAGAATAGGAGCGGATGAAATCTTCAAGTTGGTAAGTTCGATGCCGGACGGTTTCCGTACGGTTTTCAACCTTTACGTAATAGAGGGCTATTCGCATGATGAGATAGCGAAGATGCTCTCAATAACGGAAGGGGGTTCACGCTCGCAGCTCAGCAGAGCAAGGGCATGGCTCCAGAGTAAGATAAAGACTGATGACAAATATGACTGATTCACAGTTTGATCAGATTTTCAGGGATAAGCTGCAAAGCTTCGAGTGCGAGGTTGACGAGTCGCTGTGGGACGGCATTTCAGCCAGGTTGGCTGCAAATCGTCGCCGCAAGGTCTTTTTGCGTGTAGTCTACGGTGCCGTGGCTGCGGCCGCTTGCGTCGCCCTCGGCCTTTTCCTCTTCAATGGCAATGACGTTCCTTCTTCACAGTTGCAGTCAGCTCCGGTTGTTGCATCAGTGGAGTCTGTTGTTCCGCAGGAGCTCGCCACTCCCGCCGACGCCCAGGACATTCCTTCCATTGCCGACCAGATCAAAGCTCTCCGTTCGGGGAACGCTGTCGCCGAAGTCCTGCCTTCTGAGATCGTAAAGGCTGTCGAGTCTGTCTCAGAAACGTCGTCTGACGATGAGCAGGTAGTTTCTGCAGTTGAGGTTGAAGACAGCAATGAACCCGTTCAGAGTGCTGCAGTGGCTTCCGGCCAGCCTTCAGGGAATACCTACCGTACTCCTTCAGGCACCCAGCTGATGGATGACTACTATCTGTTTGAAGAAGAGGAAATTTCTAACCGACACACACATTCAAGCATATCTATATCATCCAACGTATCTGGCATCGCAAGTCCGGACGGCTTCATCTATCAGATGGCTCCGTCTCACAGTGCTTCGGTGACAGGCAGTCAAAGCGGCATAATCGTCGAAGAGCTGACAGAGTCTTCATACTCTATTCCGCTGTCGTTCGGCGTTCAGTTCCGCTACCCTCTTGCCGAAAAATTCTCATTGGGCGCAGGTGTCAATTACACCTATCTCCAGCGTAGTTTCAGTGCTCTGGTCAACAAAGAGAAATATAATAATGTGACTTCAAGGTTGCATTATTTAGGCCTCACTGCTTCAGCCTACTACGACTTCATCCAGGAGGGCAGGCTTAAAGTGTACGGTCGTGCCGGTGGTGCTGTTGACAAATGCATCTCTGCAAACCTCATTTTCGGCAACCAGTCCCTTGCTCAGGATGCAGCCGGACTTCAGTGGTCTGTCAATGCCGGTGTCGGTCTGGAATACAAGATCACAGATCCCATCTCGCTCTTCATCGATCCGTCGGCTTCTTATTACTTCGATTGCGGCCAGCCGAAGAGCATCCGCACCGAGCAGCCTCTCATGTTCAGTCTTGAGGGCGGTGTAAGGTTCAGCTTCTAATTTTTGCACTTTGCTCGAAAAGTGAGTACCTTCAAAGGTTGAATGTTAATCCAGCCTTATGTCTCGCTTTTTCCTGTCCCTTCTCTTCTGTCTTATGATTGCGGCCGGCTGCTGTGCCCCCCGCGTGCAGGAGAGCCTTGACGGCGACGGTAATTACACTGCTACTGTCAAAGCAAAGAAAACATACATCCTTATCCCTTCTTCCTATGCCGGGAAGCCCTCAAAGATGGATCTTGAGGTTGCCGGTGCCAGCGTCTTCGAATATGTACAGGACGTGACTCTTGCAAAGGATGTCATCGATTACTGGATTCCGGTAGACGTGTCTGCCTACAAGGGCAGCGAGGTTGCCCTCAAACTGACCGGTGTATCAGAGTCGGACCCCGTCTATGGCGGCATCAAGCTGTCGGACACAATCGACATGGATTACGACGAGCCGCTCAGGATGGTTTACCATTTCACCCCGCTTTTCGGCTGGAACAACGACCCCAACGGCCTGTTCTACAAGGACGGAGTCTGGCACATGTATTTCCAGCACAATCCCTATTCGGTTTTCTGGGGCAACATGACCTGGGGACATGCCACTTCCAAAGATCTCATCCACTGGACGCAGCACGACAATGTCCTCCATCCGGATCCGCTTGGAGCCATTTTCTCCGGAAGTGCCGTAATAGATTCTGACAACACTGCGGGATTCGGTAAGGATG
>JAFZKU010000098.1 GCA_017551785.1 Bacteroidales bacterium | reverse complement strand
CTCGATTCATGGTTCATCCGTACCACCGCTGTCCAGCCGAGGATGATAGAACTCAACAAGACTATCCGCTGGAAACCCGAATCTACCGGTACAGGCCGTTTCGGCAAGTGGCTGGAAAACCTCCAGGACTGGAACTTGTCAAGGAGCCGTTTCTGGGGCACTCCGCTCCCTATCTGGCGCACCGAAGACGGCAAGGAAGAGAAATGCATAGGCTCGCTCGCTGAGCTTTACAACGAGCTGGAGAAAGCCGTCGCAGCCGGCGTCATGAAGTCCAATTACCTCAAGGACAAAGGCTTCGTACCGGGCGACTTCTCTAAGGAAAACTACGACAAAGTGGATCTCCACCGTCCTATCGCCGACGAATTGTTCCTCGTGTCTGACAGCGGCCGCAAGATGACCCGCGAGACCGACCTGATCGACGTGTGGTTCGACTCCGGCGCAATGCCTTATGCCCAGCAGGGCCTCAAGGATCTCGGCAAGCCGGCCTTCGGACAGACCGCCGATTTCATCGCCGAAGGTGTCGACCAGACCCGCGGATGGTTCTTCACCCTGCACGCCATCAACACTATGGTAAGCGACAAGTGCGCTTTCAAGAGCGTCATCTCCAACGGACTTGTCCTCGACAAGAACGGCAACAAGATGAGCAAGCGCCTCGGCAACGCAGTGAATCCCTTCGAAGCTCTCGACAAATACGGAGCCGACGCTCTGCGCTGGTACATGCTCACCAACGCCCAGCCCTGGGACAACCTCCGCTTCGACGAGGAAGGCGTGGATGAGGTCCGCCGCAAATTCTTCGGAACTCTTTACAACACATATTCATTCTTCGCCCTCTATGCCAATGTAGACGGTTTCGACCCGCGCAGCGACAAAGGCGAAGCTGAACTCACCGAGATCGACAAATGGCTGGTATCTCTCGAGAACAGCCTCATCAGGGATGTCCGCGCATGCTACGAGGATTTCGACCTCACCACAGCAGGAAGACTGATCCAGACTTTCGTGTGCGACAACCTCAGCAACTGGTACGTACGCCTCAACCGCAAACGTTTCTGGGGCGGCGGCATGACCGCTTCCAAACTCGGAGCCTACCGCACTCTCTACCACTGCCTCAAGACCGTTGCTCTGCTGTCAGCCCCCATCGCTCCGTTCTTCATGGACCGTCTGTGGTGCGACCTTGTTGATGGCGCCGAGAACGTCCATTACGAGATGATGCCCGACTTCGACGCCGCGCTCATCGACCCTGACCTCGAATACCGCATGCAGCTGGCTCAGAGATGTTCATCAATGGTTCTGGCCCTGCGCCGCAAGGTCAATATCAAGGTCCGCCAGCCGCTGGCCAAGATCATGGTGCCGGTGCTCGACAGCCGTTTCAAGGAGCAGTTCGAGAAAGTCAGCAACCTCGTATCCAGCGAGGTCAACGTGAAGGAAGTGGAGTTCATCTACGACACCACAGGCCTCATTACCAAAAAGATAAAACCCAATTTCAAGACCCTCGGCAAGAAATACGGCAAGCAGATGAAAGACATCGCCGCCGCATTCGCCCAGATGGGACAGCAGCAGATCTCCGACATCGAGAAGAGCGAAGCTTACACTCTCAGTCTCGCCTCAGGCGACGTGGTGCTTGACAAAGAAGACTACAGCATCAGCTCCGAGGACATGCCGGGCTGGCTCGTGGCTAGCGACAGCGACCTCACCGTAGCTCTCGACATCACAGTCACCGACCAGCTGCGCCGCGAGGGTATCGCCAGGGAACTTATCAACCGCATCCAGAACCTCCGCAAGGACAGCGGATTCGAAGTCACCGACCGCATCCGCCTGACAGTCGAGGATCTTCCGGAAGTGCGTGACGCTCTGCAGGATTACAGACAATATGTATGCGAACAGACGCTCGCTGTAAGCCTTGATTTCGGCAAGGATTTCGGCGGAGCCAAGGTTGAATGGGATGAAGGAACTATAGAGCTATTGGCAGTAAAGGCATAGATATTCCGATTTATTTATTATCTTTGTTAGAACACCAGCTAAAACTCCGTTAGATATGGCAAAAACTAAAACCACAAAGACCCCTGTTGCCGAGAAGGTCAGATATAGTGACGAGGAGCTTCAGGAATTCAAGGCCCTGATCCTCGAGAAGCTTGATGCTGCCAAGAAGGAGTATGAAGTTCTCAAAGGATCGGTAGACCTGAGTTCTAGCAACGACACGGAAGACACTTCCCCCACTTTCCAGATGGAAGAAGGTGCTTACTCCCTCTCTAAGGAAGAAGTCAGCAGGCTGGCCGCACGCCAGTACAAATTCATCCAGAGCCTTGAAGCTGCTCTGAAACGTATCGAAAACAAAACTTACGGCATCTGCCGCGTAACGGGCAAACTGATCCCGAAAGAACGTTTGAGACTCGTACCTCACGCCACTTTGAGCGTTGAGGCCAAAAACGACAAGAACAAATAATGGCCCTGTCGAAAGGCAAGAAGATTACAATTTTCGTGATTGCCCTGTTAGTCATTGACCAGGTGTCGAAAATCCTGGTCAAGACCAACATGACTCTCGGCCAAAGCATCAATGTCTTCGGCGACTGGTTCCAGATTTATTTCGTCGAGAATATCGGAATGGCATTCGGTATGTCAATCGGCGGCAATGTGGGCAAGTTCCTGCTCACTTTCTTCAGGATCGTGCTGGGCATAGCGATGTTCATCTACATCCGCAAACTGCTGAAGCGCAACGACGTCCCCACTGGTGTCATTTACGGCCTTGCAGCCATAATGTGCGGAGCAATAGGCAACATCTTCGATTCACTTTTCTACGGTTTGATATTCAGCGAAAGCGGCTTCACCCAGGTAGCCACTTTATTCCCGGAAGGAGGCGGCTATGCCGGCCCTTTCTTCGGCAAGGTAGTCGACATGCTTTACTTCCCGATTATCGACACTACATGGCCAGACTGGATGCCTTTCTGCGGCGGAAAACCTTTCCGTTTCTTCAGTGCGATTTTCAATTTCGCCGACAGCTGCATCACCGTAGGTGCTTTCTACCTGATAATCTTCCAGTGGCGTTTCTTCGCAGGTAAAGAAAACGCTTAAAAATCGGGGGAATTCCTCTGATTTTTATATCTTTGCGGTCTGATTCCATACTGCAATTTTACGACATACATATACGATACTTATGGCTTATCTGAAATTCAACAAAGCTGAGCTCGTAAACCTCGAGTATTCTCTCAAGAGGGAACTTATAGCAACGAACCGTACAGGCGCTTACGCCAACACGACCATCGTCTGCTGCAACACCCGCAAGTATCACTGTCTGCTGGCTGTTCCTATCGAGAAAATGAACTGGCGCAGGCATGCGCTCCTTTCAAGCCTCGATGAGACTCTCATCCAGCACGGCAAGATGTTCAATCTCGGCATTCACTGCTACGGTGAAGTGTTCGAGCCGAGGGGTCACAAATATATAGTCGACTATGAGAACGACCCCGTGCCCACCATCACCTACAGTGTCGGTGGCATGAAATTCCAGAAACAGATCCTCATGGTCCGCGACCAGGACAGGGTCCTTATCAAATACACCCTTCTGGACGCGCATTCCGAGACCACTCTCCGTCTTACTCCCTATCTCTCATTCCGGAGCATCCACGAACTGACGCAGAGCAACATCGGTGCTAACACACACTACATGGACATCCCTAACGGCAAGGCATTCAAGATGTATGAAGCTCTGCCTACGCTGAACATGCAGTTGTCCAAGAAATCAGAATATGTAGCCAACCCCGACTGGTACTTCGGCATCCAGTATCCGGAGGAACGCAGAAGAGGATACAACTACAAGGAAGACCTCTTCGTTCCCGGATTCTTCGAGATGCCCATCAAGAAGGGTGAAAGCATAGTTTTCTCAGCCTCTACCGAGGTATGCGAACCGGCCAGCTTCAAACGCACGTTCAATTCCGAATTCGCCAAGATGGGTGTCTGCGAAGATTTCGAATCCAACCTCCGCAGCGCAGCCTCAAGGCTCTTCTTCGAGCGCGCCGGCAGGCTTGAGATCTGCTCAGGCTTCCCGTGGCTCGGCGTTGGCCAGTTCCGCGACACTACCATGACCGCTCCCGGCCTTACGATCTACAACAACGGCGACGTCAAGGCTTACCTGCGCGTCATCGACGGCATGATCGACAAATGGAAAGAAAATCTGTTCATCTCTTCACAGCAGGTTGACGCGCCTCTGCGCATGGCCTACCTGATGCAGAATTACATAGACTTCACAGGCGACGCCAAAGGTATCTGGAGCAAATACGGCAAGACTCTGAAACAGATAATCAAGAGCTACATCGCCGGCAGGCCGGAAGTCCGCATGCACGACAACGGACTGCTCTGGGCCCAGATGGACGGCGTAGCCCTCACCTGGATGGACACCTACACTAACGGTCATCCCGTTGCCGAGAGGGCCGGCTACCAGGTCGAGACCAATGCCTTGTGGTACAACGCTCTGCGTTTCTGCGGCGAGATGTGCTACAAATACGACTCCGACAAGAAATTCGCAAAGCAGCTCGAAGAGATTGCAGCGAAGATCGACATAGTGTTCTTCGACATGTTCTGGGTAAAGGACCGCAACCACCTCGCCGACTATGTCGACGCCAAAGGCCAGAACGTGTTCATGCGCCCCAACCAGCTGTTCGCCTGCGCACTCCAGTACAGCCCTATCAGCGACATCGCCCAGAACGAAGTGCTGAAGGCCGTCAAGCGTGAGCTAGTGACTCCCCGCGGCATAAGGACTCTGGCGCCCAAGAATCCTTTCTACAAGGATACTTACGACGGCGACCATTACGCCCGCGACCTCGCTTCTCACAACGGTTCGACAAGGCCCTGGCTGCTCGGTCTTTACACCACAGCCTGCTTCAAACTTCACGGAGCCTCTTTCGTTCACGAAGCTGAATCGCTCATCAAGGGCTTCGAGGAAGACATGACAATCCACGGCATCGGTGCGGTAGCCGAGCTGTACGACGGCAATCCGCCGTTCATCCCTCACGGAGCCATCAACTCCGCGCTCAGCACAGCCGAGATTCTGACAATAATCTATATGATCAAAAGATACAAGGAGAATAACTGATGAGAGTTTTGATGTTTGGATGGGAGTTCCCCCCTCATATCTCAGGTGGCCTGGGCACTGCCTGCTACGGCATGACCAAAGGTCTGGCTCACAACGATGTTGACGTGCTGTTCGTGATGCCGTCCGCAAGCGGAGATGAAGACCAGAGCGACATTAGCATCATCAATGCCAGTGACGTAGAGACGGCCGACACATTGATGAGCATCGACGAATTCCTCGGAAAGGTCGAATTCCTCAGGGTCGGCAGCAACATCATGCCGTACGTAGATCCTGAAGATTACACGAAGCTTACTTCAGAGGAGCGTCTGATGCAGACCGAAGAGTTCAAATACCACTTCCACAACAAATACAAATTTTCCGGCAAGTACGGTAAGAACCTGATGGAAGAAGTAGTCCGCTACTCTATGGTCGGCGGCACTCTTGCTCTCCAGAACAATTTCGATGTTATCCACGCCCACGACTGGCTCACCTATCTGGCAGGCATCGCCGCCAAGAGAGTCAGCGGCAAGCCCCTGGTCATCCATGTGCATGCCACCGAATATGACCGCACCGGCGAGAACGTGAACACCCAGGTATATGCCATCGAGCAGATGGGTATGCGCGAGGCCGACAAGGTCATCACCGTAAGCGACTGGACAAGGAACATAGTCATCAACAAATACGGCATCGACCCCGAGAAGGTTGTCACTGTTCACAATGCAGTAGATTTCTCCAACAGGGAGACTCTCGTCGCCAAGCGCGGCGTTCCCGAGAAGACCGTCACCTTCCTTGGCCGAATCACCTTCCAGAAGGGCCCCGAATACTTCATCGAGGCTGCTTACAAGGTGCTGCAGAAGAATGACAACGTACGTTTCGTGATGGCGGGCAGCGGCGACCTGCTGAACCGTTCCATCAGACGTGTCGCCCAGCTGGGAATTGCCGACAAGTTCCACTTCACAGGCTTCCTTCGCGGTGCAGACGTGCAGAAGATGTTCGCCCTCAGCGACGTCTATGTCATGCCTTCTGTTTCTGAGCCTTTCGGCATCTCTCCGCTGGAGGCCATGCAGAGCAACGTACCTACCATCATCTCCAAGCAGAGCGGTGTGGCCGAAGTCCTGAAATATGCCATCAAGGTGGATTTCTGGGACATCGACGGCCTTGCCGATGCTATATACGGCCTTGTCACCTACCCCGCCATCGCCAAGATGGCCGGAGAGAAAGGCTATGACGAAGTCAATTCTCTTAAATGGGATCATGCGGCAGCCAAGATCAAGGATGTATATCAGGCCGCAATGAATTTGAAATAGTAAAAAATATCATATTATGGCAACAAAGAGTATTTGCTTTTACTTTCAGGTTCATCAACCTGACCGACTGAGACAGTACAGATTCTTCGACATCGGCAACGACTACAACTACTGCGACGACTTCACCAACAAGGTCATCATGCGCAGGGTTGCCCAGAAGTGCTATCTTCCCGTGAACGCTCTGCTTCTCGACATGATCAAGAAGAACAGCAAGAAATTCAAGGTGGCTTTCTCCATCTCAGGAGTGGCTGTCGACCAGTTCAAACGCTATGCCCCCGAAGTTCTTGACAGCTTCAAGGCTCTGGCCGCTACAGGCTGCGTCGAGTTCCTCGCCGAGACCTATGCCCACTCGCTGGCTTCAGTGGCCAACGAAGCCGAGTTCAAGCAGCAGGTGAAGGATCACAGCAAGCTTATCGAAAGCACCTTCGGAGTCAAGCCCGTCACCTTCCGCAATACCGAGCTCATTTATTCAGACGCTATCGGCGCAACTGTAGCATCAATGGGATATACCACGATGCTTACCGAAGGTGCCAAGCACATTCTCGGATGGAAGAGCCCGAACTTCGTATACACCAACGCCATCAACCCCAGGCTCAGGCTCCTGCTCAAGAACAGCGCCATGAGTGACGACATCGCCTTCCGCTTCTCCAACAGAAGCTGGGACGGATGGCCCCTGACTGCCGAGAAATACGCAGGCTGGGTTGATTCTGCCCTTCAGAACGAAGACACCCTCAACCTCTTCATGGATTACGAAACCTTCGGAGAGCACCAGAGCGCCGAGAGCGGCATCTTCGACTTCCTCAAGGCCCTGCCAGCAGCGCTGCTCGCCAAAGGCTTTACCTTCAACACCCCCGCTGAAGTTGCCAAGATGCACCAGCCGGTAGCTCCCCTCCATGTTCCGGACCCTATCTCATGGGCAGACGAGGAAAGGGATCTGAGCGCATGGCTTGGAAACGAACTCCAGAACGAGGCCTTCCACAAAGTCTACGCACTTGGCAACAAGGTCAAGAGGACAAAGAACGAAGACCTTATCAACACATACAGGATGCTTCAGGAAAGCGACCACTTCTACTATATGTGCACGAAATTCTTCTCAGACGGTGCCGTACACAGCTATTTCAACCCTTACGACACACCTTATGAGGCTTTCATCAACTACATGAACGTGCTTAGCGATTTCGAGCTCAGAGTAGATGCATGCCTGAAGAACAATAACAAGAAATAAGATTATTTTACTGACAAATGACAACAAACACACCCTCTTGGACCAGGATAATCATCACAAGGCAGCTACCCGAACGACTCAGACATCTGGAAGAACTTGCAAAGAACTTGTGGTGGTGCTGGAACCAGGAAGCAATAGACCTTTTTGAATCTATCGACGTAAAACTCTGGAAACAATCAAAGGGCAATCCGCTTGAACTGCTCGACCGCATCAAGCTTTCAAAATATAAAGAACTTTCCAACAATGAAGAATTCCTGGCCCGCATGGACTCCGTGTATGCCCGCTTCAACGCATACATGCAGGAGAAGGCCAACAGACCGGGACCCTCTATCGCTTATTTCTGCATGGAATACGGCATCGACACTTCATTGAAAATATATTCAGGCGGCCTCGGCATCCTCGCCGGCGACTACCTCAAGGAGGCCAGCGACATGAAAGTCAACATGACTGCCGTAGGTCTGCTCTACAAATTCGGATATTTCACCCAGAAGCTTTCAGCCCAGGGCGACCAGGTTAGTACCTACGAACCTCAGGATTTCGCGAAAGCTCCGGTGACCCCTATCCGTGACGAAGAAGGCAAATGGATTACCATCAGTCTCTCATTTCCCGGCCGCACCGTTTATGCCAGACTCTGGAAAGCCGAAGTGGGTCGTACTGACCTTATCCTGCTCGATACCGATTTTGAGGACAACCGCGATGAAGACCGCCGCATGACCCATCAACTCTATGGTGGCGACTGGGAGAACCGCTTAAAACAGGAAATTCTGCTCGGCATCGGTGGAGTAAGGGCCCTGAGAGCTCTCGGCATCAACACAGAAGTATATCACTGCAATGAGGGCCATGCAGCCTTCATGGGCATCGAAAGGATGCGCGAATATGTGAACAACGACAACCTCAACTATCTGGAAGCTCTGGAAATGGTGCGCAGTTCATCCCTGTTCACTACCCACACTCCCGTGCCCGCAGGTCACGACGCCTTCACTGAAGATATGCTCCGCGTCTACATGTCCCATATGACCGATCACCTCAAATGCGACTGGACCGCATTCATGCAGCTCGGCAAGATCAATGCTTCTGATCCGGGCGAGAGGTTTTCAATGAGCATCCTGGCAGCCAACCTGTCTCAGGAAGTCAACGGAGTAAGCTGGCTTCACGGAAAAGTAAGCCAGAAGATATTCGCCAACATGTGGCCCGGCTATCTGCCCGAAGAGCTGCACGTCAGCTACGTCACAAACGGCGTTCACTATCCTACCTGGACCGCCCCCGAGTGGAAGGCAATCCATGCCAGAGTGTTCGGCGACGAATTCCAGACCCATCATTATGACAAATCTTGCTTCAGCGGCATCCGCAATATTTCTGACGACGAGATTTGGAGGACACGCAACCTGCTTCGCCACAGACTCATCGATGCTGTAAAGCAGATACTGTCCGACACCTCGGCCACAGCACATTATTCACCCCAGCAGATTGTCAAGATCAAGAAGACCCTCAGGGACGATATACTTACCATAGGATTTGCCCGCCGCTTCGCCACATACAAGCGTGCAACCCTGCTTTTCCGCAACCTCGACCGTCTGGACCAGATAGTCAACGATCCTAAGCATCCCGTCCAGTTCCTGTTCGCAGGCAAGGCCCATCCGGCCGACGGCGCAGGCCAGGACCTCATCAAACGCATCATCGAGATCTCGAAGATGCCGCAGTTCATAGGCAAGGTTGTATTCATTCCGAACTACGACATCACTATCGCCAAGCTTCTCGTGCAGGGCGTGGATGTATGGATGAACAACCCTACCCGTCCTCAGGAGGCTTCCGGCACCAGCGGCGAGAAAGCCGTCATGAACGGTGTCATGCATTTCAGCGTGCTCGACGGTTGGTGGGTTGAAGGATACAAGCCGGGCGCCGGCTGGGCACTCCAGATGGAACGCACATATGACAACCAGGAGTTCCAGAACGAGCTCGACTCCGCCACTATCTACAACATAATCGAGTCTGATATTGCTCCTCAGTTCTACAACAAGGATAACAACGGCATTTCGGCAGACTGGATTGCCACCATCAAGAATACTATCAGTGATGTTGCCTGCAACTTCACAACCAACAGGATGATGGAGGACTATCTCAACCAGTTCTACATTCCGCTGTCAAAACGCACTGCAGAACTTGGCAGGGATAACTTCAAGACAGCCCGCGAGATTGCGCTCTGGAAAGAGAACATGCGCCGCGAGTGGAACGGCATCGAGATTATCGAGAACCTCAAGGGCGAAGCTCTCGCCACTCCTCTGGTGCTCGGTCAGGAAAGGTTCTCCAAGATAGTGGTCAAACTCGGCGACGTAAATCCTGAGGACATCGGCATCGAAGTAGTGATTGCAGAGCAGGATGTCCGTGGAAACTACCATATCAGGGAAATCCACGAATACCAGCTTGCCGACTGCAAGGACGGAATTGCCACATACCAGGTTAACGTCACTCCCGAAAGCACAGGCAGTTGCGAGATTGCATCCCGCATGTATGCCAAGAATGATAAATTACCTCACCGCCAGGACTTTGAACTCGTAAAATGGTTGTAGCCGCAACAGGTTTCTTCGATGGAGTCCACCTGGGCCACGCCAAGGTGATAGAGCTTTTGTGCAGCACAGCGAAAGCCGAGGGTGCCACAAGTGCCGTCATCACCTTCTGGCCTCACCCCAGGAGTATCCTCAGGCAGGATGCCGGCAAGTTGCGCCTGCTCAATTCCCTCGAAGAAAAGGAAGAACGGCTCAAAGCTCTTGGCGTGGACGAAGTCCATGTGGTGGATTTCACCCGGGAGTTCAGCAAGATGACCGCAGAGGAGTTCATCCGGGACTTCCTCATAAAGAAGTTCGGAGTCTCCACGCTTATAGTAGGATATGACCACAGGCTGGGATGCAAGAAGACCGGCAGCGACGACATAGTCCGGATTGCAGAATCCTGCGGCATCAAGGCTGTGCGGGTCAGCGCCATCAGCGACTCGTACAACACAATCAGCAGCACCTACATCCGCAATCTTATAGAGACCGGAGGTATAGAAAGGGCCAATGCACTGCTCGGGTACGAATATACTCTGAAAGGAGTGGTCGTCCCGGGCTGTGGAAATGGCCGCAAGTTAGGGTTCCGCACTGCCAACATGAGTCTTTACGACCCGCTCAAGCTCATTCCCTACAACGGAGTGTATGCGGTCAGGGCTACTGTTGAAGGCAAGACTTACAAGGGAGTCTGCAATATCGGCTACCGGCCTACCATCGAAGACGGGCGCGGACTTACTGTCGAAACCCATCTTCTGGATTTCGACGATGACATCTACGGCCTCGACCTTACCGTCAGATTCGTGGAGTTCATCCGTGACGAGCAGCGCTTCGGCTCTATGGAACTGCTGCGCGAGCAGTTGCTCAAGGATGCCGCAGAAGCAAGTGAAATCTTGAAATAAAGCGATATGGGAATTTTCTTTGCCTTTTTCCTGACCTTCATCATCCTTTCCGTCATAATGAGCGAGAAGGACCGCAAGAGGCGCGAAGCCATCAAGAGAATGCAGCGCCAGCCGAGGGAGGAAACATTCAATGCCGACGACTTCAAAGTTCCCGAACCTTCCACTGCCCCTCAGGACAACACATATCACGGAGAGGACGTCCCCCGCACTACCGCTACCGCTGTCCAGGAAGAGAAAAAGACTGCAGGCAAGGAGCTGGACCTCGACCCGGAGAAGATGATCATTTATTCAGAAATACTTAAACCCAAGTTTTAGGATTGTATTCCCAATAATTTTATTAACTTTGGTATCGATTTAACAAAAGGGTCCCGTTTTTCGGGATTCTTTTAATTTTTGTCATTACATGTCACAGATTCACTATCTTACTCAAAAAGGGCTGGACGACCTGAAGGCTGAGCTCGATGCTCTCCTCGCCCAGCGTCCGGTTATTTCAAGGGCAATTGCAGAAGCCAGAGACAAGGGAGACCTGTCGGAAAATGCAGAATATGACGCCGCCCGTGAAGCACAGGGTATGCTTGAACTAAAGATAACCAAACTCCAGGATTCCATTGCGAACGCCCGAGTCATCGACGAGTCGCGCCTCAACACCGACAGCGTCCAGATGCTGACCAAGGTTAAGATCAAAAATATCAAAACTGGAGCCGTTGTGGAATATCAGCTGGTCGGTGAGAGCGAAGCCAACTTCAAGGAAGGCAAGCTCGCAGCTGCCACCCCTATCGGGAAGGCACTCATGGGCCGCAAAAAGGGAGAAATCGTGGATGTCACAGTCCCTTCAGGTGTTCTCCAGTTTGAAATTTTAGACATCACACTGTAAAATGGCAACTATCTTTTCAATGATCGCCGCAGGGCAGATCCCGTCTTATAAAATAGCCGAAGACGAAAACTACTACGCATTCCTCGACATCAACCCTCTCGCAAAAGGGCACACTCTTGTAATCCCCAAGAAAGAAGTCGACTACATCTTCGACCTTGACGACGCTACCTACGAAGGCCTCTGGGCTTTCGCAAAGAAGGTTGCCGCCGGCATAAAGACAGCCATCCCCTGCAAGCGCGTAGGCGTTGCAGTCCTCGGCATGGAGGTTCCTCACGCCCACATCCACCTTGTTCCCCTCCAGAAAGAAGGCGACCTCAACTTCCGAAACAAGAAGCTCAGTCTGACCCCGGAAGAATTTAAAGAAATAGCCGAAAAAATCGCTGCAGCCGTATGAAATCAAGCCTGAAAAACACATTGCTGCTCACTGTGGTTCTGCTTGCCGCAGTTTCATGCACCAAACACTCTGCGACAGTCAAAGGCAACATAGCCGGTCTCGAGCGCTCCGGGATTGTTTTTGAAAAGCTCCAGTTCAACAAGCTTTATCCAGTTGACACTGTCACTACAGATGCCGACGGCAATTTCAAGTACAAAGTCGCTCTGGCCAACGACAATCCTGCTTTTTACTATATCTACCGCAACGGCGTAAAGCTGGCAGGTATGGTGCTCCACAATGGTGACGTGGTTACGGTAAACGCCGACACCCTCGGCAACTATACAGTCGAAGGCTCTGCAGAGAGCGAACACCTCAAATATATTGACGACGCTTTCGCAAAGGCCGCCGCTGCCATGGCTGCCGCCCTTGACGAGGCTGCAGACGATCTGAACATAAAGCTCAGCAGGATCTATATCAACCACAAGAGAGATATGCTGAAGCAGATCATGAGCAATCCCCGCTCCATCACATCTGCCACCACCCTTTTCCAGAAGTTCAACGACGATCTGCCGGTTTTCAACGAAAGCACAGATGTCCTGGTGTTCAAGAGCATTTACGATTCTCTGGCTACTGTATATCCCAACAGCGAATTCGTGCTTGCCCTCAAGGATGAGATCACCCGCCGCGAAAACCTCGCCGCCCTGGATTCAAGACTGGACGACCTCTCGCTGCAGTCTTTCCCCGACATAAAGATGAACGATGTCAACGGCAAGCAGCACTCTCTGCTGGAGCTTGAAGGCAATGTTATCATCCTGTCATTCTGGAGCATAGGTCAGACCGAGCACTTGCTCTTCAACCAGGAGCTTGCAAGCCTCTACGAGAAATACCACGACAAGGGTCTTGAAGTCTATCAGGTCTCTCTCGACGTCGACAAACCTTCATGGGCTTCGACCGTGCGTTCGCAGAAGCTTCCCTGGATCAGCGTCAACGACGGCAAGGGAGTCAATTCGCCTTCTATCGTAGCTTTCAATATCGAACAGATCCCCACCATGTTCGTGATAGGACGTGACGGAGAAATCCTTGCAAAGGATGTATTTGACTTGACAAGTCTGGATTCTATTATCAAGAAAGCTCTGTAATCTTACAGCCGCCGCAAGAAGTGCAGCCCAGATCCGCGCATGTCGGATTCTTCTTGCCGTGGTGCTTGCCCCACAGGCGCAACTCTTCTTCCTTGGCACATATGATGCCCCGCTTGCGCAGTTCCTTGTTACGGGATATTTCCCCGTCAGGGAACTGCCCGTTTTTACGGAATATGATGTTGAAGCACATCCCGAAGACGCACAGGCCGACTATCGCTATGGCAAGAAGGAATACTTTCATCTAGAGGCACTTGAATTCCGGGAGCAGAGGCTTTCCGGCTACAGTGAACACCGGGGGGACCTGCATCACTTTGAAAGCGGCGCCGTTGCGCAGGCGGACTACACGCTCGACAAGGGCTTTGTCTGTTCCTGAAGCAACTATCTCTTCCAGACTGAGGCCTTTGTCGTTGATCTCGTGGAGAACGGGATCGAGCTCTTCGTAAGGCGGCAGGCTGTCGCTGTCTTTCTGTCCGGGACGGAGCTCGGCTGACGGAGCCTTGTTGATTATGGACGCGGGGATACGCTCACAGTCGCGGTTGATGTAGTCCGCAAGCTCATATACCTGCATTTTGTAAAGGTCTCCGATAACCATCACGGCGCCGGCAAGGTCGCCGTAGAGGGTGCCGTAGCCCACCGACAGTTCGCTCTTGTTCGAAGTGTTCAGCACGAGGGCTCCATAGCGGTTGGAATACGCCATCAGGAGGGTGCCCCTTATGCGGGCCTGGATATTCTCAAGGGCAACATGCCACTCGACATCTGCGAAGTAGCTGTCGAGCTGCTTTACATACTGGTCATAAATATCCTTTATGGGGACTATGTCGTAGCTCATGCCAAGCCGTTCTGCCAGATCTACGGAATCGCTGACTGAATGGAGGGAAGAGAACGACGAAGGCATCAGGATGCCGTGGACATTGTCGGCCCCAAGGGCGTCTACGGCCAGAGCGGCCACAAGGGCGGAATCCATACCGCCTGAAAGGCCGACTACCGCCTTGGTCTGATGTGCCGATTCGAAGTATGCCCTGATCTTGCCAAGCAGCAGGTCATACACCGAGGCTATGGATATTTCAGGATAGAACAACATATTAGTGATCGAGCGTGTTAGTAGACGAACGTGTCGCTGATGGGCTGGTTCAGGAAGACTTTTTCCATTATTTCGGCGAAGATGGGAGCTACCGACAGGACTGTGAATTTCGAAAGGTCGGTATTCTCGTCCTTGCGCAGGGGCAGGGTGTCGGAAACTATGAACTCCTTGATCGCAGAATTATTGATACGCTCGTATGCCGAGCCGGAGAGCACGGGGTGGGTGGCGATTGCACGGACGCTGAGGGCGCCTTTTTCAAGCAGCATATCGGCACACTTCGTGATTGTGCCGGCAGTGTCGACCATATCGTCCACTATTACCACGTTGCGGCCTTCCACATCACCGATCGCGGTCATTGAGCCTACTACGTTGGGCTTCTCACGGGACTTGTGACAGATGATCATGGGAGTACCCAGGATCCGCGCATATGCGTTGGCGCGCTTTGCGCCACCCATGTCGGGAGACGCTATCGACAAGTTCTCGAGCTGGAGACTTCTCAGGTAGGGGATGAAAATGGAACTT
>JAFZKU010000097.1 GCA_017551785.1 Bacteroidales bacterium | reverse complement strand
CCGGCGTCGGCAATGTTGTTCGGGTGGATGAAGAGGTGGTACATCGAGGTGTAGAAGACGTCTTTCTGCTCTGTCGTGCCTTCGATTTCGATGAGGGAGAGGTAGCGGCCCCATTCCTTTGCGGCCTGCTTGCGGACTTGTTCGAGGCTCCAGCCGGGGATCTCCTGGGCGATGTTGTTGCGGGCGCCTTCCACAGAGCGGGATGAGACGGATACCTTCACTTTCAGGGTCTCGCCGGGCTTCAGGTCGAAGTCCAGGACGTAGCGGGGCGCCTTTTCGCGCGGGTCGCGCTTGGCCAGCTCGGTGGCGTTGGTGTAGGGCTTGTCGAACTCGATGACGTAGTAGTATGTGCGGTCGAGCCAGACGCGGGTGCGGCACATGCCGGAGATGGTGCGGTCGTTCTCGAATTTCTGCTCGGAGGCCAACACGTGGGTGGCGAACTGGTTGCGGCCGCTGACCATCGCGCTCTGGAAGTCGAGCAGCAGGTGGGGCTGGTCTGCGCCGTCGAAGGTGTAGCTGTGGATGGCGGCGTGCTCGGTGGCGGACATCTGCGCGGTGACGTCGTAGGCATCAAGTTTCACGCTGTAGTAGCCCGGCTCGGCCGTCTCGTTTTCCTTGCTGAAGGGGCTGGAGAAGTCGTCGGTTTGTGGCTGGCCGGCGAAGGGCATGATCAGCACGTCGCCGAGGTCGTGGCAGCCGGTGCCGCTCAGACGGTTGTGCGAGAAGCCCATGATGCTGCGGTCACGGTTCTGGTAGCCGGAGGTGTAGGCCCAGGTGAAGTTGCCGGTCTGCGGCCCCACCTGGATGTTGCCGAAGGGTACCGTCGCGCCGGGGTTGCAGTGGCCGTTGTCAGCCGCGCCCACGAAGGGGTTTGCGTACTGGTTGTATTTCTCGATGGCTTTGTCGCCGCAGCTGGTCAGGGTGGATGTCAGAGCTACGGTCAGTGCTGCCGCTGTCGCGAGCAGGAAGAAGTATTTTTTCATAGTGCTAGTTTTGTCGGGTCTACGTCCTACAAATATATAAAATATTTGAGTGCGGTTGACGACTGTCGGATAATTCGCAAATATGTGAATTATTCAAAAAAATAATTACCTTTGTGACAAAGTGAAGTGAGTTATGAATATCGAATTTGAGGATAAGGCACTGGAAGAACTGTATGAGAATGGACATACGGCAATTAAGCCGTATAACCGACTCTCTAAAGATGTTATAGTGCGATATGTGAAAGTTGTTAATTATATGAAAGCAGCTTGTCGCATTGAGAATCTATACCTCATTAATTCACTTCATTACGAAAAGAAAAAAGGCAACTTAAAAGGTGTTGATGTGGTGAGGATAAACGATAAATATCGTCTTCACTTCAGAAGTACTCCAAATAAACAGGGTATTGTTGTCAATGCCATTATAACAGATATTACCAAGCATTATGAGTAAAAAAGAACTTGTTCCATTTGTTGCGACACATCCGGGAGAACTTATCAAAGATGAGTTGAAGGAAAGAGGGCTCACGCAGAAGCAACTTTCGCAGATGACAGGTATTGCAGCTTCTGTTATCAGCGAAACTATTACAGGGAAACGGTCCGTTTCTTTGAATATGGCAATTGCGTTGGAGAGCGCCCTTGGAATTCCTGCCGACATGTGGATGAATCTTCAGACTCAATATGATCTGGATTCTGCAAATATTGAAAAACGCAACAACCAGCGCGAAACAATTCCTGTTACCATTCCTGTACGGGACAGGGCTTTGCTGAAAGAGATAGCAAGGAAGTTTGGCTGGGCCTGTATGCTATAAAAATAGTGGTTTGTCAGGCGTTCTGGCGGCGGATTTTCAGAATGAACCAGAGGGAGAGCAGCAGGCCGATGGCCAGCGAGATGACGGAGGCTTCGGCTCCGAAGATGCCGCCGGTGAGGATGTCAGGGCCGGCGATGGCCGGTTGGATCAGAGAGACGCCGGCGTCGCTGCCAGAGACCGCAAAGCCGAAGATGTTGCCTTGCGTGAAGTTCCAGGCCCAGTGGATGCCGATGGGCAGCCAGAGGGTGCCGGAGTATTTGTAGGCGGCGCCGAGCAGCAGGCCGGCCTCCACCGCGATGGCGAAAGATGACCACAGGGTGGCTCCCGGCTGGAAAATGTGCATCAGCCCGAATACCAGCGACGAAGTGATCAGGGCCGCTACGAAGCCCCATTTTTCATCAATCCAGCGAAACAGCACGCCGCGGAAGATGATTTCTTCGCCGACGGCTACGACCAGAAAGCCGAGGAATGCGGCGAAAATGCCGGCAGGATTGTCTGTGCCGATGCTGTCGATTCTGTAGAGGCCTGCCGCAAACATGATCAGAACCACTACGATGAAAAATGCGCAGCCGATGCCGAGGCCTTTCAGAGTGTCGGGGGCAAGGCGGCGCAGCGAGATGTCCCCGGCAGGATGCTTCTCAAACAATTTGATAAAGATGGCGTAGAGGGCTAGCATCGCCACCGAGAAGACGATGACGGCGAGGCAGCTGACCCACAGCGTCGTAATGGAATCAGTCACTACCAGGGCCAGACCATACATCAGAAAAGAAAGGATGAAGCTCGCCAGCACCAGCAGTGCCCACTCCCATGCAGACAACGTTTTAATGGACATATCTTTCTCTTATTAACCCCGCGAAGATACAACAATTACAGGTGTATCGCAATCAGCTCGTTGCCGAGACGGTGAAGAGCATTTTCAATTTTGAGAACTTGCGCTCTGCGGGGCTTTGAGAGGCCGTTTGCATAGTGCCAGAGCTGTTTCTGATTGATGCCGGTGAGGCGTTCGAGGCCAGATTTTGTAAAGATGCCGTCGTAGAGTGCGAGCAGGCTTTTGACGTCCATCGAGAAGTCAATTTGATAGTTGCCTGTCAGTTCTATCGGCGGTTTTATGTTTAGTTCTTTGCAGGTCTCCACGTAGTCATCAAGGGCACTGATCAGGTTCTTTTTGATCTCATCGACAGTCGAGCCAGTTGCCACCACTCCGTCGAGATTCTCGATGTATGCAGAATAGCCATTTTCCAGACATTCTATAGTCGCGTTCAGGGTGTGCTTCTTTGATCGTTTCATATAGCAAAGATAACTAAAATTCTATTGTTTGGCTGTTCTGACAGAGTTATTTTACATCCATACAGCGGCGGAGCTGGGGCTCTGTGATGGTCTTGGAAGAGAAGACCTTGCCGGGGATGTTTTTGTATTTCACTTCGTTGTATTTGTGCCAGATCCAGGTGGCCAGCTCGGCACGCTTTGAGTCGGGAAGCATGTAAAGGGTGGGACTCAGGGTATTCTTGAGATATCGCGGCAGCAGCTCATTATCTATATATGAACAGAGCTCGAGATCAGTCATGGCATTGCGCACGCCTCGTTCCTTTTCGAAAGTCTGCGCCTCCTTCAGGACGAAGCCCGGGACACCCTTTTCAATGGTCTCGAGCGTCACCGGCGGGAGCTGGTTTTCTTCCTTTTGCTCCTGGATGTCTTTTTCGCTGGCAATTCTAGTCATGTGGAAAAGGAAGCTCTTGGGGGTAACGTAGATTTGCTCCACCCAGGATACGTCCAAGATGTCTTCTCGCAGCAGCTGACCGTCTACGGACATGCGGTATTCTTTGGGGAGTTTGATATTGGAGGGCAGATATCTGTACCGGCTTTTGGCTGGAAGTATCTGCGGGGTGGTTTTTCCTAGCGCTTGGCAGAAGTAGGAATTGGCGGAGCAGTGTGGATATTCAAAGGGGGTGCTGGCCAGGCCGTGATGGATGCCCTGCCGTAATATATAATTGAGCGCGGAGAGCGTGTGGTAGTATCCGGCAATTTCGAGGCTGAAGTAATTCCTCTCTGCCATCCGTCCTGTTCTAGAATACTTGGAGTTGAAGTATCTGGAATACGCATGGCGTGTGCGGAACATAACTTCCTTTAACGATGCAGTCTGGAGCAGAGCATGGAAATGGGTTGTCATGAAGCCGTCTGCTAATAGATGCGATTCTGTGCTGAGCGCTGCTGCAGCCAGACAGTTGAAGCCCATGTAGAAATCGGCCGGATTGCGGAACATTACTTCTTCGTGCGAAGCAAGGCAAACGTGATATATGGAGGTCTTGTTCATGACCGCAAGATAGTAGAACGCTCGTCACTCTCAGTACCGAATTAGATAAACTTTTTACAGATTTAGATAAATCTTTTGCGGCGTTTTTGGAAATTGAGATGCAAATCCGATTTTCATGTCTCAAAATGAAAAAAGAAGCTAGTTTTTCCATTGTGAGACATGCTTTTCTATGAATCGGTGGGTTTTCGTGTCTTAGAATGGAAAACTAGGCAGTTTTTTCCATTCTGAGACAGCTATTGCTGAGAGACGGGAAGTTTTCTCCCGCCGGGAAGGCGAGGAAAACTTCTGAGGTTATCTCCCGGCGGGGCCGAGAACAACCTCTTTAAGTGTTTTGTTTGCAGGGGGCTGGAAAGGGTGCTGGAAAGAAAGGTTTGGAGAGGGTTATCTCCCGGCGGCGCTGCGGGGGGCTCTGGGGAAGGCCCTCCTCGCTTCGCCGAGGATAACCCTCCAGCCTCCCCGACCATCTGTCAAAATGGCAAAAGTTTATCCTAGCCGGAAATAGCGAGCCGAAAGGCCGCTATTCTGGCTGGAGATAAACTATTCTCCACCGCGGCTGGAGTGGCTTCCGTCCAAGAAGATATCCTCGGATGGCAGCGCGAGCCCCCCAAAGAGCTCGCGCTGGCAGACGGGAGATATCTTCTTCTATGCCGCTTGCTCCGTTCCACCAGTTCCGCAGCTCCACCTCCGGCCGAAAAGGCATTCTGTGTCCAGTTGGAGAGAATGTCAACTTTCACGGATTGCCACTACCCCCTCTGAAGGTATTTCCAGAGGGTCTGCCCCAAATCCGTGGCACGATTTCCT
>JAFZKU010000096.1 GCA_017551785.1 Bacteroidales bacterium | reverse complement strand
CGGCTGAAGAAACTGTTATGGTAGGGGACGCCCCCTTCGATATACTTATGGGCAGGGCTGCGGGCTGCAGGACCATAGCGGTAACCTACGGTAACGGCACTGCCGAAGACCTTCAGGCTGCAGGGGCGGATTACCTTGCCGGCAAGTTCTGTGATATACTGGAAATGATATGAAAAGAATAATTGTTCTGTTTACAATATTGGCGATGGCAGCAGGGCTCTCCATGACGGCCGCTGGAATGAGGCCTTACAAAGCCCCGGCCCAGATTATTACAGTTCAAGTCGACACTGTCAGTGTGGCTCCAAGTGAAGTAGATACTGCAGCAGTGGAGCTTCCTGCAGTGGATACGGTGGAAGAGATAATAATAGAGGCAGAGCCAGTGGATATCCGCCCGGCTCCTCTCAAACCGGGAGACTGCATCGGCATTTTCGGAATATCCAACTACATCGACAGTACGGCCCTTCTGTACGGGGTGTCTGTGTTCGAGAACTGGGGCCTGAGAGTGAAGTTCGCCGACAACCTTTTTAAGAAGAACGGCCGCTACGACGGCACTCTGGAAGAGCGCATCAAGGCTACTCAGGCAATGATAGACGACCCTGACATAAAAGCCATGATATCGACGCGCGGAGGCTATGGCGCGGCGCAGGTAATTCCTTATCTCGATTTGTCACCTCTGTTGGAAAATCCCAAATGGGTCATCGGCTACAGTGATGTGACCGCCATGCATATGGCGCTGAACAATATGGGCCTCGAAACATTGCACGGCCCCATGGCGACCAGAATGGAAGGAGACACTACTTCTGTCGCTTTCCTGCACGACGCCCTGTTCGGCGAGGCTCCGGGGATCTCTATTACCACCAATTTCTACTGTCGCGAAGGTGAGGCTACAGGAAGGCTGGTAGGCGGAAATCTGTCACTCATATACAGTCTGCAGGGCACACCCTTCGCCCTTGACATGAAAGATGCCATCCTGTTCATTGAGGATGTGGGAGAAGACAGCTATGCTATAGACCGCATGATGCAGAACTTGCTGCTGTCTGGAAAACTTGATGAAATAGCCGGAATAATAGTCGGCCAGTTTACGGACTTTGATGACTACAAGGGCATGGACCTGTCACTGCCCGGAATAATCTATTCCAAGCTGGGTGGCAGGCAGATCCCCATAATGTATCAGATTGACGCAGGCCACGAATGGAACGTCCACAAGAGCGCTCCCAACTATTCGCTGTACCTCGGTCGCCGCATCCACCTGAAGGTGGATCAGAACGTAGCGTCTTTCGAATACGTCGACTAGGCTTTAGCTTCGCCGTCTTTCTTTGAAACCAGGTCGTCGAATTTGCTCTTCGCCTTGTCGGCTGCTTCCTTCACGTCTTCCTTCATCTCGGCGAATTTCTCGGGAGCTTTCTCCTTGAGCTCTGCGGCCTTTGCTTTGGCCTTGTCAGCTGCTTCCTTGATGTCTTCTTTCATCTCGGCGAACTTCTCGGGAGCTTTCTCCTTGAGCTCTGCAGCTTTAACTTTAGCCTTGGCAGCTACCTCTTTGGCATCTTTCACGGCTTCATCGATGCCGTGGCCAATCCTTTCACCTATTGAGACTTTGCCGTCGTGGTTGAGGTCTCTCTTGTCAAATTCTTCGCTCATTACAGTATTGTTTTAGTCGATTATTTCTTGTGTGACATTATCTTTCCGTCCATGCCTTCCAGCAGATCCCAAGCGCGCTCTTCATAATCGATGCGCTTGGTGCTCAGCTCTATGTTGGCTTTGTAGATCTTGCCTTCACCTTCGTTGACAACTTCGAGGTCGTATGCGCGCAGCACTGCGCCGTCAGCTTTCACGTTGTCCACGAACTTCTTTATCTTATCCTTGTCGGGAGATGTCATGGTTATTGACAGCTGGCGCTTGTTAAGCTTGCGGTCAATTACCATCACGAGTTCGAGGGCGATCAGCACCATTATGGTGGTGACGATGGCAAGGTCGTAGTGGCCCACTCCGCAGGCAATACCTATCGCTGCGGTGACCCACAGTCCGGCCGCGGTGGTGAGGCCGTGGATGACGTTCTTCTGGAAGATGATGAGACCTGCGCCTATGAAGCCGATACCCGACACGATCTGTGCGGCCAGTCGGGACGGGTCATATCTCGCGACGGGGATAAGGTCTGCGACTTTGTCGTATCCGTAAGCAGAAATGACGGAGATCAAGGTGCTGCCCAGAGCTACCAGAAAGTGAGTGCGGAAGCCGGCCTCCTTGGCCCTTTTCTCCCTCTCGATGCCGATGATGCCGCCGAGGGCTCCGCCGACAAGGACTCGTATTATCAGTTCGTATGTCAGACTCATGTCAGAAGTTGTTGGTCAAACAGATATGTAATACATCAAAAATAAGCAAAATCATTAAATTTGTCTCTATATGGAGACACAAATTTCAATGCCCGACCTGCTGCAGTTCTATTCGGAGCTGGCGGTTAACAACGAGAAGAAATGGTTCGATGAGCGCAAGCCGCACTATCTTGCCATCAAGAGTTATTATGAGAACCTCGGGATGGAGATTGCGGACGGCATCGCAAGGTACGATATGGACATTGCCGGCCTTGGGCCGAAGGACATCACATGGCGTATCTATCAGGACCAGCGTTTCTACGGTCGCCCGCCCTACAAGACCTGGTGCGGACTGTTTTTCGCCAAAGGCGGCCGCAAGTCGCACTATGCCGGTTACTACCTGCACATCGAGCCGGGCCAGAACGAATATTTCCTATGTGCCGGTCTCTGGAGGGAGGAGAAGCTCATCATCAAGAGCGTCCGCGAAGAGATCATGCTGAACGGGCCGCAGTTCGACAAGGTAGCCAATCCCGGCAAGGGATGGCAGCTTCTGTGGGATGGTGCGCTGACCCGTCCGGCTCAGGGCTGGCCCGACGACAAGCCATATTCTAAGTATTTCCGGCTGAAGCAGTTTTTGATAATGAAACCGATTGATACGGACTATCTGCTGCGCCCCGACCTGGCCGCCCGTGTCGCTTCAGACTTCAAGACTGCCGCTCCGTTCAACCAATATCTCAACCGCCCCGTCGATTATGCAATCGAAGAGTGGATGTAGGGAAAAATTGACTATATTCGTGTCCCCAAAAACAGGTTTGACCGATATGATTTATTTTGATTGCGATTACAGCAACGGGATGCATCCCGCAATCCTGAAACGACTGACAGATACAAACGCCGAATACACCGGCACATACGGACTTGACAAATACAGCGAAAGCGCAAAACAGAAGATAAGGGAAGCCTGTGGGGATCCTGACGCTGACATTTTCTTCCTGATCGGCGGAACTCAGGCCAACGCGGTGACGCTCGACGCCATGCTGAAACCCTGGCAGGGAGTTGTCTGCGCCCCTACCGGACACATCAACTGCTATGAGGCCGGAGCCGTGGAATTCACGGGCCACAAGATTATTGTCCTTCCGAGCCATGTCGACGGAAAAATCCGTCCCGACGAACTGCATGTCCTCCTTACGGCTGCCGAGGAGGCCGACAACAAGGAGCACATGGTCATTCCTGCCATCGTATACATTACTTTCCCCACTGAATTCGGAACCATCTACAGCTCTCAGGAAATCAAAGTCATCCACGAGGTCTGCAAGAGACACAATTGCAAGTTGTTCGTCGACGGAGCCCGGCTTGGATACGGACTCGGGGCAGACGGCAACGATGTTTCTCTGAAGTTCCTGGCCGAGCATTGCGACGCTTTCTATATCGGAGGAACTAAAGTCGGAGCCATCTTCGGAGAGGCTGTAGTCTTTCCGCATCACAGTGCTCCTGAGCACTTCTTCGCATTCATCAAGCAGCACGGAATCCTCTATGCAAAAGGTCGCTTCACCGGACTGCAGTTCGACACCCTTTTCACCGACGGCTTGTATGAAAACATCGGACGTCAGGCGGACAATCTCGCACTTCAGCTGGCAGATCTGTTCGTAAAATACGGAGTCGGAGAGATCCTTGTAAAATCTCCGACCAACCAGCAGTTCGTCATACTCAGCCACGATGTCATGGACCGCTTGAGCGAGGAGGTAGTATTTGAAAAATGGGGCACCTACGACGCCGGGCACAAGATCTGCCGCTTCGTCACCAGCTGGGCTACCACTCAGCAGGACATCGACACACTCGAGAAGATTTTGGCCGGTATCGCCTGAAACATTATCTTTGCCCGTCATGAAGAAAGGACAGGCTAATAAACGTAATTACCGCGCCTTATGGGTCGTGCTCTTCGTCATTTATATGGCCGGCCTGGCATGGGTATACTTCAGCAGCGGAGAAGTCAGCTTCGAACTTCCTAAAGATCTGTTCGGGATTCCCTTCGACAAAGTGGTCCACTATTCCATGTTCCTGCCTTTCCCCGTCCTGTTCACGCTTGCGCTCAATTTCCGTTCATGGTGGCGTACGTTGAGCATTTCGGCTCTGCTTGCCGTCGCCATCGCCTTCCTTTTTGAGACTCTCCAGAGCCGCATCACAGAAACACGCGTCACAGACCCGGCCGATCTCAACGCCAATGTGCTTGGCATCGCCACCGGCCTGGCTGTCATGGTGATTGCCGGACTTATAGCGAGAAAACGCTGAGACCGCTGTTCCAACCTTCCACCAACAATGAAGTCGCGCCCTCCCTGTCAGGGATGAGCTTCACCGTCATAGTCTTGTGCGGAAGGATGGTGAAAAAGTTGTCGGAATAGTAAGTTCCGCTCATAGGCTCTCCGGCGGCGTCGCGAAGCTGCAGCCTGTTGAAGAATGCTATCCTGCCGGAGGAGTTTTTCAGTACTACTTTAATGCTGCCGTCGGCAAGCTTCTGAGTCTTGACAGAAACCGAAGCCTTCTTCATCTTCGACAGGGATTCGAACCCGGAAGAGCAGGGGCCCGAAAGGCTCTCGCGCCCTTCGAATTCGTCATCTGAACGCCAGTAGAAATTGTCTGACAGTACATTGCCCTTGGCATCGGCCAGCTCCAGGCTGATGAAATGAACGTCTGACAGACTTTCCGGGAATGACAGCTGCAGTATGTCGTTGACGGCGCGGTCGGCGGGGATGTCGGCAGTAGCGCTCCAGCTGCGCACCAGACGGCTGTCGAGGTCGTACAGACGGGCGGTCACTTTGAGGCCCTGGTAAGCGGCATCGCCGTCGTTCACCACGCTGATAGTGTTCTTCAGGTAATCGAACTGGATGTGCAGCGGTTCCAGGGCGTGCATGGTATGGTACAGCGCCGCGGTGGGCTCCAGATACCAGTCCCACATGCGCGCGCATACCTGAACGTTCGGACTGTTGTGATACCAGAACAGCAGGCCCGAGCAGAAACGGTCGCCGTCGTCAAGACGGTTGTAGTTCCATACCTCCCAGATGCTCTTGGCGTTCATTGCGCCCAGGATCTGCCCCTTCATGGCGAAGTCTTCGATGCTTGTCGCGGTGCCGTACTGGTTCACGAGGTCGGCATACAGGGTCGACATCAGGTGGAAGCCGTTGCCGTCGAGGTAATCCCAGGTAGCTTTGTCGATGGGCCAGAGCTTGTCGGCCGGCATCATCTTGCGCAGGTTCTC
Organism: Bacteroidales bacterium; assembly: GCA_017551785.1. Classification (GTDB taxonomy): domain Bacteria; phylum Bacteroidota; class Bacteroidia; order Bacteroidales; family UBA932; genus Equibacterium. Next base: position 1,319 of record JAFZKU010000096.1, on the reverse strand, counting down.
GATCACCGGCAGGGTGGGGGCTCCGTACTCCGGGTTGAAACCGTCGACGCGGCTGCCGCGCTCCGAAGCTGTGTTTGTGTAGTGGCACATCGGGTTGACCTGCTTGTAGGGGCTGCCGTCGTGAACGCCGTCGCACTCGGACTGCATCTGATAGGGCCGCGTGCCGTCAAGCTGCGCCAGCAGTTCCTCCGCTCCGGACATCTCGGTGCTTTCGTTAGAAGACACATAGAAAGCCAGCGAGGGATGGTTGCGGATTCTCTTGACCGTTGAGGTCATATTGTTGAAATAGACGGCTTCGTCCCGGGGATGGCGGGTGTCGCCAGTCATCCAGAACTCTTGCCATACCAGGATGCCGTACTCGTCGCAGAGAGTGTAGAAAAGGTCGCTCTCGGCGATGCCGCCGCCCCAGAGGCGCAGCATGTTGATGCCGGACTGCGCGGTGTAGGCCAGTTCGGTGCGCATGCGGGCGTCGTCGGTGCGCTGCATGGCCTCAGGTATCCAGTTGCTGCCGCGGATGAAGATCCTCTTTCCGTTTACTATGAATACTTTTGATTTGTCGGGAGTGTCGGTGGTCACTGTCACTTCGCGGATGCCGAAGGTGGTCTCGAGAGTGTCGCTTATAACTCCGTTTACAGACACTTCCATTTTGAGCTTGTAGAGGTTCTGAGGGCCTTTGTTTTTCGGCCACCAGAGCTTGGGATTGCGGATACGCAGCTGCGGGAACTCGTCGGGAGCGAAGGTGACGGTGCTGCGCTGGCCGCGGATGAGGCTGACGGTCTTTTCAAAGTTGATGCCGGTGCCCTCGATCTCGCCGTGAACGAGGCAGTTCACGTTGTAGCCTCGGTCGTTCACATTGTTTACGACCTCGACGGAGATGGTTTCGGCGGCGCTGTCATAGCCCGGATGGGCCAGAGTCGACACTACGAAGGGATTGCAGAGGCTGATATCGCCCTCCGAATAGAGGAGGATAGACTTCCAGATGCCGGTGTTACGGTCTCGGATGCCGTCGTCGAATGTGAAATCCCAGCCGGCGGTCATGAGTTGGGTGGTGTTCCATCCAATTTTGCCGTCGCCGCCGTTATGGTTCTCCCCCGGGGCTCCCCATGACTTCTGCATCCAGCGTCCAGGCTCGTCGACTGGATATACCAGCACTGCAAGTGCGTTGCTGCCGTCGCGGACCACATAATCAGTGACGTCGAAGATGCCGTCGTTAAACATTCCGGTCATGACTCCCAGCATCTGGCCGTTAAGCCAGAACTCTGCGCGGTAGTTGATGCCCAGGGCCTGCAGGAAAACGCGCTTGCCGCTTCCCGCATCTG
>JAFZKU010000095.1 GCA_017551785.1 Bacteroidales bacterium | reverse complement strand
CGAGTTCTCTACCGTCCGCCTGATGCGCGACGTGCTGATCGCCCTTGCTCCTGCGGTGCTTGTTTCCCTGTATTTCTACGGCTGGAACGCCCTTCTGCTGCTGGTATGCTGCGTTGCTACCTGCATGGCTGTCCAGTATCTTATAGAGAAGTTCATGCTCAAATGCCCTGTCACCGTGATGGACTGCAGCTGCATCGTCACCGGTGTGCTGCTGGCTCTGAACCTTCCGCCGGCTGCGCCGTGGTGGGTTGCCGTGATAGGCTCCATCGTTGCTATCGGCATCGCCAAGATGTCGTTCGGCGGTCTCGGGCAGAACGTCTTCAATCCGGCGCTGGTAGGCCGTGTGTTCCTGCTGATCTCGTTCCCTGTGGCAATGACCACCTGGACCGCTCCGCAGAGCTGGTTCCACAGCGTCGACGCCTTCAGCGGCGCCACTCCGCTGGCCCTCATCAACGAAGGTCTGCACAACGGCTCCACCGTCCAGGAAATCCTGGCCGCCAATCCGGATCTTACTCCGGCCCAGATGCTCTTCGCAAGGGCTGGCGGTTCGGCCGGCGAGGCGTCTGTGATCGCCCTTCTGCTCGGTTTCATCTATCTGCTCTGCCGCAGGGTCATCAAGCCGCACATCCCCGTCACAATCTGGATCACCGTGGCTGTCATGACGGGCATCTTCTCGCTCTGCAATCCTGCCGAATACACCGGCCCGCTCTTCAACCTGTTCACCGGCGGTCTGATGCTCGGCTCGATCTTCATGGCCACCGACTACGTCACTTCGCCTATGACCAACAAGGGTATGATAATCTTCGGCGTGGGCATCGGCGTGCTGACAGTGCTGATCCGTTACTTCGGCTCATATCCGGAAGGCGTTTCGTTCGCCATCCTGATCATGAACCTCACTGTTCCGTTGTTGAACAAATATTGCAAACCGGTTAGATACGGTTATGGAAGGAGGAAATAGAGTATGGCAGTAAAATCTTCATTCGGAAATATGGTCCTCGCCCTCGGGTGCATCTGTCTGGTGTGCTCGGCGCTGCTGGGCCTTGTAAACCATGTGACTGCGGAGCCTATCTCTGCGGCCAACCTGGCCAAGACGAATAACGCCATTGCGGCAGTAGTGCCGTCCTTCGACAATGTCCCCAGCGAGGATGTGATGATTGTCGAGGTCGACGGCAAGCAGTATAAAGTCTACCCCGCAAGCTATGACGGCAAGATAGTGGGCTACGCTATCCAGGTGCTCCCGACCGGTTTCGGCGGCACAATTGACATGCTGGTGGGCTTCGACGCCGCCACCGGCATAATCTACAACACCTCGGTGGTTTCCCACTCTGAGACTCCGGGCCTCGGCGCCAAGATCTCCGAGTCCGGCGCCGGCAGCTTCCGCAGCCAGTTCGACGGCATGGATCCGGCCAAGACCAAGTTCCAGGTCAAGAAGGACGGCGGCGACATCGACGCCATCACGGCTTCCACCATCACTTCAAGGGCATTTACTTCAGGTGTCGCAGAGGCTTACAAAGTTTATCTGACTATCAAGGGCGAGGACGCAAGTGACGTTGTGACCGGCGCTTCCAATACTGACTGGGAGGGACAGCAATGAGCAACCGCTGGAAACTGATAACCAAGGGTCTTGTCAAGGACAACCCTACGTTCGTCCTGGTGCTGGGTATGTGCCCCACTCTGGGTACCACCACTTCCGCCATCAACGGTATGGGTATGGGCGTTGCGACAATGTGCGTGCTCATCCTTTCCAACATCGTGATTTCGGCGGTGGCCCGTTTCATCCCCGACAAGGTGCGCATCCCGTCTTACATCGTCATCATCTCGGCTTTTGTGACTATAGTGCAGCTGCTGATGCAGGCCTATCTGCCGTCTCTCTATGAGACTCTGGGCCTCTTCATCCCGCTGATCGTAGTTAACTGCATAGTGCTGGGCCGCGCCGAGGCTTTTGCCAACAAGAACGGCGTGATCGACTCGGCTTGTGACGGTCTGGGCATCGGCCTGGGATTCACTCTCTCACTTACTGTCGTCGGTCTCGTCCGCGAGATCCTCGGCAGCGGCAGCGCTTTCGGCTGGAAGTTCATGGCTCCCGACGGAATGCTGCTCTTCGTGCTCGCTCCCGGCGCCTTCATAGTGCTGGGCTATCTGATGGTTCTTTTCCGCAAATTGACAACTAAATAACGCAGGCCATGGAATATATACTGATCATAATTTCGGCAGTCTTTGTCAACAACATCCTGCTGTCACAGTTCCTGGGCGTCTGCCCGTTCCTTGGTGTCTCAAAGAAAGTGAGCACCGCGCTGGGCATGTCCGCTGCAGTGACCTTCGTCATGGCCCTTGCCACCTGCGTCACCTATCTGCTGCAATACTATGTGCTCGTGCCCCTGGGAGTCGAGTATCTCCAGACGGTCTGCTTCATCCTCGTGATCGCCGGCCTCGTGCAGATGGTTGAAATAATCATCAAGAAGATAAGCCCGTCGCTCTATCAGGCCCTCGGCATCTTCCTGCCCCTTATCACCACCAACTGCGCCGTGCTCGGCGTTGCATTGATGGTAGTGCAGAAGCAGTTCTCATTCGGCGGTGAGGCCCACATGCTGAACCTCGGCCAGTCGGTAGTATTCGCCATCGCGAGCGCCATCGGCTTCGGCCTTGCCATCATCCTCTTCGCCGGCATCCGCGAGCAGCTCGAGATCTCCAAAGTGCCTAAGGCATTTCAGGGTGTCCCCATCGCCCTGATCACCGCCGGCATCATGGCCATGGCCTTCATGGGCTTCAGCGGCATGGTATAAACGCACTCATTAGAATTATGATAGAGGTGGCCTTCGGGTCACCTCTTTTTGTTTGCCCAGGTGTGGTTTCTTTTTCCGTCATCATTATATAAAAAAGTTGTCAACCCGAAGACGTATTTCTGTTTTTTTGAAGTTATATAAATAGCAACTTCTAATTAGGCAACTTGTGATGGTAATTCATAACTTTGTAATAGCCATAACGAAAATGAGAACAATCCGATATGCCCTGGTTCTGGGGCTCCTTTTTGTATTTATTTCCGGGTGTACAGTACTAGATACACCACCTCCCTATTACTATTATCAGTTTATAGGAATCGGCATCGCGGATTCTTCAGGCAATGATCTGGTGGCTCCATTGGGAGACGAACAGTGGATACCGGTAAATGAACGCTCAACAAAATGGCATGGTACTATCAATCCTGAGCGATATGACTTGATCATAGTCTCTGATAATACTGTTTGTAAAGAACAGAAAATGGAAGAGCGGGAAAGGCTTAAGGGACCATATTTTTGGATGGAGGAAAATAGCGAAGATTATGCTGGTTATTTGTTGATGAATGTCTATATGAATGTAAGCGACAAAGAATCATTTAAGTTGGATAATCATCTGACATATAGATTCACTTGTCCGGAAATATTCGGTGATGATGCCGAGCACATTATAGAGACATATTGGTATGCCAAAGAAAGAACAGGACATAGTACATTTCTGGAATGCACAAAAGCAGTATTTGAAGGAAAGGAACTTGCCATAGAAAAGATGGATGATCGTCATGTATATTTCGTGAATATTGTCCTTGACAAGTGACTTTGTTGTTGAAAGGTAATATCCATGGTTAAGAAACGCATTTTAATGATTGCCGTGCTGCTGCTTTTGACGTGCGGTGCCTGGGCTCAGACTGATGAGTACAGAGGCTTCCAGTTTGGGGTGTCGGCAAGGATGGAGGGAGTAATAGGCTCTTACTGGATCAGCGGAAATGCGACAGCAGGCTACCGCTTCAATCAGGGCAATTATCTTGGCCTGCAGAGCGGCTACCTGATGGGGTCTGGTGTGGACCTGCAATTCCGCGGCGTCCCTGTGCGGCTCGACTATATCCACTATTTCCCGATGGGCGCGGCGCGGCGGCATTCATTTATCCTTGGCGCAGAGGCCGGCGGCAATTATATGATGGTACAGGAAAGCGGCAGATCATACGATGGCTCAAAATGGGTAATAGAGCCGAGGACACGCACTGGCGTTGATTTTTATGCTTGTGCTAAGGCCGGCTTCGACTTCAACATCGCGGACTTCACCCATCTGCAGCTCGGAGTCTTATGGATCTTACCCCTGGGCCTCGGCGTAACGGCCGGTTTCACCTTCTGAGTAAATCTTTGGTTTTTGGGGACGTATTTTAGAGTTCGGCGGGTTATATATAATATAGACCCGTCCGGCGGGCAGTCTTGTGCCTGAATATGAACAGCAAGCTCGAGTCTCTCATAGAAGAATGCCGCAGGCGCGAGCCCAGAGCGCAGAGGGAACTCTACGACAAGCTGGCTCCTGCGATGCTTGCCGTCTGCCAGAGGTACATGAAGGACCGGGAGGCGGCGAAGGACGTCATGCAGGACGGGTTCGTGAGGCTTTTCGACAAGATATCTTCATACAAAGGCGACGGCTCTTTCGAGGGCTGGGCCCGCAAGCTGTTCGTCAACACCGCCCTGATGCAGCTGCGCCGCAATGACGCCCTCAAGTTCTCCGACAACATCGAGGACTCGCAGGCGATGCAGATGACGCACAGCAACACTCTCGAGAAGATGGGAGCGGACGAAATCCTCGAGCTTGTGAACTCCATGCCCGACGGCTTCCGCACCGTCTTCAACCTCTATGTGATAGAAGGCTACTCCCATGAGGAAATTGCCGGCATGCTCTCGATCTCAGAGGGCGGCTCCCGCTCCCAGCTCAGCCACGCCCGCGCCTGGCTCCGCAAGAAACTCTTGTGAAAAGTTGTGTCAGCGGCCGACAAGTATGCCGGCCTCCCAAAGATGTTTATTCTGGCCGGAAATAGCGAGCCGTCAGGCAGAGCTCGCTATTCTGGCCGGAAATAAACTCATCTCCACCGCGGCCGGAGGAGCTTCCGTCCAAGAAGATATCCTCGCACAACAGCTGGAGCCCCCCAAAGAGCTCCAGCTGTTGGACGGGAGATATCTTCTTCTGTGCCGCTTGCTCCGCTCCACCAGTTCCGCAGCTCCACCTCCGGCCGAAAAGGCATTCTGTGTCCAGTTGGAGAGAATGTCAACTTTCACGGATTGCCACTACCCCCTCTGAAGGTATTTCCAGAGGGTCTGCCCCAAATCCGTGGCACGATTTCCT
>JAFZKU010000094.1 GCA_017551785.1 Bacteroidales bacterium | reverse complement strand
TACTGCTTACAACGATGAGAATGGTGTCGGCAATGCCTCATTCCCGTTCAACAACGCCGGAATCCACAAGTTCATCGATACGGTAGCGGCTGCCAAAGCTGCAGCTGAAGAGGCTGGAGAGGAAGTTCCCGTATTCCCTGACGTATGTGTAAAGGGCATAGTTTCAGCGGTCCTTTATCCTTACAGCGCCGATTACGGCACCTCTACCTTCTGGATTTCAGATGACGGTAAGGCTTATGGCATCAGCGAGGATAAGAAGAAGACCACTGATCCTGCAAATGACTTCGAGTGCTACAGTATCTTCTATTATGACAACCAGAAATGGACCGAAGGCGGCGAACAGGTTGCAGTAGGTGAAGAGGTTGTCGTTAAGGGCCAGTACACAGTTTATAACGGCACTTACGAAACTTCAAACAAGAAAGCATGGCTTGTAAGCCGTAAAGTTGTCGACGCCGAATAACAGGTTAAATATTTGATTATTGAAGAGCGCAGATTGTAATGGTCTGCGCTCTTTTTTTTTGTATATTTGTTAGAATCATGTGTTGACATGGTGTTTTAACGACTCCGGGTATGAAAAAAACAATAAGAATCTTCATGGCTATGGCTACGCTGCTGACAGTATTGTCGTGCGGCAAGCCTGAAGAGGCTCCCTATCTGTCCATCAGTTTTCCTTCAGTGAGCGTCGACCAAGCCGGTAAGACTGTTGATTTGACGGTCTATTCCAATACGAGCTGGAGCGCTTCGTCAGATGCCCCGTGGATTACGGTTTCTCCGACTTCCGGGAGCGGAAACACTGACGTCAAGGTGACTGTAGCCGAGAACAAGGACGAAGCCCGCAAGGGTGTAGTGACCTTCTCGTGGGGCGGCAGCCCGGCCACCCTTACCGTGCAGCAGGCGTCCGGCAAGAAAGAAGAGCCTGTCCCCGAGGACGGCTCCATAACCATCGCCCAGCTCCGCAAGTTCTATGACGAGGGACAGGTGAAAGACAAGTTCAACACAGCTGCCAGATATATCATCCAGGGTTCTGTTATCAGCGACTACCGCCAGGACGGCCTCGACAACTATACCTCCGTCAGGGCAATGGTAATCAGTGACGGCACCGCCGGCATCATGTTGTACTGCGACTCCAACAATACCGAATTCAAGCCCGGCGACGAAGTGAAGGTCATCATTCCGAAAGGTCAGGAGCTGAGCCGCTACAACCAAGGCCCCGTACAGCTGAACGGCTTCAAGATGGCCGGCGTTTCCAAGGTGGGAACTAAAGCTCTGGAACCCATAGAGATTACCGCCGCAGAATTCCTGACAAACAAATACGAGTCGATGTATGTGGCAGTAAAGGACGTGCAGGTGCAGAGCTCTGAGGTAGGCAAGACCTTCGTGATGAACGGCGCCCACACGTCGATAATCATGGAGAGCAAGAACGGTGAGGTGTTCGACATATTCACCAGCAAGTACGCCACTTTCGGCAACGACAAGGTTCCGACCGGCAGCGGCACCCTCAAGGGCATCGGAAGTGTTTACGGCGAGCGCATGCAGCTCATCATAGCGAAGAAAAGTGATTATGCCGGCCTGACCGGAGAGAGATTCGCTGGTGCTCCGACATTCTCTCTGTTCTACTCCGACTATACCCACAACGGTGATAAGGGAACATATGTAATCCAGGTTCTCGGCAATGTGGACTGGACAGCCAGCTGCGACAATGACGGTTTCAGCCTTTCCAAGACTTCCGGCAGTGGAGCGGCCGAGGTAACTCTGTCGTTCGGAGACAACCCCAGCACTACAGCCTCCAGAGTTGCGAAGGTAACCTTCAAGACCGATGCCGCCGTAGCGCAGAAGGAACTTGTGTTCACCTTCACCCAGCAGCCTTATCAGGAGCTGAAGTCCGACAAAGTGCCGGTGCGCATGGAGCTTCCTGCTGTGAAAGCTCAAGACAGCGTGGTGTTCATCACTCACGAATACGATCTCGACGGCAAGAAGGTCCACAACTACTCACTGTACTACGATGCCCGCTACAAAGTTGCCCACTGGGTGGCTTACCCTCTTTATGCGAGCGTGCTGTCGGGTGTTGACCGCACGGATGCCTGGGCTTACGACCCGAAGGTTCCGGAGCGCGACCAGGCCAGGATTCTGAAGGCCATAGACGGCTACAGCCGCGGCCACCAGCTGCCTTCAGCCGACCGTCTTGTAAACAAAGAGGCCAACGCCCAGACCTTCTATGCTACCAACATAACTCCCCAGGTCGATGCTATGAACTCCGGCGTCTGGGAGACAATTGAGAAAGACCTGCGCGTCGTGGCCCGCAACTGCGACACCGTTTACGTAGTAACTGGCTGCGTAGTGAAAACTGACGAAGACAAGACCGTCAAATATGCCAAAGACAACAACGGAGCGAACGTGGCTGTCCCGAAAGCATACTATAAGGTCTGCCTGAAGTACAAATCTGACAGCAAAACCAACGGCGGCTACAGTGCCATCGGTTTCTGGGTGGAGAACAAGAACGTCAGCGGCAGCGTCGGCAGTTTTGTCAAGTCAGTAGACGAGATAGAGAAGCTTACCGGCTTCGACTTCTTCCACAACCTGGACGACACCATCGAGAATGCCGTCGAGAAGAACAAGAACACGGACGGATGGAATTTGTAAAAACTGAAAGCAACATATATTTATATGAACAATAATTTTTATGCAATCATCATGGCCGGCGGCGTAGGAAGCCGTTTCTGGCCTGTCAGCAGGAATGATATGCCCAAGCAGTTCCTGGATATCCTTGGCATCGGAAAAACCTTCCTCCAGATGACAGTCGACCGCTTTGCCAAGATTGTCCCCAGGGAGAACATCCTGATCGTCACTGCCGCCAAATACAAAGAGCTGATCGAGCGGCAGCTGCCGGGCATAAACCCAGAGAACGTGCTTTACGAGCCTTATAAGCGTAACACTGCGCCTTGCATAGCATATGCTACATACAAGCTTATCAGCCGCAATCCGAAGGCTACCGTTGTGGTCAGCCCGTCCGACCATTACATTGCCGACGAAGGCCTTTTCATCGATACGGTGGCTGCCGTCATGAAATATGCCGAGAACACTGACGAGCTGTTTACCATCGGCATCAAGCCCACCAGCCCCAATGTAAACTACGGTTACATCCAGGCCAACAAGAAGAAAGCTTTCGAATATGAAGGCCACAAGGCATATGCAGTGAAGACTTTCACCGAGAAGCCTGACGCCGAACTGGCCAAGGTGTTCATCGATTCGGGTGAGTTCCTTTGGAATTCCGGCATTTTTATCTGGAATCTCAAGACCATAAAGGACGAGCTAGAAAGCTGCCTGCCCAAGGTGGCCAGCATGTTTGCAGCAGGCGAAGGCATCTATTACACCGATGCGGAGCCGGCATTTATCAATAAGGTATACGAGGACAGCACTTCCATTTCCATCGACTACGGCGTGATGGAGAAGACCCGCAAGGCTCATGTGTTCGAAGGCCTCTTCGGCTGGTCTGACCTAGGCACATGGCAGTCCCTCTACGAGCAGGTGCCCAAGCGCAATGCCGACAAGAATGCCGTGCAAGCCCAGCATACCATCCTGACGAAAGTCGGCGGCAGCATCATATACGAAGGCGACAGCCGCAAGCTGGTAGTCGTAAAGGGCCTGCAGGACTACATGGTCATCGATACAAACGACGCCCTCATGATCTGCCCGCGCGACGATGCAGCAGTCAAAGAAATCCTCGTCGACCTCGCCGTCAAGGATAAAGAGAGCTATCTGTAACGTTTTCTTCGGATTATTGTTACATTTGCAGCTCAAACAGAATAGGAAGAAATGATTGACGACAAGATAATCGAGGACCTTCAGAAACAGATTGATGAGTTGAAGGCCGCATCACAGCAGCAGGTTGAAGAGATAAGGGTCAGAATGCTTGGAAAGAAAGGTGAGATCACCCGTCTTTTCGAAGAGTTCCGCACCGTCCAGGCCGACCAGAAGAGGCTCTACGGCCAGAAGCTGAATACCCTCAAGAACAACATGCTTTCCAAGATAGAGGCTCTCAAGGCTTCTGTGGAGAATCAGGAAGGCCCCAAGGGCCCCGCTGAGGACCTCACTCTGCCCGGCGACCGCATGCCGCTCGGCGCCCGTCACCCCATCTCTATAGTCCGCGAGGAGATTCTCTCGATTTTCAAGAAGTTCGGTTATTCTGTGGCAGAGGGCCCCGAGATCGAGGACGACTGGCATGTGTTCAGCGCTCTGAACTTCCCGCCTGAGCACCCGGCCCGCGATATGCAGGATACCTTCTTCATCAACAATCAGACTGCCAACAACATTCTGCTCCGCACCCACACTTCTTCAGTGCAGGTCCGCACCATGGAGAGCCAGTCTCTTCCCATCCGTGTAGTCTGCCCCGGCCGCGTGTTCCGCAACGAAGCCATCAGCGCCCGCGCACACTGCATCTTCCATCAGGTGGAAGGTCTCTACATCGACAAGAACGTGTCTTTCGCAGACCTCAAGCAGTCCATTCTGCTCTTCGCTCAGGAAATGTTCGGAGCCGACACCAAGATCCGCATGCGTCCCAGCTACTTCCCCTTCACCGAGCCCAGCGCCGAGGTTGACGTGAGCTGCAATATCTGCAAAGGCAAGGGCTGCAGCATCTGCAAGGGCACAGGCTGGCTGGAGATCCTGGGCTGCGGCATGGTAGACCCGAACGTGCTTATCGCCAACGGCATCGACCCCGAAGTATACAGCGGCTTCGCCTTCGGAATGGGTATCGAGCGCATCGCAATGCTCAAATGGCAGGTCAACGACCTCCGCCACTATTTCGAGAACGACGTGCGTTTCCTCCGCGAATTCGAGACAGTTCTCTAAACGCTATAAAATGAAAATATCTTCTTTCTGCAGACTCGCAGCAATTGCGGGTTTGGCAATTATTGCCGTGTCTTGCAACAACACGGGCAAGTCATCGTTTGACTACGATCCGGACGAGCAGCTGGTGTTCATCGGTGAGGACATCGCTGTAGCTCAGACCCAGTACGGCAAGGTAAAGGGTTACATCATGAGGGATGTGTACACATTCCTCGGCATTCCCTACGGCGCCAGCACCGAGGGTAAGAACCGCTTCATGCCGCCTCAGCCGCCCGAGCCGTGGGATGGCGTGCTGCCTACCGTTTATTTCGGCGCTTGTGCTCCTCAGGCTCCCGGCAACTGGCAGTCTACATCTTACAAGACCTTCCAGGATGAATGGAATTACGCTTACATGAGCGAGGACTGCCTCAAGCTCAATGTCTGGACTCCGGCCATCGACAAGGCTAAACGCCCCGTCATCGTATGGATCCACGGCGGTGGATACAGCTTCGGCTGCTCATACGAGCAGAAGGGTTACCTCGGCGAAAATTTCGCCCGCAGGGAGAATTCTGTTTTCGTATCTATCAACCACCGTCTGAACTGCTTCGGATTTGCTGATTTTGCGGCAGTAGGAGGGGAGAAATACAAACACTCCGGCAATGTCGGCATGCTCGACTGCGTGGCTGCACTCCAGTGGGTAAAGGATAACATCGCCAACTTCGGCGG
>JAFZKU010000093.1 GCA_017551785.1 Bacteroidales bacterium | reverse complement strand
GCCGCCCTCGCCGGGCTGGTCTGGTCGCCGGGCTACAATTTCGAAAGCTCACTGCTGCTCAGGGCTTACCCCAAGGAATACATAGCCAGTCATGGCGGGGCCTATTCGTCGCTGTCTACGGTGAGCAACCAGTACGGTGCTGTAGTTAATCTTCTGGCCAGGCCTTTCAACGATTTCACCCTGACGGCTATGGGGGAAGTGTCTTATCATCCGCATTCAAGATACCGCATCGACGGACCGTCCTTTGTTGCCGGATTCAAGGCCAGGGCTGAATATGGCAAGGACAGCTGGTCAGTGTTTTTTCAGGACAACTATACTTTCAAGGATTATGAAGACAGCCACAAGCACGCCCTGAAACTGCAGGCGGCGTTCAAGCCTGCGCAGAGGCTGTCTCTGTCCTGCCGGGCCGACTGTGTGCTGCTGCTCACAGGGGCGGAGGCAGCCGGAGTACATGGCTACAGGCTGGAAAGGGGCCTCGGGGCTTCGCTGCGCGCCGACTGCCGGATTGCCGACCGCTTTGCACTGTGGGGCTCTGTCACCTGCTTCGACTCACAGTCTTACCAGACGCGGATATATGCCTACGAAAAAGACCTGCCGCAGTCTTTCTCGGTGATGTCTTACAGCGGAAGGGGGCTATCGGTCAGCCTGTTGGCGACTATCGACCTTTTCGCCGGCTTCAGGCTGTCTCTGAAGGCATCGACTACGGGTTTTGCAAACGAAGGGACAGGCCGCGTCTTCGAATTACGCGGCCAGGCTGACTGGAAATTCTGAACTACGGAGCTATGATGTGCAGCGCATGCGGCAGCATCGAAACTGTGACGGGGCAGAAGCCGACTGCCTCTCCGTCCACTTCCACCTTGGCGACGGGGAAGGTCTCGACATGGACTTCCCTGGCTTTTGTGTGGATAACCTGCTTGATGGTATAGATCTCTCCTGTGAACAGCTTCTTGATGTTGAAAAGGACTTTGAGCTTGGGGATCTTCTTGATGACAGTCACCTCCAGCAGGCCGTCGTCCGGAAGGGCTTCGGGAGTCTGCATCATGCCGCCGCCGGAGAATTTGCCGATGCCGAAGGCAGTGGAGAAGACCGGCCCCTCATAGAGCCTCTCTCCGTCGACGTCTATCTTGAAGCGCTTGTTGGTGTAGCCGAAGAAAGCTCTCAGAAGTCCCCTGATGTACAGGGTGTTGCCTGTTTTGCCCTCGTCTTTGTAGCCGTCGACCTTGTAGCAGACGTTGGCGTCGAACCCCAGACCGCCGATGTTGACCATGAAACGGGTGTTATCCTTGCCGTTCTTGATGGAATGGACTTCGGCCACATCCTGGATCTTGGAATGTCCTTTGGCAATGAGTTCTACAGCTTGCTTGTGGTCGGTGGTCACTCCCCATTCGCGGCCCCAGTCGTTGCCGGTGCCGACGGGAATTACAGCCAGAAGCACGTCAGGGTCTTGCGTGTTGAGGCTCATGATGCCGGATACGACTTCGTGGATGGTGCCGTCGCCGCCCACGGCGATGAACTTGCGGTATCCTTCCTGATAGGCCTTCTTTACGAGGTCGATAGAGTTGTATTTGAACTGGGAGAATTCACTTGAGAACTTGATGCCGGCGGCTTTGAGCAGATCGCTTATTTCGTCCCATTCTCTGCTCCCCCTGCCGCTGCCGGCGTTGGGGTTGACAATTACTTTCCAGAGGTCTTGCATGGTTTAGGTGCTGTGCCGAAAATTTGCTGTTTTCAAATGTAGCATATTTAAGAATTATAAACAAAGATTTTGTATTTTTGCCAGATATAGATATAACCAGCATTTTATAGAAATGGGAAAAGTAATAGCCATAGCCAATCAAAAGGGAGGAGTGGGGAAAACCACCACAGCAATCAATCTGGCAGCATCTCTGGCCGTGATGGAAAAGAAGACATTGTTGATAGATGCAGACCCCCAGGCCAACACGACTTCCGGTCTGAATTTCAATCCTGATTCTGATTCTATGCGTACCCTCTATGAAGTGCTGATAGGGCAGATAGACATTGCCGAAACTCTGCTGGATACGGACTTGCAGTATCTTCAGATAGTGCCTTCGCACATCAATCTGGTGGGCGCTGAAATAGAGCTGCTGAATGTCGACCAGCGCGAGTCTGTGCTGAAGAGCTGCCTTGCCGGCATCAGAGATGATTACGACTATGTGATTATCGACTGCTCTCCTTCGCTCGGTCTCATCACCGTAAATGCTCTAACGGCCGCCGACAGTGTAATAATCCCCGTGCAGCCTGAGTATTTCGCCCTGGAAGGCCTCGGCAAGCTTCTGAACACCATCAAGCTGGTGCAGAACAAGCTGAATCCGACTCTGTCTATAGAAGGCTTCCTGTTCACCATGTTCGACAGTCGCCTGAGGCTTCACAACCAGGTTGTGGAAGAGGTCAAGAGCCATTTCTCAGACATGGTGTTCAAGACTATGATCAGCCGCAATGTCCGCCTCAGCGAAGCTCCGTCTCACGGCAAGCCGGCTATCCTTTACGATGTGATCTCTTCAGGCTCCAACAATTACATGAGCCTTGCCCAGGAAATTGTAAAAAAGAATTCTTAATATGTCCACGACCAAGAGAAATGCGCTCGGTAGAGGGCTGGGCGCCCTGCTGCAGGACGCAGAAACGATTCAGCGCAACAGCGAGAAGGCAGTCTCTTCCGCTGCTAAGAAGGTGTCTGCAGGAGTTGAGCTGCCTCTCGACGAGATAGAGCCCAATCCCTACCAGCCGCGTACCTCTTTCGATGCCGAATCTATCAACGAACTGGCCGATTCCATCCGCACTATCGGCATTGTCCAGCCCATCACAGTCCGCAAGGTTTCGGAGGGCAGATATCAGATTATATCCGGCGAACGCCGCTACCGCGCCGCCAGGATGGCCGGTCTGAAGACTATCCCTTCATACATCCGTGAAACCGATGACTCCGGCATGCTGGAGATGGCCATCGTGGAGAATATCCAGAGGGAGGATCTCGATGCCGTCGAGACGGCGCTGAGCTTCCGCCGCCTGATGGAG
>JAFZKU010000092.1 GCA_017551785.1 Bacteroidales bacterium | reverse complement strand
GCCGAAAAACTAAAACAACTTGCCGCCCCCACGGCCAAGAACCCCTACGGCCAGTACCTGCTGCGCCTGGCGGAGGAAGGCTGATATTGCAGCGTCGACGGCTTGTCCGCCATGCCCGACTTGATCGGGCATCTGTCATTCTGAGCGTCCTCTCTGTCATTCTGAGCGCAGCGAAGAATCTACAACTGTCATTTCGAGCGAAGTCGAGAAATCTCATATGAAATCGATCCTGGTCACCGGCAGTGCCGGCTTCATCGGGTCCAACCTGGTCCTCAGACTCCTTGATAGCAAGGAGCCCGTACGGATTGTAGGGCTGGACAACATGAACGACTACTATGATCCGTCGCTGAAGGAGTACCGCCTTTCTGTCATTGCGAACAAGGCTTCTGTCATTGCGAAGAAGGCTTCTGCCATTGCGAACAAAGCTTCTGTCATTGCGAAGAAGGCTTCTGTCATTTCGAGCGAAGCCGAAGGCGGAGTCGAGAAATCTCACTACACCTTCGTCAAAGGCGACATTGCCGACAAAGCTCTGATTGATAGGCTCTTTGCCGAAGAGAAGTTCGACATCGTCGTCAATCTAGCCGCTCAGGCAGGCGTCCGCTACAGCATCGAGAATCCGGACTCCTACATCCAGAGCAACATCATTGGCTTCTACAACATCCTCGAGGCCTGCCGGCACTCCTGCGATGTCATTTCGAGCGGAGCCGAAGGCGGAGTCGAGAAATCTCCTTACCGCGGCGTCCAGCACCTGGTTTACGCTTCGTCCAGCTCCGTCTACGGCGGCAACAAGAAAGTGCCCTTCGCTGTGGAGGACCGGGTGGACAATCCCGTTTCGCTCTATGCCGCCACCAAGAAGAGCAACGAGCTGTTCGCGCACTGCTACAGCAAGCTATACAACATCCCGACAACCGGTTTGAGGTTCTTTACCGTCTATGGCCCCGCCGGCCGTCCGGATATGGCCTACTTCGGCTTTACCAACAAACTGCTCAAGGGCGAGACCATCCAGATTTACAACTACGGCAACTGCCGGCGCGACTTCACTTATGTGGACGATATCGTCGAAGGGATCTATCGGGTGATGTGGAAGGCCCCATCCTGTCATTCTGCCCCATCCTGTCATTCTGAGCGAAGCGAAGAATCTGGATCCTTCGGCGAGCCTCAGGATGACAGAATCCCTTATGCTATCTACAACATCGGCGGCGGTCAGCCGGAGAACCTGCTGGACTTTGTGAACATCCTCCAGGAAGAACTCCTCCGCGCCGGTGTCCTCCCTGCCGACTACGACTTCGATGCCCACAAGCAGCTGGTACCGATGCAGCCGGGCGATGTGCCCACGACGTACGCCGACGCCAGCGCCCTCGAGCGCGACTTCGGCTTCACGCCAAGAATAACACTCCGCGAAGGCTTGCGCAAGTTCGCGGAGTGGTACAAGGATTATTACGGATAATCTACAACTGTCATTTCGAGCTTGTCGAGAAATCTATGATTGAATACAAAATAAGCACCCACGGCGCCGAGCTGCAATCGCTGAAATGCGACGGCCGCGAATACCTCTGGCACGGAGATCCCAAGTACTGGGGCCGGCGGTCTCCTATCCTGTTCCCGATGGTGGGGAAGGTGTACGGGGGCACATTCCGTGTGAATGGGAAGGAATACCCGATGGGGCAGCACGGCTTTGCCCGGGATTCCGAGTTCCAGAAGATGGGGGAGCGGTATGTGCTGAAGGGCTGTCCGCTGGAGAAGTATCCGTATAAGTTCGAGCTTTCTGTGCGGTATCGTGCTGAGGGCAAGCGGTTCTATGCGGAGTGGGAAGTGCTGAACGTTGACGATAAAGACATCCACTTCCAGCTGGGCGCGCATCCGGCTCTGCTGCTGCCGGACTATCACGAGGAGGATTCCATCCACGGATACCTGCAGTGCTTTGACGGGGACGGCAAGGTTGTCAAGCAGCCTATGCTTAGCCACGGCCTGGATGGCGGTTATCTCACGGAGTTGGCCGCTCCGGTGCCTATGCCGGTGGACGAAGACGGTCTTTTGACCATTACGGGTGAGACGTTCTCGATCGACACCTTTATGCTGGAGCACGGAGCCGTGAAGAGCGTGACCCTGTTTGACAAGAACAAGAAACCATACCTCTCTGTCGGCAGCGACCAGACCGAAGCCTACGGCATCTGGGCACCCTACAAGCCCGGCTGCCCCTTCGTCTGCCTGGAGCCCTGGTGCGGCATCACCGACCTGGTGGGCTTCTCCGGTGACCTTTCTGAGCGCTACCTGGACCACAGCCTCAAGCCCGGTGAAAAGTTTGAATTTACATACTGGATAGAGATTAACTAACGACCTCTTGCCTGTCAAGCAAGCGTCTTTAATCCCAATACGATTACAATAGATAAACACAATATGACAACCTTCCAAAACAACGGCAAACTCAAACTCCTCATCATCGTAGGCACGCGGCCGGAGATTATCCGGCTGGCGGCGGTGATTAACAAGTGCCGCAGGTATTTCGACTGCCTGCTGGCGCACACGGGGCAGAATTATGACTACAACCTCAATGGGGTCTTTTTCAAGGACCTCAAGCTCGCTGATCCGGACATCTACATGGAGGCGGTGGGCAGTGACCTGGGCGAGACCATGGGCAACATCATCGCCAAGAGCTACCAGCTGATGGCCGCCATCAAGCCGGATGCCGTGCTGGTGCTGGGCGACACCAACTCCTGCCTCAGCGTCATCGGGGCCAAGCGCCTGCACATCCCCATCTTCCACATGGAGGCGGGCAACCGCTGCAAGGACGAGTGCCTGCCCGAG
>JAFZKU010000091.1 GCA_017551785.1 Bacteroidales bacterium | reverse complement strand
TCTTCTGGGACCCGAGCCCGGACGACGGACTTCTGCGGAATGCGAGTCGCAACATCTTCGTTACCAGACCATGCCTCGTACGATGCTGCGTTACGCTATCGAGAAGTTTCCGGAAGCCGAGCGACAGGCATATCTTTCCGGGAAGTTGTAGTAATTTAGCCTTTCCAGCATTTAATAGTCCTAGCGTATGCGGTTATGGGTCCAAATAATCGCAGTATAACCGCAAATTAGGCCCTATTTGCCGTTATGGGTCCATAAAAATGCAGAATAACCGCACTGGCTTAGAGACCTACCGCACCTGAAGCGGGGGCATCGGCGCTTTGTGATTTATTGCTAACTTTGGCGCTGGTGGAAATATCCGGACTGAATCTATGAGAAGACTTATTATACACACTATGGCGGTGACGATGGTCACTGTCGGGGCGGCGCTGGTTCTGTCGGGTTGCGGCAGGCGCATTTGCAAGGATTGCGGTGAGAATGGGATGGAGAACGTTCAGACTGCGAGCGGAACTTCAGCCGGCGACGGTTCGCAGGGCATTTCAACCGGCAATGGCTCGCAGGACGCGCTCCAAGCCGGGAATTCGCAAGGAACTCCTGCCGGGAGCTCGCAAGGCTCTTTCCAAGCCGGCGACGGTTCGCAGGGAACTCAAGCCATCAACTCTCAGGTTACTCCAGCCGGGGACGGCTCGCAGACCACTGACCTTACCCAATACGTCGACCCTTTCATCGGGACGGACGGCATGGGGCACACTTTCCCGGGGGCGTGCGTGCCCTTCGGCGGCGTGCAGGTCAGTCCGGACACTGACACTATCCCTCACAACGTCGGCGGCAAATACCAGCCTGAGGTGTATTCTCTCTGCGCCGGCTACCGCTACAGCGACAATACTATAACGGGCTTTTCACATACGCACCTGAGCGGCACGGGCCATTCGGATCTCGGCGACGTGCTGCTGATGCCGACTACCGGAGCGCTGCATCTTAATCCGGGCACTGCGACCAAGCCGGACGGGGGCTACAGGAGCCGCTTCAGCCATGAGAGCGAAACGGCCAGCCCCGGCTACTACGCCGTCACTCTCGCGGACTACGGCATCCGGGCGGAGGTCACGGCCACGACTCGCACAGCCCGCCACCGCTACACCTTCCCTGCGAGCACGGAAACTGGCGCATATTCAGCCTCCGAGATACCAACCGGAACTATAACGAGCACCCATCCTAAGGCACCCGCATCCACCGAAGTCGCCGCTTCCCTGCCGCGCCACCTTATCGCGGACTTCAGCCATGGCATCTACGATTACGAGGGTAAGACTCTCTGGGCGAGCGTCCGGATGCACGGCGACAACCTTCTCACCGGCTACCGCATCACCCAGGGCTGGGCACGCGAACGTTACACCTATTTCGCAATCCGCTTTTCTAAGCCTGTCGCAAACTACGGCTACAAGGAGACCGTCCGTTCGCAGTACAACGGTTTCTGGAGAAAGCTCCCGGTGAACCACAACTTCCCGGAGATGGCAGGGCGCGGCATAGTCTGCTGGTTCGACTTCGACTGGAGCGGCGACGACACTCTGGAAGTGGAAGTAGCTCTGAGCTCCACCTCGGTGGAAGGCGCCCTCAGGAATCTAATATCCG
Organism: Bacteroidales bacterium; assembly: GCA_017551785.1. Lineage (GTDB taxonomy): Bacteria > Bacteroidota > Bacteroidia > Bacteroidales > UBA932 > Equibacterium. Next base: position 1,380 of record JAFZKU010000091.1, on the reverse strand, counting down.
AGTCATCGGACGGAGACTTCAACCGCCTGACTGACACCGGATCCAAGAACCTCGAAAGAATCTCGGGCGCCAGCCTGGAGACCTTGTATAAAATCGTCGAAGCAACCCGTCCCAAGCCTTTCGATGTAATCGCAAAGGCTGCCGCGGCCAGCTGGAACAATGAGCTCGGCAAACTGGCGGCCAGCGGCACTCCGGAGCAGCTCCGGATGCTGTACACCTCTCTCTACCACACTATGATCAACCCGTCCATCTACAGCGATGTGGATGGTTCTTATCGCGGCCTGGACGGGGCGATCCATCACACCGACGGCGACAATTACACTGTCTTCTCACTCTGGGACACTTACCGCGCTGAGCATCCTCTTCTGCTGCTGATGCACCCTAAACGTGCTACGGATATGGCTGTTTCGATGCTGGACCACCAGGCCCAGAGCGCCCACGGCCTGCTGCCGATTTGGTCACTGATGGCCAACGAGGGCTGGTGCATGAGCGGCTATCATGCAGTGTCTGTTCTGGCCGACGCTCTCGGAGCCAACTATGCAGCCGACAGCAAAAAGGCCCGCAACGACGGCGTTACACCGGCAGCTTCCAGCAGCTCTGACCAGAGATCAAAAAGCAGACGCGGTCTGAGAGGCAGCCGTCGCGCCCTGAACGAATTCCTGAATATCGACACAGACAAGACTGCTGAGCAGACACTCGATCCTGTCCGCGTACTGAACGCCATGACCGCCACTTCTACCGTGCCCTATCTGGAAGGCCTCGGCGACTATATGGAGAAAGGATATGTGCCTCTGGAGGCATCGTCCACCGGAGCCTCCACGACCCTCGAATATGCCTACGACGACTGGACCATCTACCGCACTGCACAGATGCTCGGAAAAGACTCTCTGGCAGAAGTTTACAAGAGCCGCGCGCTGAACTGGCGCAACCTTTTCGACGGCAGCAGTCCCTTCGCCCGGGCACGCCACGAAGACGGCAGCTGGAAGAGTCCTTCCGACCCTCTCCAGACCTACGGCGAAGGCTTCATCGAAGGCAATTCATATAACTTCTCGTTCCACGTACCTCACGATGTGGCCGGGCTTATCCGCCTGATGGGCGGCGAGAAGCGCTTCCTGAGTATCCTCGACACGCTGTTCAGCATCCCTCTGGCGCCGAAGTACTACGCTGACAACGAGGATATCGAGGCTTCCTGCCTCATCGGAGGCTATGTCCACGGCAACGAGCCGAGCCACCACATCCCCTACCTTTTCCAGTGGACAAGCGAGCCCTGGCGGACTGACTACTGGATCCGCGAGATAATGGAGCGGATGTACATTCCGCAGAAGGACGGCCTCGGCGGCAACGACGACTGCGGCCAGATGAGCGCATGGTACGTCTTCT
>JAFZKU010000090.1 GCA_017551785.1 Bacteroidales bacterium | reverse complement strand
GGCGTCAGCGACGAACTCCGTCAGATAGTGAAGGACCTCAAGGCCCAGGGCGCGAAACGACTGGTGCTTGACCTCCGCGGCAACGGCGGCGGCCTTATGGAGGAAGCCATCGAGATACTGTCCATCTTCGTCCCGCAGGGCACCATGGTAGTGTCTTCGAAAGGCCGTGTAGCTGCGCAGAACCAGGAATACTATACCAAGGAAGCCCCGGTGGACACCCTCATCCCTCTGATGATAATGGTGGACAGCGGCTCGGCTTCAGCCTCCGAGATCGTGGCCGGCGCCATCCAGGACCTTGACCGCGGCACCATCGCAGGCATGAAGACCTACGGCAAGGGTCTCATCCAGACCATCCTTCCCACCGCATACAACGGCACCGTGAAAATCACCACCGGCAAGTATTATACTCCCAGCGGCCGCTGCGTCCAGGCCATCGACTACAGCCACCGCAATGCCGACGGCAGCGTAGGCGCCATCCCCGATTCGCTGACCAGCGAGTTCCGCACCAAGAAAGGCCGCATCGTGAAGGACGGCGGCGGCATCACCCCCGACATCACCGTGGACAGCCATATCTACAGCCGTCCGACAGTCTCACTAGTGTACAACGGCATCCTCGACGACTATGCCGTGAAGTACCGCACCGAGCACGCCTCGATCGCCCCGGTGGAGAGCTTCCGCCTCACCGACAAGGAGTATGAAGAGTTCGTCAGTTATGCCACCGGCCAGGAGTTCGACTACCGCAGCGGCATCCAGGCCCAGATAGAGCAGCTCAAGAGGGTGGCCGAGCAGGACGGAATGTACGACCTCTGCAAGGAGGAGATAGACGCCCTGACCGCCAAGATGCAGATGGACAAGGCAGATGTGCTCCGCAGCAAGAAAGACGAGATCCTGCCCCTGCTGGAAAATGAGATTGCGGTGCGCTACTACTTCTATCCGGCCGGCCCGGCAGTCACTCTGAAGTACGACGACCAACTCTCCAAATGCCTCGATAGTTGGGAATAATCTGAATTATTTTATATCTTTGACAGGATGGCATTCCTCGATAAGATATATTTCCGCAGCAGCACTGAAGAGCTCCGTTCAATCCTTCAGGACAAGAAGGTGTTTGTCATAATCGACAAGCAGGTGGAGAAGCTCTACGGCACGTTCTTTCCCTTCCCCAAGGTGTTCATCGACGCCAACGAGGACATAAAGAACCTTGCCACCGTGCAGTCTGTCATCGACCAGTTTATGAAGATGGGGGCGGACAGCGACTGTTTCATCCTCGGCATCGGCGGCGGCATCGTCACCGACCTCACCAGCTTTGTGGCTGCGATCTACCGCCGCGGAGTGAAGTACGCCCTGATCCCGACCACCCTGCTGGCCCAGGTCGATGCGGCCATCGGCGGCAAGACGGGCATCAACAGCTCCGGCTTCCGCAACGTAGTCGGCGTGTTCAACAAGCCGCAGTTCGTGTATGTCTGCTCGCTGTTCCTCAAGACTCTCGATGAGAAGAACATGCTCAGCGGCGCGGCGGAGATGCTGAAGCTCGGCATCATCGGCGACAGCACGCTCTACCGCAAAGCTGTGGCTTACTTCAAGGAGAACCACCTGATGGACTATGACACCAAGGAAGATCTCGATATGCTCATCATGCGCGCGGTGAAGAACAAATGCAAGATAGTCGAGAAGGACTACCACGAGCATGGCCCGCGCAGGGTTCTGAATCTTGGCCACACCTTCGCCCATGCCATTGAGAAATGCTCAGCAGCGCCTATTTCGCACGGCAACGCGGTGAGCATCGGCACTGTCATGGCGGCCCGCATAGGGGAGAAGCTGGGCAAGACCAGCCCCAAGGTGGTGGAGAGCCTCATCGCCGATTTCACTGCCATCGGCCTCCCCACTGCCACCGACATCGATGTGCGCACGCTGCTGGAGGCTGTCAGCAAGGACCGCAAGCGCGTCGACAATACCTACGACATGGTGATTCCCACCAAGATCGGTTCGGTGGACATAGTGCACATCGGCATCGACGATCTTCGCCAGCTGGTGCTTTCGATGTAAAGAGGGCTGCCGCTCTGCGCGTTCAATCTGTTTTTTTATCTTTGCCGCAAGATGTTTTCCTACTGTCATAGCCTTTCGGATGTAGATTTGGCGTACTGCATCTCTTACCGCAAGTTCTTGCAGAAGAAGGACCTGGTGGAGCTGAGGCTCGACCTACTGGACTTCGATGCGGAGTTGGTGAAGGAGTATTTCGCCCAGACGAAGGGCTGGGACAGCATCGCCACTTTCCGCCTGTCCGGCGAGGAGGAGGAAGAGTTCTTCGCAGAGGATCTGTCGGAGGCCATGGAGCTGCTGACGGCTGCCATAATGGCCGGGGCGGCGTATGTCGACATCAGTCTGGAGTTTCCGGAGAAGGAGCGTGACTGGCTGATCACTCTGGCCCTGAACTACCACTGCGGCATTATCATTTCGCACCACAATTACTACGGAGTGCAGTCCGTCTCGGAGCTGAAGGCCGTGGCGCAGCGCTGCTTTGCTCTCGGGGCCGACCTGGTGAAGATTGCCACTACGGCCCGCCACCCCGAGGAGGCCGGTTCTGTGCTGGCGCTGTATGACTATTTTCCGCCACAGAAGCTGCTGGCCTATGCGATGGGCACCTACGGCAGGCTGTCGAGGGTGCAGGCGGTGGAGCGCGGCTGTCCGCTGTATTACGTCGCTCCGCGTCAGAGCCGTCTGATCAGCGAGGGCGAGCCGACTGTCTTCGACATTTTGGATGCCGATTACAAGAAGTTCGTGGGGGAGGTGAAGGCGCCCTGCTCGGCAGGATATGCTGTGAGGGCCATCATCGCTGCTGCCCTCTGCAACGGGGAGAGCCGCATCCGCCAGGTGAATCTGTCGCTGGACATCACGGCGGCGATGAATGTGGCGCGGCAGCTGGATGCCTATGCGCACTATAACAAGAAGACCCGCATCATCACTATAAAGGGGACGCAGCAGAATATTGCTGCCGAGGGCCTGAGGGTGCCCGGAGGGGTGCTGGATGCCGGCGAGAGCACGCTTGTGGCCGAGATTTGTCTGGCTGTGGCCAGCCTCAGCAAGGAGCCTGTGGTCGTCACGGGACAAAAATCGCTGCTGAAAAAGAGGCTTACGGGCATGTTCACTCCACTGATAAAGCACGGTGTGTCGATGAATTTTACGGGTGGCCATCTGCCCGCGACCGTGAAGGGCAATCTGACTCCCGGCACGTATACCATCGACGGTACTCGCCGCCCCGAGGCTGTCACGGGCCTGCTTTTCGTGCTGCCTATGCTCGGCGGCTTTTCGAAGATCATAGTCCGCAACGCGGTGGGAATCCCGCAGATCCGCATGACCATGAATATCCTGGAGCGTTTCGGATATTCATATGTCACTGAAGACTTCTCGTGGGAGGACATCTACGTCTCTTTCAATGGCGGACAGGAGCTCCGGCCGGGCCGCATCCGCATCGAGGGTGACTGGCTGGGCGCTGCGCTGTGGATTGTGATGGGTGTGACGGTGGGGGAAAGCATGGTGCGCCGTCTGCCGCTGGAGACCGACCAGGGCGGGAATGCCATCCTCGATGTGATCGACCGTTCGGGCGGGGACATCGGCTACTACATGAACGAGAAGGCCGGCGGCAACAGGGGGGATTTCTCTGCGCTGCGCAGCGTGACTTTCGCTTTCGAATATGACCTGGCGGAGACTCCGGACCTGATCGGCCCGCTGTTGATGCTGGCTCTGCGCAGCGAGGGCACCAGTGTGTTGACTGGCATCTCGCGGCTGAGCGGCTGGGATCTGGAGCGGCTGCGGAATTTCGTGGCTGCCTTCCGGCAGTTGGGCGCTCAGATAGTCCTGGAGGGCGACCGGATGGAGGTCACCGGCAGCTTCAACAACCGTCTGCGCGGC
>JAFZKU010000089.1 GCA_017551785.1 Bacteroidales bacterium | reverse complement strand
TCCCAAAGACTATAAGACAGCTGTTGTGACCAACACCAAGGAGTTCAGCTCCAACATGATTTACGAGATGTCCCTCGTGAAGATCGTCAAGGATATCGAGCAATATGAATTCGACCTTCTGAAGAACTATGCCGACAAATATTGGAGCGGCCTCGATTCCACCCTGAAAGGTTATTATTTTCTGAAGCTGAAGGAGAATCCCAACGAAGGCGACACGATAGTCAACGGAACTACCATCAACGTGTTCTATTCGGGCCACCTGATCGACGGCATCACCGACGACTTCCTTTTCGACACCAACATCGCTGACACGGCCCGCATGTTCAGACGCTACAACAAGGATAATAGCTATTCCGGCCTGCAAGTCACCTTCTATAAGGATCCTGAAGATGCCGTCACGAACAATTCCCTCGTAGACGGATTTGCAAGGGCCCTTTCAGAATTCAAATATGGCGAAGAAGGCGTAGTGTTCTTCAGCTCGTCTCTCGGATACAAAGCAGAGGGCAGTGGAAAGTCCATACCTCCCTACAGCCCTCTTGTCTTCTATATCAGAACCCAGGATAAGTAGCAGCGCCCCCTTATCAGAAGTTGGGACGCAGCGCGTATCTCGTATAGAAATCTTCGATAATATTTACAGCAGCCTCTACTGTCTCCACCACTTTGAACAGCTGGAGTTCGTCGGCATTTATGTTGCCCTCGTCCACCATAGTGGTCTCGATCCAGTCTAACATTCCCTGCCAGTAAGATTTGCCCACCAGCACGATGGGGAAGTTGGCAAGCTTCTGCGTCTGGACCAGGGTAAGCGCCTCGAAGAATTCATCCAGAGTGCCGAAGCCGCCGGGCATCACGATAAAGCCCTGGGCGTAGCGGGTGAAGATGGTCTTGCGGGTGAAGAAGTATTGGAAATCGATGCACTTGTCCTTGTCGATGTAGGGGTTGCTGCTCTGCTCCATGGGCAGAACGATGTTAAGGCCCACACTCTTTCCGCCACCCCTGTGGGCGCCTTTGTTGCCGGCTTCCATGATGCCGGGGCCGCCGCCGGTGATGACACCGAAACCACGCTGGGTCAGCTCGTAGGCTATTTCCTCTGCCATTACGTAATACTTGTCTTCAGGTTTGGTACGGGCCGAACCGAAAATGGCCACGCAAGGGCCGATGGCCGACATCTTTTCATAGCCGTTTGCAAATTCGCCCATAATCTTGAAGATGGACCAAGCATCTTCAGCCTTGGTCTCGCTCCAGTTCTTTACCTTGAAACTCTTGCGGATCCTCTCTTGTTCTTCCTGAGTAAGCATATCTGTATTATTTTAGTTTTTTGTATTTGAATCTCTTCGGTTCGGTGTCGCCGAGACGGCGTTTCTTGTTTTCCTCGTATTCAGAATAGGTTCCTTCGAAGAAATAAACCTTGCTGTCGCCTTCGAAGGCCAGGATGTGGGTTGCGATACGGTCGAGGAACCAGCGGTCGTGGGAAATTACAACAGCGCAGCCGGCGAAGTTCTCCAGACCTTCCTCCAGCGCCCTTATAGTGTTCACGTCCACATCGTTGGTCGGCTCGTCGAGCAGCAGCACGTTGGCTCCCTCCTTCAGGGTCAGCGCGAGGTGAAGGCGGTTGCGCTCACCGCCGGAAAGGATGCCGCATTTCTTCTGCTGGTCGGCTCCGGAGAAGTTGAAACGCGAGATGTAAGCCCTTGCATTCACTTCCTTGTTGCCGAGATATACGTATTCCGAGTCGCCTGCAACTGTCTCATATATGGTCTTGTCGGGATCTATCTTCTTATGCTGCTGGTCGACATATGCAATCTGCACGGTCTCCCCTATCTCGAAGCTTCCGGAGTCCGGAGTCTCGAGTCCCATTATCAGACGGAACAGTGTAGTCTTGCCGGCTCCGTTGGGGCCGATTACACCTACTATGCCTGCCGGGGGCAGCTTGAAGCTGAGATGTTCGAAAAGCAGCTTGTCACCGTAGGCCTTGCTGACGTCGTCGAACTCAATTACCTTGTTGCCCAGACGCGGACCGTTGGGAATATAGATTTCCAGCCTTTCTTCCTGCTGCTTGGTCTCTTCGTTCAGCAACTTCTCGTAAGCGCCCAGACGGGCCTTGGACTTGGCCTGACGGGCCTTCGGGGCCATGCGCACCCACTCCAGCTCGCGCTCCAGAGTCTTGGCACGCTTGCTCTGCTGCTTCTCTTCAACCCTGAGGCGGGCGGTCTTCTGCTCCAGCCAGCTTGAATAATTGCCTTTCCACGGGATACCCTCTCCCCTGTCGAGCTCCAGTATCCATCCGGCCACATTGTCGAGGAAATAACGGTCGTGGGTCACTGCGATGACGGTGCCCTTGTACTGGCGCAGGTGGGCCTCCAGCCACTGGATACTCTCGGTATCGAGGTGGTTGGTGGGCTCGTCAAGCAGCAGCACGTCCGGCTCCTGCAGCAATAGTCTGCAAAGTGCCACCCTGCGTCGCTCTCCACCGGACAGATTGGCCGTCAGCGCATCGGGGTCGGGGCACTGGAGGGCATCCATCGCCCTCTCCAGCTTGCTGTCGATGTCCCAGCCGCCGAGGTGCTCGATGAGCTCGGTGAGTTCGCCCTGTCTGGCGATAAGGGCGTTCATCTGGTCGTCGTCCATGGGCTCCATGAACTTCATGTTCACTTCCTCATATTCCTTGAGGGCGTCCATGACTTCCTGCACGCCTTCCTGGACAACTTCCTTGACAGTCTTGGTATCGTCGAGCTTAGGTTCCTGCTCCAGATAGCCGACGCTGTAACCCGGCGCCCAGACCACTTCGCCCTGATAGGATTTCTCCAGTCCGGCGATTATTTTCATCAATGTAGACTTTCCGGCACCGTTCATACCCACGATGCCGATCTTGGCACCATAGAAGAACGACAGATAGATGTCCTTGAGGATTACCTTATTGTTGTGGGGCAGTATCTTGCCCACCCCGTTCATCGAGAATATTATCTTTTCGTCCATAGCGGGAATAGTGTCACTTGCCAAGCATTTCTATGATGCAGTCCACGCAACCGTCGATGCCGAAGCGGCTGCTGTTCAGGCAGAGGTCGTAGCTTGCGCTGTCGCCCCACTCCTTGAAAGTGTAGTAATTGTAGTACGACGTACGGCGGCGTTCGCCATGGTCGATATATTTCTCTGCTTCTCTGGCCGAAAGGCCGTCTTTCTCCATTATCCTTGCGATGCGGTCCTTCTTGTCGGCGGTGATGAAGACGCTAAGCATGCCCTCGTGGTCACGCAGCACATAATCTGCGCAGCGCCCTACGAAAATGCCGCTCCCCTCTTCTGCCAGCTGGCGGATTATGTCGCTCTGGGTGCGGAACAAGCCGTCTTCAGAGATGGCATTCTCCTGGGTATAATCCTGCTCGAAGAAACGGGCGAAACGGCCTTTGGGCACAGGCCTCTCGTCGTTCTTCTCAAACAGGTCGGCCGAGATGCCGCTGTGCTTTGCCGCAATCTTTATCAGCTCCTTGTCGTAGACCTTGATACCCAGCCGGTCAGCAAGCTTGTATGAAATCTCCAGGCCGCCGGCGCCTATCCTTCTTCCGAGGGTGATGATGACTTGTTTTTCCATAACGTTTATCCTAGAACGGCTTTTTCGTTTTTGCCGAAGTTTTTCATGAGGCGGCTTATCATTATCAGGGCGATCAAGGCTGCCACAAAGTCGGAGGCAGGCATGCTCCACCACACACCGTCAGTGCCCCACAGCGAAGGGAACACTATCAGGAACGGGATCAGGAACAGCAGCTGACGGCTGAGGGACAGGAAAATAGCCTTGCGCACATAACCGATGCACTGGAAGAAGCTCGATACCACGATCTGGAAGCCCACAATCGGGAACAGCGCCATATCTATCCTGAGCGCATGTGCGGACAGTTCTTTCAGAGCCGCATCTCTCGTAAACAGAGACACGATGGTGCCGGGGATAATCTCTGCGAACAGAAAACCAAGCGTGGTGGTTATCGTAGCGCAGATTATAGTGAGGCGAAGCACCTTCTTCACCCTGTCATACTGCCTTGCGCCGTAGTTATAGCCCGCGATGGGTTGCATGCCCTGGGTAAAGCCCATATTGAGCATCACGAACAAGAACACGATGCGGTTGATGATGCCGTAGGCTCCGATTGCCATGTCGCCGCCATGGAACTGCAGCTGGCGGTTGATGAGGATCACCACGAAGCAGGAAGCCACATTCATCAGGAACGGGGCCGTGCCGATCGAAAGGGAGCGGCTGGCGATCTTCATATCAAAATGGAAGATCTCCCGGCTGAAATGCAGTACATAATCCTTGTTGCATAGGATGCGGGTGATCCATGCAAGGGCGATTATTTGTGACAGCACTGTAGCTATCGCAGCTCCACGGATGCCCATTCCAAGTCCGAAGATGAAGATGGGGTCCAGCACTATGTTGAGCCCCACCGAAAGCAGCGTCGCCGACATCGCCTTGCGGGGCTGCCCGCTGGCCCTGACGGCTCCGTTCAGACCGTGATACAGATGTGAAATAATGTTTCCGGCAAGGATGATGACCATATACTCATGGGCATATGGCAGCGTGACATCGCTGGCTCCGAAGAAATACAGGATCGGGTCGAGAAATGCCAGACCTAGCACCATAACGAACAGGCCGATGGCGACATTCAGCATCACGACGTTGCCCAGAACACGATTGGCCATATAATAGTCCTTCTGGCCCAGCAGCATCGAGATGAGAGTGGCGGCACCTACGCCGACCAGCGTACCGAACGCTATGGACAGGTTCATCAGCGGGAAGGTGACGGCCAGACCGGCTATGGCCATGGGGCCGACTCCCTGCCCGATGAAGATGCTGTCCACCATATTGTACAAACTGGTGGCTGCCATAGCCACAATGGCCGGCATGGCATACTGCTTCAGCAGTTTGCCGATATTTTCAGTCCCCAGTTCGGTAGGAATCATGCAGAGCTGTCAGCAGTTTATTTGGCGGTAAGTGCAGCCAGAGCGATTGAGTTCAACTTGGTGTCGATGCTGTCGGCACGGCTTGAAAGCACGCAGGGAGCTGCGGCGCCAGCCACGATCGCTGCCTGTTTCACACCCTTCATCAGCTGGGAATTGCTCTTGTAGAACACGTTTGCGCTCTCGATGTTGGGGAATACGAGGCAGTCGGCGTCGCCGGCAACTTCGCTCTTAAGCTTCTTGATGGCGACAGCCTCGGGGCTGAGCGCAACGTCGAGGGCCAGAGGACCGTCTCCGAAGCAACCCTTGATCTGGCCGCGGTCGCATTTCTTCGCCAGGATTGCAGCATCCACGCAAGCCTGCATTCCTTCCATCATCTGCTCGGTGGCTGCGATGAAGGCAACCTTAGGAGTCTGTATTCCGAACGCTTTGGCTACACCGACCACATATTTGGTGATGGCTTCTTTCTGCTTCAAGTCCGGAGCAGGGATTACAGCCATGTCGCCGAAGATGATGAACTTGGGATAATTCGGGTTCTGGATGACACTGACGTGGCTCAGCACAGCCTTGGGAGGCAGCAGGCCGCGCTCCTTGTTGAGGATGCCGCGCATGTATTTGTCAGTGCTGCAGAGGCCTTTCATCAATATGTTGCCTTTGCCTGCATTGATGAGGTCGATGGCCTGGGCGATGCTGGCGAGCTCGTCCTTGTTGTCTACGATTTCAAACACAGAGGCGTCGATGCCTTCTTTTTCGCAGACAGCCTTGATCATGTCGGCGTCACCGACGAGAGTTGCATCCACGATGCCGAGTGCGCAAGCCTTGGAAGCTGCGGTTATTGTATGGTCGTCTACAGCCCATGCTGCAACAAGTCTTTTCTTGGGTTTCGAGCGCAGAGCCTCGAACATTTGGTCAAAATTGGTAATCATTATCTGTGTTTTTTAATTGTTTTCACTTTGTGCAGCCCTTTCCTGCATCTCGGTAACTATGTTCATCGTGTCGGTGGCAATTACGAGCTCTTCATTTGTAGTTACAGCCCATACCTTGACTTTTGACTTGGGCTTGCTCAGCTCTACGTCGACGCCGCGGGTGCCGTTGTTCTTTGCAAAGTCGAAGTCGACGCCCAGATACTCGAGGCCGGTGCATACCAGCTCGCGAACGCGGTCGGAATTCTCACCTATACCGCCGGTGAACACGATCATGTCGACTCCGTTCAGCACGGCTGCGTAAGCGCCTATGTATTTCTTAATGTCATATGCCAGCTTGGCGAGGGCGAGTTCGGCACGTTTGTATCCGGATTTCTCGGCATCCACAAGGTCGCGGCAGTCTGAAGAGAAACCGCTGATGCCCTGCAGACCGCTCTGCTTGTTGACGAGATTGTTGATGCCGGCAGCATCGAGGCCTTCCTTCTCCATCAGGAAAGTCACGACTCCTACATCCAGGTTGCCGCTGCGGGTTCCCATAGTTACACCTTCCACCGGGGTGAAGCCCATCGAGGTGTCGACAGACCGGCCGCCTTCAATCGCAGTGATAGAGCTGCCGTTGCCGAGGTGGCAGGTGATGAGTTTGGCTTTCCCGAGGTCCAGTCCGGCCAGCTTGCAGGCCTTCTCAGCCACGAACTTGTGGCTTGTGCCATGGAAGCCGAAGCGGCGGATCTTGTATTTCTCATAGTATGAATAGTCCAGGGCGTACATGTATGCATAGTCAGGCATGCTCTGATGGAACGAGGTGTCGAACACAGCCACCTGGGGAACGTCGGGCATCAGCTTGGCCATAGCCTTGATGCCGGTGAGGTTGGCGGGGTTGTGAAGCGGAGCCAGCTCGCAGCACTTCTCGATCTTCTCGACCACCTCTTCGTCCACTGCGACGCTCTTGAAGAAATACTCTCCTCCATGGGCTACGCGATGTCCGACGGCTTCGATTTCTGAAAGGTCTTTCAGCACGCCGTACTCTTTGTCGGTCAAGATGTCAAGAACGCTCTTTATGCCTTCGGTATGGTTGGAAATAGGCTTCTCCACCTGGTATTTGTCCTTACCGTCGATTTTATGGGTATGGCAGGCATTCGGGCTGCCGATGCGCTCTACGAGACCTTTCGCCAGCAGAGTATTGTCATTGGGGCTCATCTCGAGCACCTGGTATTTCAAAGAAGAACTACCGCAGTTCAGAACAAGAATCTTCATGGTCTATTTTTTATTTCATTAATCCTTCAAATATAACAAAAAGAATCCTAACTTTGATGGCAGAGGACATTGAAATGGGGAAAGGTAGGGACATAATCTTCTATGCGCTCGCATACATACTGGGAGACGTGCTCTGGCAAGTCTTCCTTTCTTCTTTTGGTATAGCTCCTGTCGTCGTTCTCGCTGCTCTCATTGCGGCCTCAGCCGCATTCTGCATTGCCGTCCTGAGCCGAGGCGGAGCGGGCAGCGTGCCTTCCGGCCTGCTGGTCGCATGCTTTGCAGTCCTGGGAGCTGCAGGGGCTGTAGCCGGCGGCATCCCCCGCGACGGGATGGCCATATTCGCCAGAGCCGCCGAGCTGAAGACTGCATTCTCCAGCCTTATCGACAGCATCCTCCCGGCCGGCAGTTCCGACGAAGTGGCGATAGCGAAAGCCCTCGCCATAGGAGACAAATCTATGCTCAGCTCCGCCCTGAAGAGCCAGTACAAGGCCAGCGGTGCGATGCATCTGCTGGCGCTGAGCGGGCTCCACGTTGGTGTGGTCTATACCTTCCTCAACGCTGGCCTGTCCGTACTCGGGAACAGCCGTGTCGCAAGGGCTGTGAAGCGGACAGTTATCCTCGTCTCTCTCTGGAGCTTCGCCGTCATATCCGGCCTGAGCAGCTCGATCTGCCGCGCCGTGACTATGATTACCATTTATGAAATATGCGGGATGCTGGGGGCAGACCGAAACATGCTCCGTTCTCTGGCCATCAGCGCACTGCTGATCTGCCTCTTCAATCCGGACGCTCCGTTTGCCATAGGCTTCCAGCTGTCCTACAGCGCAGTTATCGGTATATACTTCCTGTATCCGAGGCTGAAGGGTCTGCTTGCAGCTCGCAGCCTGCCGATGAAATACATCTGGAACACCCTCGCCCTCTCCATCAGCTGCCAGGCCGCCACTGCTCCTTTGTCCCTGCTCTACTTCGGTACCTTCCCGAAATATTTCATGGTCACCAACCTTGTCGCCATCCCGCTGAGCTCGGCTGCGATGTGGCTGCTCCCTATAACGATCGTCGCCCGGAACATCCCTTTCATAGGAGTGCCGGGCGGCAAGGTTCTGCTTGGAATTCTGCAGACTTTGAATTCAGTGATTGATATTATAGCATCGCTATGATTCCGTTGCTGCAGGACGATCGTTGGCTTTTGTCACATTGATTGTACGTCCCATGTGTTCGCTGCCATCCAGGGCTGCAATTGCTTTTTCAGCATCAGCGTCATCCATCTCGACGAAACCGTAACCGCGCGAACGGCGGGTTTCCTTATTAATAATGATTCTAGCTGATGTAACTGTTCCGAACGGTGAAAAAAGCTCGATCAAATTTTCTCTTCTGGCTTTAAAACTCAAGCCATAAACGAAAATAGTCATATTTGTTTAGCATTAATAGGTTAAGTGGTATATCAAAGATAATACTTTTAAACCTAAAAATGTAACAAATCCTAAACTAAATGACGCATTTGTCGCTGCCGTCGAAGCAGTGGGTGCATATGCAGTTCTTGTCGAGACCTATCGCAGCCACCAGATTATCAATGGTGTTGAATTTAAGAGTATTCATTTTCAGCTGCTTCTTGATGGCATCGACCATAGCCATATATTTGTCGCTCCCGTACATAGCATACTCGTCCAGATGCTTGTCGTGGCTGCCCTCAAGATCTTTGATTACCCTGCGGGAAATGAACTCCAGCGGAGACTTCGACGCCGAGTAATTAAGGAAAGGACAAGGGAAGATCAGCGGAGGACAGCTGATGCGGATGTGGACCTCGCGGGAACCGTGGCTCTTGAAAGCTTCGACGTTGTCGCGGAGCTGGGTGCCGCGGACAATTGAATCGTCGCAGAACGCTACGCTGCGGTTGCGCATGATGGAGTAGTTCGGGATGAGTTTCATCTTGGCCACTACGTCACGCATGCTCTGGTCGGCCGGCATGAAGCTGCGGGGCCAGGTGGGGGTGTACTTGACCACAGCGTTACGGTAGGGAATGCCGCGACCCTGCGCATATCCGATAGCCATGCATGTTCCTGAATCGGGAATAGATGAAACTATGTCCACAGGAGTGTCGTCCTGCTTGCCCATCAGACGGCCCAGATTATAGCGGACATCGTCGACGTTGACTCCTTCGTATGCGGCTGAAGGGTAGCCGTAATATATCCAGAGGAACGAGCAGATATGATGCCTTCCGCGGGGCTCCAGAATCTGTCTGAAGCCGTCTGCGGTAATCTGGACAGCCTCGCCGGGGCCAAGCTCATAGCATTTCTCGTAACCCAGGTTGCAGAAACTGAAATCCTCGTTGGCCACTGCATAGGAATCTTCCTTCTTGCCGATGACCAGAGGGGTGCGGCCGTTGAAGTCCCTTGCGGCGATGATGCCTTCCGGTGTCAGAAGCAGAATAGTGCATGATCCATAGACTTTGTGGTGCATGTAGTCTATTCCTTCAGCAAAGGTCGATCCTTCTGTAATAAGGTGACATATGAGCTCGGTGGCATTGGTCGTGCCATCGCTCATCTCGGTGAAGTTCTTGCCTGAATCCAGCACTTGCTGCTCGAGAGAGTCGATGTTGCTGACCTTGGCGACGCTCACTGCGGCGAAACGGCCCAGGTGAGAATTCATCACTATCGGCTGAGACTCGTTGTCGCTTATTACGCCGATGCCGCTGTTGCCTTCGAACTTGTAAAGCTCCGATTCGAATTTAACCCTGAAATATGATTGCTTGAGGCTGTGGATTGCCCGAACGAACGAACCGTCGGGATTGATACCTGCCATGCCGCCTCTTTTGGTTCCCAGATGTGAGTGATAGTCAGTACCGTAGAACAGGTCTGTCACGCATCTTCTTTTGGAAATGACTCCGAAAAGACCCCCCATGATAATAGTGTTTGTTTTAAAAAAGGAAGGCTGCCGTGGGGCAGCCTTCCATATCGTAGTGAAGATTTACTCGCCTTTTACGTAGTTGTTGTACTTGTCGTATGCAGCCTGGAAGTCAGCTGACCTGTCCCTGAATCTGAAGTAGATGTTCTTCAGGTAGTCTGCGACAGCAGTCTTGATGGTCTTGTCATCACTCATGTTGAATGCCTTCTCGAAAGGCTCGATGGCTTTCTCAAGATAGCCGTTGAGTTCATCGACCAGTTTGGCATACTTGGCGTCGTCCATCTCGAGGCTGGCTTTCTCCTGAACCTCGACAGCGCGGTCGTAGTAGAGGATACCTTTGTTGAGGACACCGTAGATATATTTGGGATCTACTTCGCTGGCTTTGTCGAACAGCTCGAGAGCCTTGTCATAGTCGCCGAGTTTCTTGTATGCGTCACCTTCTACATAATAGAGAGATGCGTTCCTGGGGTCGTTCTTCTGAGCGTCGTGCAGCAGAGAGAAGAGTTTGTCGGGCTCTGTGCCGGTAGTCAGATAGTGGTTGATGAGACCTACGAGGACTGACTGGCTGTTCGGGAATTTGGCGAAGCCATCTTCGAGAGTCTTCAGAGCTGTAGCCTCGTCACCCTGGCCCTTATAGATGTCGGCAAGGTTAGAGAATACGTTACCGTCGTTGAAGTAACCTTTGGCGATGCACTCTTTATAGCCTTCAATTGCCTTGGCTTTGTCGCCGGCGATGTTAGCCATAAGAGCTGCGTTGTAAACGCTCATTGAGTCGAAGCCGTTCAGGATCTTGCCTGCGTTAACTTTGGCAGCCTGGCTGAAAAGTTCGCTGGCTTTTGCTGCGTTGCCTGCGAGATACTCGCTTACAGCCTCCTGGTAGATGTTCTCGTGGATCTTGTTGGCTTTCTCTGCGTATGCTTTGTTGGCAGCAGCCTTGGGATCGAGAGAGTAAGCTTTCTCGAGGGCATCGGCAGCCTTACCGAGAGCATTCTCTACTACAGGTTTGGTAATCAGCCAGAACTCAAGACGGTCGTTCTGATAGTACAGGTCCTTGTTGTCATAAGAAACAACTTCATATTCCACATCGTCAGCGCCTTTTCTGTTGCTGATTCCAGTAGCTTTCTGGCCTTTGAGGAACATGTTGACTTCAGTAGCGGTGCTACCTGCGAGAAGGTTCTGTGCAGGAGCGTCGTATGCTTTAACATAAGCATCGCTGAGTGCAGTCCATGTAGCTGCCTTGTCGGCTTTTTTCTGAGATGCTGCGATTGCCTTATCAAGAGCTTTCTTGGCATCTACAACTGCCTTGACTTCAGAAGCATTGGTACCTACGCCGAGAGCTGAAGTAATAGTGTTGCCACCACCCTGGGGACCACCGCCCATAGGGCCGCCGGGACCCATTCCGCCGCCACGCATTCCACCGCCGCCGCCACCCATAGGGGGCTGAGCCATTGTCATCATCGAAATTGAGGATGCAAGAACAAAAAGTAGAATCTTTTTCATTTTAGTGTAGATTAGTGATTATTGTTGTGTTTGCTGATTATCTGTATTTACTTCAGGATTTGCTTCAGGGTTTGGATCTGCAGCCGCTTCCGTCGTCGTGTTTTCTTCACTCTTGCTTACCACGCAGACTGCTGCGATGCTGTCGTTTTCTCTGATGTTTATCAGTTTGACTCCCTGGGTCGCCCTGCCTGCCACTTTGATGTCCGAAGCCGCCACTCTGATGGTGATGCCTGACTTGTTGATTATCATCAGGTCGTTGTCGTCGGTAACATCTTTGATAGCTATCAGCGGGCCTGTCTTTTCAGTTATGTTAATGGTCTTTACTCCTTTACCGCCGCGGTTGGTGATTCGGTAATCCATTATCTTGGATCTCTTGCCGTAACCGTTCTCGCTAACCACCAGAACCTGAGGCAGGTTTTCTTCCGGAATGTCGTCATCTACACATATCATGCCAACGACTTCATCACCCTCTGAAAGGCTTATTCCACGCACTCCAGTGGCCGTTCTGCCTATCGGGCGGACCTTGCTCTCATGGAAGCTGCAGAGGTAGCCGTCGCGGCCGGCGAGCTGCACGTAGTTGTTGCCGTTGGTCAGACGGGCCTCGATCAGGGCATCCCCTTCGCGGATGTTCACGGCGATCACACCGTTGGCGCGGGGACGCGAGTAAGCCTCGAGGGAGGTCTTCTTGATGACGCCGGTCTTGGTGGCCAGGATGACGTAGTGGCTGTCAACATATTCCTTGTCGTCGAACGACTTGACGTTGATGTAGGCCTGTACGACATCTTCAGGCTCGATGTTGATGACGTTCTGGATGGCGCGGCCCTTGGAAGCCTTGGTGCCCTCCGGGATTTCGTAAACTTTCAGCCAGTAGCACTTGCCGTTCTTGGTGAAGAACATCATGGTGCTGTGCATGTTGGCTACATATATATGTTCTATGAAATCTTCTTCGCGGGTGGTGCTGCCCTTCGAGCCGATGCCGCCGCGGTTCTGAAGGCGATACTCGGTAAGCGGGGTGCGCTTGATATAGCCCAGGTGGGAAATAGTGATGACCACATCCTCGTCGGCATAGAAGTCTTCGGGGTTGAAGTCTTCGGCGCTGGGCGCAATCTCAGTGCGGCGCTCGTCGCCGTATTTGGCGATGAGGTCCTGCATCTCCTCCTTGATGAGGCCATACTGGAGGCTCTCGTCGGCGAGGATGGCCTGCAGATGGTGGATGAGATTCTCGAGATCGTCGTACTGGGCCTGAAGCTTGTCTCTTTCCAGACCTGTCAGCTGGCGGAGGCGCATCTCCACGATGGCGTCGGCCTGCGGCTCGGTGAAACCGAACTTCTCCATCAGGCCGTCGCGGGCTTCCTGGACAGTCTTGGACGCACGGATGTGCTCGATGATGAGGTCGATGATGTCCAGAGCCTTGAGCAGACCTTCGAGGATGTGGGCCTTCTTCTGGGCTGCGTCGAGGTCGAAGCGGGTCCTGCGGAGCACTACTTCGTGGCGGTGACGTACGAAATATTTGATGAGGTCCTTGAGGTTCAGCAGCTTCGGGCGGCCGTCCACAAGGGCGATGTTGTTAACGGAGAAGCTGGCCTGCAGCTGGGTGTACTTGAACAGGGTGTTCAGCACTACATTGGCCACAGCGCCCATCTTCAGTTTTATGACGATGCGCATACCCTTGCGGTCGCTCTCGTCGTTGATGTATGAGATGCCGTCAATCTTCTTGGCCTCTACGAGCTCGGCGATCTTCTCGATGAGCTCTTTCTTGTTGATCTGGTAGGGAATCTCGGAAACCACTATGGTCTCGCGGCCGCTGTCACTGACCTCGATTTCGGTCTTCGAGCGGACTACTATCCTGCCGCGGCCGGTCTCGAAAGCGTCACGGATGCCTGAAAGGCCCTGGATGATACCTCCGGTGGGGAAGTCGGGGCCTTTGATGTGCTCCATCAAGCCTTCTACGGTGATGTCAGGGTCGTCGATATATGCACAGATGGCGTTGCAGACCTCGGTGAGGTTGTGAGGAGCCATGTTGGTGGCCATACCTACAGCGATACCTGCGGCACCGTTGAGCAGAAGCAGAGGGGCCTTTGCGGGGAGAACCGTAGGCTCCTGAAGAGATTCGTCGAAGTTGGGCATGAAGTCGACGGTATCCTTGTCGAGATCTTCAAGCACTTCTTCGGCCAGCTTTTCAAGCTTGGCCTCGGTGTAACGCATGGCAGCCACGGGGTCTCCGTCGACGCTACCGAAGTTACCTTGTCCGAAAACCAGGGGGTATCTCATATTCCACGGCTGCGCGAGGCGGGCCATGGCATCATATACGCTGGAATCACCGTGAGGGTGATACTTACCGAGAACCTCGCCGACGATACGGGCGGATTTCTTGGTGCTCCCGCTGGAGCCTACGCCAAGACCTTCCATACCGAACAGAACGCGTCTGTGCACAGGCTTCATACCGTCCCTGACATCAGGAAGGGCACGTGACACAATCACCGACATAGAATAGTCTATGTAGGCACTCTTCATCTCCGACTCGACACTGATGGGAATCAGACGCTCGTTGGGTTCTTCTACAATGTTGTTATCTTCAAAATCCATCTAAAAACTTCTCATGAAATATCGGGTAAAGATACGTATTTATTTTGTAAGGGACAATAAGAATCCTACCTTTACATTATGACTTTTGCAGAAGAATTTTCGGAATTTTTGAACGGTCAGCCAATTACCTTCGAAAGGGACGCTTTGACCTTTTCTTTCCCGGGCAGAGGAGTGTCTGTCCGTCTGGTGCCGCTCGAAGGTTTCGAGCTTCCGGAGCGCGAAAAGGGAGTCATTTATCTATATGAGGACCGCTGGCGCACCGGGGGCGAATTCCTCAGGGAGAGAATCCTCGCCCACCTCGGGGTCTACCGCAAGATTTTCGCACGCAAATGCGACATAAGGCGCATCGACGCCGTCACCGCAGCAGCATTCCTGGAGTGCCACCACAGCTACGGCACCGCAAAAGCCAAATACAAATACGGCATGTTCCTCGGCAGCGAGCTGGTGGCCGTGTCGCTGTTCTCTTCTCCGCGCACCATTCCCCGCGACGTGCAGGGCCGCAAGCTGCCGCTGCGCTCTTTCGAGTGGGTGCGCTACGCAGGCCTGTCGGGCAGCAGGATTTCCGGCGGCATGAGCCGTATGCTGGCGCATTTCGTGGCCGACACCGCTCCCGACGAGGTAATGACCTATGCCGACCTTGAATGGTCTGAAGGGACTGTATATGCCCGCATGGGTTTCCAGCAGGCAGGCCTGCGCGAGCCGGTGACCTTCTGGGTCAATCCTTCCACCTTCGCCAGGGAGCGCACGGCTGAGCACGGCGGGGTCAGGATTGTCAATTTCGGCAGTTTGAAATATTTAAAACAGTATATACAATTATGAAAAAGTTCATTTTTGCACTGACCGTCATTGTCGCATCATCGCTTTGCGGCTCATTCTGCACCAGCGCCCAGCCGGCCGCTGCATGGGACAGTTCTCATGTTTTTGCAGTGCGCGACACCCTGACTCTTTCTCTTGATTTCTATTTCCCTGGGCACTGGCAGCAGTCCGACACCCTGCGGCCTTGCATGATATTCGTCTACGGCGGCGGCTTCGTCGAGAACAACCAGAGAAGCGGCTTCTACACAAAGTTCTGCCGTGCTATGGCTGACAATGGATATGTCACGGTCGCCAGCGACTACCGTCTAGGCCTGAAAGATTTCCATGGAGGCAGCATCCTCAAGATGATGGAGCCGGTGAGGAATTCTATCCAGATGGCCGCCGAGGACCTCTTCGCCGCGCTGGACTATGTCATCCGCAATGCTGAGACGCTGCGCGTCGACACCAGCAAGATTGTGATCTGCGGCAGCAGCGCCGGAGCCATCTCTGTGCTCCAGGCGAACTACGAACTCAGCAACCGCACTGCCATGACGGCTGACATCCCCGCGGACTTCCGTCTGGCCGGCGTCATCTCGTTCTCCGGCGGAGTCTACTCCACCGAGGGCGCCTGCAAATACAAGGTCCACGACCCCGCTCCCACTTTCTTCCTCCACGGTGACGCCGACAGGCTGGTGCCTTACAACAAAATCCAGCTCTTCCGCAAAGCCATGTTAGGCAGCAAGCCTCTGGCCGAGGGCTTCAAGGATGCCGGATATCCCTATCTCTTCGCCACTTTCACCAACCACTCTCATGAGGTAGCC
>JAFZKU010000088.1 GCA_017551785.1 Bacteroidales bacterium | reverse complement strand
TGCATGATCGGCACGCCGGGAAGCAGGTGCATCGTGGTGCTGGTCATGTAGTAGTCGTTGCCCACCCTGATGATGTCGGGATCGGGAACGTCGCTGTAGATTACGGGATTGGAAGTGGTAACTGTGCGTGCACATCCTGCGCACATCACAAACAATACTGGCAGCAGCGCGGCCAGTATTGCCTTCATAGTTTTAGTCTTCATATCAGGGTCTTCAGGATTATTCTTTCACTCTTGTCATCGAGGATTCCATCATGAATCCGCCGGCATCTACCGACACATTGACAGTGTCATCATCTACGAAAGCATAGCTGATGTCTATGGCTGCGCCGAACTCAGGGATGTCGAGCAAACTCTGAAGCTTTCCATTGACATCTTTGATCTCGAGCTGCTGCTCGGGAGCGCCGGGCATGTCCATTGTTGCGAACACACCGTCGTCGTTCTTGACGATCTTGTAGGTGAGCTCCATGGTCTGGCCGTTGAAGTCGGTTGTCATCAGCCAGGTGCCGACAAGTTTGTCGAGTTTTGACTGTGCGTTGGCCTGAACGCTTGACGCGCAGAGGGCCAGGGTCAGCATCGCAACGATAAAAAATCTTTTCATCTCGGTATTGTTTGGATTTGTTTGTCGCTAGTACAAGAACTAAACCAAAAGTAGTGTTTTTTTTGTTTTTAATCGTTAAATTTGGAAACCATTTACGGCAATTTATATAACCAAATACTATGACCAACACTACTACAACCAACAAGAATGGAAGACTAGTCGCGATTGTCACCATGTGTTTTATCTTCGCGATGATTTCATTCGTCACCAACATGGCCGCTCCGTTCGGCAACATCTGGAAGGGCCAGTACAGCTGGGCTGCTATGATGGGTAACATGATGAACTTCGCCGCATACCTTTTCATGGGTATCCCTGCCGGCAAGATGCTCGTCAAAGTGGGCTATAAGAAGACCACTCTGATCGCTCTCGCCACCGGTTTCGTCGGCATCTTCATCCAGTGGCTTTCCAGCAAGGTCGGCGCTGAGGCTACCATCGGACAGGTAGGTGTCAACATCATCGTCTATCTGCTCGGCGCCTTCATCTGCGGTTTCTGCGTCTGCATGCTCAACACTGTCGTCAACCCGATGCTTAACATCCTCGGCGGCGGCGGCAACAGGGGCAACCAGTTCATCCAGATCGGCGGCACCCTGAACTCCCTCACCGGCACCCTCACTCCTCTGCTCGTCGGTGTCCTGATCGGCACAGTTACCGACAAGACCGCCATGTCTGACGTAGCTCCCCTGCTCTTTATCGCAATGGGTGTCTTCGCCCTGGCTTTCGTGATCATATCTTTCGTCAAGATCCCCGAGCCTGCCAAGGAGCGCAATACTACAGTTTACGAGCACAGCGCCTGGAGTTTCCGCCACACTGTCCTCGGCGTCATCGCCATATTCTTCTATGTAGGTATCGAGATCGGCATCCCCGCCCAGCTCAATTTCTATATCTCTGACCTCGGCTTCGAGGGTTCTGCTGCAGTAGCCGGCTTCCTGGCTGCCTCTTACTGGTTCCTGATGATGATCGGACGTTTCCTGTCCAGCACCATCAGCGGCAAGATCAGCACCCGCACCCAGATGATCTCAGTTTCTTCACTGGCCATCCTGCTGCTTCTCATCGCCATCTTCCTGCCGGAGAGCATCAGCATGACCGTCAAGGGTTCTGCCGTTCCTATGAAATGTATCTTCCTCGCCCTCTGCGGTATCTGCACATCCATCATGTGGGGTGCAATCTTCAACCTTGCAGTCGAGGGCCTCGGCAAATACACCGAGCAGGCTTCCGGCATCTTCATGATGATGGTTGTCGGCGGAGGTATCATGCCTCTCATCCAGCAGGCCATCGCCCAGCGCGCCGGCGCCATCCCCAGCTACTGGCTGGTAGTCGCCATGCTCGCATACCTGCTCTACTATGCAATCTGGGGCAGCAAGAACGTTAACAAAGACATTAAAGTAGACTGATATGGATAAAGAATATGTAGTAGGTGTGGATGTCGGTGGACAGACCACTAAAATCGGAATAGTTGACCGCCGCGGCGAAATCCCCGCCCAAACCGTCATCTCGTCTAAATACGGCCCCGACGAGGGTGAAAAGTTCATGGACGCCGTTTGCGACACCATCAAGACTCTTGCCGCCCACATCGGCATGGAGCAGATCCAGGGCATCGGCATCGGAGCCCCCAACGGCAATTACTACACCGGAATGATCGAAGACGCCCCCAACCTGCCCTGGGCAAACGGCAAGAGGGTGTTCCTCAAACAATACATCGAGTCTAAGCTGAACGTGCCCGTCACTGTCACCAACGACGCCAATGCGGCTGCTGTCGGTGAAATGACCTACGGCGCCGCCCGCGGCATGAAGGACTTCATCATGCTTACTCTCGGCACTGGCGTCGGCAGCGGCATCGTCATCAACGGCGCCCTGGTTTACGGCCATGACGGCTTCGCCGGAGAGCTCGGCCACACCAACGCTGTCCGTCACAACGGACGTCGCTGCGGCTGCGGCCACGACGGTTGCCTTGAGGCTTACGCTTCTGCCATCGGAGTTGCCAAGACTGCCCGCGAATGGCTTGAAAGCGGCAAATATAACGACAGCGTCCTTGGAGAGCTCCAGGAGATCACTTCCAAAGATGTGTTCGAAGCTGCCGTGAAGGGAGACAAGCTCGCCATCGACGTATTCAACTACACCGGCAAGATCCTGGGTGAGTCATGCGCCAACTTCGTTGCTTTCAGCGCTCCTGAGGCAATCGTGCTGTTCGGCGGTCTGGCCAGGGCCGGCGAGTTCATTTTCAAACCGATGCGTGAAGCTATGAATGCCAACCTGCTTTCTATCTGGAAAGACAAGATTGCCATCATCCCTTCTGCACTCAAGGAGTCTGACGCCGCCATCCTCGGTGCCGGCGCTCTCGCCTGGTAAATAAGCGTTGCAGAAACAGTTTTTTTGTTACTTTTGCAATGCAAAAAGCCTTTTTAGCTCAGTCGGTAGAGCAGCTCATTCGTAATGAGCAGGTCGCGGGTTCGAGTCCCGTGAAAGGCTCCAATCTTATTAATTCCCCTTTTACTTTTTGTATTCTGCTATGAAAAGACATGTACTCCTTGTCCTGGGCGCAGCCATGCTTCTGTTCGCTCAGAACATTAACGCAAAAGTCACTCTTCCCAAGATGATCAGCGACGGCCTGATCCTTCAGCGCGACCAGCCTGCACGCATCTGGGGTTTTGCAGACCCTCAGGAGAGAGTCACTGTTACCTTCGACGGTGCCACTTATACTGCCAAGGCCGACCGCAACGGCAACTGGCTGGTGATCCTGCCCGCTACTTCATGGGACGGCAGGACCTATACCATCAAGGTCAATGACATCGAAGTCAAGGACGTGATATTCGGAGACGTATGGGTATTCTCCGGCCAGTCGAACATGCAGACTCCTCTGGAGCGCGCCTTGGATCTTTATGGCGACGATGTCCTTCACTATACCAATCCTCTTATCCGCGAGTTCCTCGTGGGCGAGAAATATGCTTATGACGGACCTCAGAAAGATTTCGCATCCGGCTCATGGAAGGCTGTCAATCCTGAGACCTGCCTGAAGATGTCCATGATCCCCTATTTCTTCGCCCGCCAGATATATGATACCTATCAGGTGCCCGTAGCTATCATCCAGTGCGCTGTCGGCGGCACTGCCATCGAGAGCTGGATGAGCCCGGACAATCTGAAGGACTATCCTCAGTACGCCGAGGCTCTCGAGGCTCAGCGTAACCCTCAGCCCAGAGGCACCGGTGCCAACTTCGGCGCGATGTTCGGCGGCGGCAGGCCGGGCGGCGGAGCTGCAGTAGAGCGTCCTGTCGAGAATCCTGACTATTATACTGTTGATTTCGACGATTCAGAGTGGGCGCCCGCTTATCTGCCTCACTATTTCAGGGAGGTCGGCGTCACCGGCAGTGCCCTTATATATTATAGGCACGAACTCTGGCTGACTGCCGAGCAAGCTGCATCCAAGAACAATCTGCTCAAGCTGGGAACCATCACTCAGGCCGACGAGACTTTCATCAACGGCGTCAAGGTGGGCACCACCGGTTATGAGTATCCTCCGCGCAACTATGCTTTCGGAGAAGGCATCCTGAAGGAGGGCAAGAATGTCATCTGCATCAAGCTCAATGGCGCCAATGCCAACGGCGGCTTCTATGAGGACGAGCAGTATCAGATCCGTCTCGGTGATGAGAATATATCTCTCAATGATGGCTGGAAGGTTTTCTTCCAGGAGATTCCCAGCAATTTCAACCGTCCCGGCGGAGCTCCGGCTCAGCGTCCTGTAGTTATGCAGTATGTAGAGAGGGAAATCCAGCACACTTCTATGGTCCGCAATCCGTTCGGACTGTACTGGGGCATGCTGAGTCCTGTCACCAACGTCAACGTCAAGGGTATCGTGTGGTATCAGGGCGAGACCAACAGCGGCAATACTCCTGAGTACGGCACTTTCCTGGCCAGGATGATGAAGACCTGGAGCAAGGATTTCCGCAACAACAATATGCCTGTGATTATCTGCCAGCTGGCCAGCCACCAGGCCAAGACTTTCCTGCCGGTGCAGGACGGCTGGGCAAATGTGCGTGAGGGCCAGAGGCTTGCCACTCACATGCTTCCCAATGCCGCACTGGCTGTCGCCTGCGACATCGGCACCTGGAACAATATCCACCCTATCAATAAGAAGATTGTGGCTGAGCGTGTGGCCAAGGGTGCCATGAGGACTGCTTACGGCGAGACTGTGGTGCTTTCTCCTGAGTGCACCAAGGCTGAGCTCAAGGACGGCAAGGTATATCTGTCATTCAGCGAGATTGGCAACGGTCTCGTTGTCAAAGGCGACGAAATCAAGGGTTTTGCTGTTTCTGACGAGAATGGCGTTTACCAGCGCGTGAATGCTTCGATCCTTGGCAACAGGGTTGTCCTCTATGTCGGCGGCATCAAGAATCCCAAGAAGGTTCGCTTCCTCTGGAAGAATTACGTTCGCGAGGACGTCACCCTCTACAATGCCGAGGGCATGCCCGTCTCACCTTTTGAAATTACCCTCTAATCTATAGGCGTCTTCAAACGAAAAGCCCCGTGCCGGATCGGCACGGGGCTTTTGTTTGAAGACGGCGGCTACCTACTTTCCCACATCGTATCGCAGTATCATCGGCGCAAGTGAGCTTAACTTCTCAGTTCGGAATGGTATGAGGTGGATCCTCACCGCTATAACCGCCTTATTTGTCCACAGGAAGCCTTTCACGGCTTCCTGCGGTATATCTTATGAGAAAGACAACGCTGTACGAACTTTCTTTACTGTCGCGTTACACAGCTAGCTTGCAGTCTTGTAAGCTTTCTTGTGTGTTTTTTGTTTTAGTGTTCACTTCACTTTCTTGCGCTTGCGCGCCTGCGAAGCTCTCGGGCTATTAGTACCGCTCGACTTTGACATTGCTGCCTTTACATCTGCGGCCTATCAACGTGGTAGTCTCCCACGACCCTCTATGGAAATCTCATCTTGGAGCCGGCTTCGTGCTTAGATGCTTTCAGCACTTATCCTTACCGAACGTGGATACCCGGCGATGCAGCTGGCGCCACAACCGGTAAACCAGTGGTTCGTCCATCCCGGTCCTCTCGTACTAAGGA
>JAFZKU010000087.1 GCA_017551785.1 Bacteroidales bacterium | reverse complement strand
ACAGCATCTCCTCTTCGGAGGCAACCTGGCCGAGGTGCACTGGTGGCTTTACATAGTGCTGCCGGGCGTGGGTATGCTGCTGTCGATGCTGCTTGTCAAATACCTTGTGAGGGACAATATCAGCCACGGAGTCACCAAGGTGCTGCTGGCTATCTCCAAGAACGAAAGCCACATCCGCCCTCACAACATCTGGTCTTCGATAGCGGCGAGCTCGCTGACCATCGGCTTCGGAGGTTCGGTGGGAGCAGAGGCCCCTATAGTCTACACAGGTGCCGCCATAGGCTCCAACGTGGCCAGGGCGTTCGGCCTTTCATACAAGAACATTACCATCCTTCTGGGCTGTGGAGCCGCAGGTGCCGTAGCCGGCATCTTCAAGGCCCCGATGGCCGGAGTGCTGTTCACCTTCGAGATACTGCTCTTCAACCTCTCGATGTCGTCCATACTGCCGTTGCTGCTGTCGTCGGTGACCGCCACTATGGTGTCGTACTTCGTGCTTGGCGACATGGTGACCTTCTCCAATTCGGTGGTGCAGTTCTCCATGCACAATATACCTTACTATATAATTCTGGGAATCTTCTGCGGCCTGATCTCGCTCTACTTCCTGAGGACCACCCTCAAAGCCGAGGACATGCTCCGCAAGGTGAAGAAACCCTTTACCCGCTGGGCCATCTGCGCAGCGTCGCTGGGCGTGCTGATATTCATGTTCCCGCCGCTCTTCGGTGAAGGCTACACATCCCTCACCTCGATGCTCAACAAGAATGCTATGGTGGCGCTGGAACAAGGCTTCATCGCCAGCCTGATCTCGCCGGACAACGAATGGGCTATTGTGATATTCTTCGCTGCGGTGACACTGCTCAAGGTGCTTGCCACCGCATTTACCAATGCGGGCGGCGGAGTGGGAGGTACCTTCGGCCCCACGCTGATCACCGGGGCATTCGCTGGTTTCGTGCTTGCAAGGCTGGTGAACATACTTGGGATAGGCACCCTGCCGGAGGAGAACTTCGTGCTGGTGGGCATGGCCGGGCTTATGGCCGGAGTGATGCAGGCTCCGCTGACGGCCATCTTCCTTATTGCCGAAATTACCGGCGGCTATGCGCTGCTGCTTCCGCTCATAATCACCTCGGCCATCTCATACGCCACTATCAGGACTACTGAACAATACTCTATCTATACCAAGCGAATAGCGGCTTCCGGAGAGCTGCTGACCCACGACAGCGACCAGGCCGTGCTGACGCTGCTGAAGCTGTCGGACTTCATCGAGACCGATTTCATCCCGGTGAGGGTAGACCGCAACCTCAGGGAGCTTACCGACGTTATCGCTCATTCCAACAGGAATATCTTCCCGGTTATTGACGGCAAGAGTCACTTCCTCGGCATAGTCTATCTCGACGACGTGCGTCAGTATATGTTCCGCCCCGAATTCTACGACAAGATATATATCTACGACATCCTCAAGGAGAGCGATTCAGTGCTCGCCTCGGACAGCATGGAGAGCGTGATGGACAAGTTCGAGACCACAGGGGCATGGAACCTTCCGGTGCTGGACAAGAACGGCATCTATCTGGGTTTCGTGTCGAAGTCGAAGATATTCTCGTCATACAGAGAGCAACTCCAACAAGTCTCCCATGACTGACCTCTATATCAAATACATAGCCGAAAGGCTCCAGCTTGCCGCATGGCAGGTGGAGAACTGTGTGGACCTTCTCGAGGAGGGAGCCACCATCCCTTTCATCAGCCGCTACCGCAAGGAACGCACCGGCGGCATCGACGAGACCTATGTGGCTCAGATCAAGCATTATCACCTCTATCTGACTGACCTTGACAAGCGCAAGCAGGCTATAGTCAAGAGCATCGAGCAGCAAGGGAAGATGACGGACCAGCTGGCCTCCGAGATCGAGACGGCGGTGGATGCAAGGGTGCTGGAAGATATCTATCTGCCCTACAAGCCGAAGAGGCGCACACGCGCTTCCGTGGCCAAGGAGAAGGGGCTGGAACCTCTGGCGGTGAAGCTCTACGAGGTGAAGGCCGACGACATCTACGCTGCCGCTGCGCCTTTCGTAAAGGACGATGTGCCCACCAAGGACGAGGCTCTGGCCGGCGCTTCTGACATAATAGCAGAGTGGATGAGCGAAGATACTGCAGTGCGCCAGGAGCTCAGGGACCTTTACTGCAAGTGGGGAACCATAGTGTCCAGGGTAGCCAAGGGCAAGGAGGATGACGAGAAGGCAGAGAAATACAATACCTACTCCAACTTCTCTCAGAGAGTCGACAAGATTCCGCCCCACAGGCTGCTCGCCATACTGCGCGGAGCTGCCGAAGAGGTGCTTTCCATAAAGATAGATGTCAATGAGGATTATGCATACGAGAGGATGGAGCGCTGCGTGCTCAAGGGCAAACGCAAACCTTCTTCGCAGCTGCGCCATTTCCTGACAGATGCCATCGGCGACGCATACAAGAGGCTGCTGCATCCTTCCATCGAGAATGAAGTGTTCGCCATAGCCAAGGAGAAGGCCGACATCGAGTCGATAAAGGTCTTTGGTGAGAACCTCCGCCAGCTGCTGCTGGCTCCGCCGGTAGGGCAGAAACGCACTCTGGCCATCGACCCGGGCTTCCGCACCGGCTGCAAGGTGGTCTGCCTGGACGCCGAGGGCAAGCTGCTGCACAACGACACCATCTATCCGCACCCGCCGATGAACGAGAAGACTATGGCGATGAAGAAGATATCCCAGATGGTGGAGTCTTACAAGATAGAAGTGATTGCCATAGGCAACGGTACTGCCGGCCGCGAGACCGAGTATTTCATAAAGAAGATAGCTCTGCCTGAGGGTGTGCGCGTCTATTCTGTGTCTGAAGACGGGGCTTCGGTCTATTCGGCTTCCGACGTTGCGCGCGAGGAGTTCCCCGACTATGACGTCACTGTCCGCGGTGCGGTATCCATCGGCCGCAGGCTCATGGATCCGCTGGCTGAGCTGGTTAAGATAGACCCCAAATCGATAGGAGTGGGTCAGTATCAGCACGATGTCAACCAGACCCTGCTGAAAGAGACTCTGGACAACACTGTGGAGAGCTGCGTGAACAGCGTGGGAGTGAATCTCAATACGGCCAGCAAGCATCTGCTGAGCTATGTTTCAGGCATCGGTCCGGCGCTGGCCCAGAACATAGTGGACTACCGCAGCGAGAACGGAGCCTTCCTGTCCCGTCAGGACCTGCTGAAAGTCAAGAGGCTGGGCGACAAGGCCTTCGAGCAGTGCGCCGGCTTCCTCAGGATTGCCGGGGCTGCCAATCCTCTGGACAATTCGGCCGTGCATCCCGAGAGGTACGGCCTCGTGGAGCAGATTGCTTCCGACATGGGGGTTGAGGTTTCGCAGCTCATCTCCAATGAGCAGCTCTGCGCCAAGATAGACGTCAACCGCTATGTATCCGACGTGGTGGGTCTGCTTACGTTGAACGACATAGTACGCGAGCTGTCGAAGCCCGGCCGCGACCCGCGCAAGATAATAAAGGTGTTCGAGTTCTCCGAGGAAATCAAAACGATAGAAGATTTGAAAGTAGGCATGGAACTGCCTGCCATAGTGACAAATATCACCGATTTCGGAGCCTTCGTCGACATCGGCATCAAGCAGAATGGCCTGATCCACATTTCAAAGATGTCTGACCACCGTATCAGCAGTCCTTCGGAGGTTCTGAAGATCCATCAGCATATCCACGTGAAGGTCGAAGGTGTCGATCTGAACCGCCAGCGCATCAGTTTAAGTTTGGTTATTGAGGGGAAATGATGTAACTTTACACGACAACTATCCAGAGAAATGAGTGCCGACAAGAAAGTTATAATCATTCCGACCTACAACGAGATCGAGAATGTCGAGAAGATGCTCCGCAAGGTGATGAGCCTTGAGGATGATTTCAATGTGCTGATAATCGACGACGGTTCTCCCGACGGCACTGCAGATGTGGTCAAGAGGCTCATGACGGAATTCCCCGAGAGGATTTTCATAATCGAGAGGGCCGGCAAGCTTGGCCTCGGCACTGCTTACATCACAGGTTTCAACTGGTCTCTGGAGCACGGATACGACTATATCTTCGAGATGGACTGCGACTTTTCTCACAACCCCGACGACCTGGGCCGCCTCTATAGGGCGTGCAGCGAAGACGGGGCTGACCTGGCCATCGGCTCGAGATATTGCAACGGCATCAGTGTCATCAACTGGCCCATCGGCCGAGTTATTATGTCATACTTTGCATCGGTCTATGTCCGCAAGATGCTCGGCATGAAGGTCTACGACTGCACCGCCGGCTTCAAGTGCTATAGCCGCAAGGTTCTTGACACCATCGATTTCAGCCGCATCAAGATGCACGGCTACGGCTTCCAGATCGAGATGAAGTACAATGCCTACAAGCTTGGCTTCAAGATCAAGGAGGTTCCCATCATTTTCGTCGACCGCACCGAAGGCGTTTCCAAGATGAGCAGCGGTATCTTCGGCGAGGCGTTCTGGGGAGTCATCGGGCTCCGTTTCCGCAAGATCAAACCCCGGGCGTGATGAAGCATTACCTCAAGAATGCCACAGTAGTCAATGAAGGTGCCCTGTTTTCTGCGGGCATCTTTATTGTTGATGAGCGTATCGCAGCTGTCTGCAGGTACGACGATCCTTCAGGCATGGAGAGGGAGAAGGCCTGCATTGCAGACTGCGATGACGTAATTGACCTGAAAGGCAAATATGTGGCTCCGGGTATTATAGACGCCCACGTCCATTTCCGCGAGCCCGGTGCCACGCACAAGGCTTGCATCGCTACCGAGAGCGCCGCAGCTGCGCTGGGAGGCGTCACTTCTTATATGGACATGCCCAACAACAATCCTCCGGCAGTAAGCTGCGAGGCTCTTGAGAGGAAGTTCGATATAGCGGCGCGAGATTCTGTGGTTAACTATTCCTTTTATATAGGTGCTACGGCCGACAATCTGCCGGAAGTCTTAGCCTGTGATTTCTCGAAGGTCTGCGGAGTGAAAGTCTTCATGGGGTCGTCCACCGGCAACCTGCTGCTCGACGACGAGCCGGCTATGGCCCGCCTGTTTGCAGAGTGCCCGGCGCTGATTGCCGTGCATGCCGAAGATAATGCCATAATTGCTGAAAGCTTGAAAACCGCCCGCGAGCGCTACGGCGAGGACATACCTTTCCGGGAGCATCCGAACATCAGGCCAGTGGAAGCATGCCTTAAAGCGACTCAGAAAGCCCTGGCCCTTGCCGGGCAATACGGCGCCAGACTGCATGTCCTTCATGTGTCTACAGCCGAAGAGGCTGAACTGCTCGCCGATGTGAAGCCTGATGCCGGCAATATTACCGCAGAGACCTGCGTGCAGTATCTGTTCTTCTGCGACAAGGACTATGAGGAGCTGGGACCCTTGATGAAATGCAACCCGGCGATAAAGTCGCACCGCGACATGCTGGCCCTGCGCAAGGCTGTGCGTTCTGGTGTGATAGACAATATTTCTACCGACCATGCCCCGCACCTGCTTGAAGAGAAGCGCAAGCCGTATCTTCAGTCTGCGTCCGGTATTCCGCTGGTGCAGTATTCGCTGCCCATGATGCTTGACCTTGCCGACCGGGGAGTGTTCAGCTTGCCGCTCGTAGTGGACCGTATGGCGCACGCTCCGGCGCGACTATATGATATAAAGGAGAGGGGTTTCATCCGTGAAGGGTACTATGCCGACCTGGTCGTTTTCACCAGCGGCCGCCGGCACGCCGTGGCTCCTGCAGCGTCACGCTGCGGCTGGGCTCCGGTGTCGAGACTGAGCGGCAGCGTGATCCACACCATTGCCAACGGAACCTTCGTCGTCCGTGACGGAAAACTGACCGGAGACAGGTCAGCCATGCCTCTATCTTTCCGTTGATATTTTTTTATCAACAACCTTCAAAAAAAATTTGCGAGTTTGAAAAGAAGGGCTATATTTGCAGCCCGTTTCGAAAGAACGGCTAAAGTTGATTGAAAGAATGGAAGACTAAGTACTATAAAAAGTACAAGGCAATTGTAGCATAACACTTGACAGAGCAAGCGTGAATTTCTTTGAATGAAGAAGAGCGGAGCGGGGTCGGACTTGAGATTT
>JAFZKU010000086.1 GCA_017551785.1 Bacteroidales bacterium | reverse complement strand
ATTTCCACATTTTATCCGGAACTTCGCAGTAGAGATTTGACTTGAAAACGTTAACTGCATACGCGCTTAAACTATGATTGTCCTACCTTCCATCGCTTTCGGGGGCTTCTCTGGGTCGGCCAAGGATGTTACGGCTCGCCATGTCGGCGGCCGTAGCATCCTCTCGGTCCGAAGCTGGCCCACCGGTCAGAAGACGAACGCCCAGGTGGCGCGACGTGCTTCGATTTCCCGGATCACTAAATCGTACCAGAAACTGTCGGCAGATCAGATGCTGGCGTGGGAGCGGCTTGCCGAGCACGCGAGCGGGCAGAGCGCTTTCGGCCAGAAGGCAGAGCTGTCGGGGATCAATCTGTTCGTGCGGCTGAATGTGAGCCGCGTGATGGCCGGAGAAGGAATTCTGCAGGACGCTCCCGCCGTTATGGCCGCACTTCCCACTGTGTCGTATTCGGCTCTGTGGATTACTCCGAAGACGGTCATTATTAAGGGTATCGCGCACGAGACCGGGCTGAAGCTGGTCGTAAAGATGACCGGTGGCCAGTCTGCCGGCGTGTCGAACGGATGGAGCAAGGCGGTGATTGTTTCTCCTGGAATGGAGGACGACTGGGGCGATGCGGACATGACGTATCTCTACTTCAAGACGATCGGGGTAAAGCCGAGTGTGGGTGAAAAGATTTTCCTTGAAATGTACTGGCTCGATCCGGCCTCCGGCGTGGTTGGTCCGTCCGTTCAAACCAGCAAAGTGGTTGAGAGTGAGGAAGATGCAGAGGCGGAAGGGTATGTCAAGAGGGAGAAGATTACGATGGCTGACATCAAGCCGGAGAGCCACGTGTCCGACTGTGACGTGGACTTCTCGACCAATGCGCCTGTCATCAGCTTCGATACCGTGTGCCTTGGCCACAGCAATGTGGCATCGTCTGAGGTCTATCTGGAGGATGCTCTTTCAGAGGACTGTGTGGGTACCAGTATGGCGTTGGGCCGCGGTATGGGCAGCGGCAATGCTGCCCTGGCTGCGCAGTCATACATCATCTGGCTGCGCAACTACAGTTGGGGCGACTCCACTATCACTTTCGCCCACCGAGGCGGTTACTATGTACAACCTACCGAGGTCTTCGGGCCTGGTATTCTTTATTGATACGGCTATGTTCAACAGTACAGGAAATAATTTCGGTGCGGGAAGCATCCAGTTCAAGGACTACCAGGCAGAGAACTACGTAGTCCTGAATGCCAAGATTACCTATGACCCGTCGAACGCTGATTACCAGGCGGCCGACGTGCTGGAGATCTATGTTCCGGATCTTGCTATCGGGCGGAGCGCCGTGACGGGCGTGTTCCTGACGTTCCAGGATCGCTATGTCTATTCCAGCTATACGTGGAATAACGACGGCGGCACGGTGGTGAAGTCGTGGATCAAGGACAAGAACACCATCTGCATCGAGAAGCTGACCAACTTCGACGACAAGGTGGAGCACACGCTGTTCATCCAGGCGCTGTATCCGATGCTGAATCAGGGCGGGAGCCCCATCAAGGGCACCCGGACCAGAATCAATATGACTCAGGAGACGAGGTACCTGTACTGGGATTCCGAGACGTTCTGCGTCATCTTCGACCACTGGGTGTTCCTGCATATCGGTTTCTCCAGCTGCTCTTATTCCTACCGGAACCAGCCGTGGGAGGCAATTATGGATGGCTTCCCGACGGATGTGTGTGCGGATGTGCCGTTCATCGGAGGCTCTAATCAGTATAATCCTTCCGTCAACGGATTCTCTCTCGCACACGTGGAGAATGGGGTGTTCTCCTGCCAGGAAAGGATGTCCGGCTTTGACAGTACCGGTTACTCTCCGTTCATCTTCGCGTTCCTGGTGAGGGATGGAGAGCAGAGCCAGTCCGGAGGGAATGACGACGACGATGAGCCCGGTCACGATATCGACTAATTGCCTTAACCTATGACCGAGAAAAAGCGCATAGAGCTCACCAAACTGCAGGGCGTGATTGCCATTGCGAGTTTCAGCAGCGGGGTCATCATCGCGGGCGTGTGCCTGTTCTGGATTCCGCCGCTGGGTGAGATTGCCAGCTCCGCCATCTCGATCGTGAGCGAGCTGCTGGTGCTGTGCGGGGCGATTCTCGGGGTGAAGGCCAGCTATGATGTGAAATTCAGGAAGTTCGAAGCCGAACTCCGCCAAGTGATAGATAATGAAAGTCAGCATACAGACTAACCTATGAAACGCTTCTTGCCATTGCTT
Source organism: Bacteroidales bacterium (assembly GCA_017551785.1). Classification (GTDB taxonomy): domain Bacteria; phylum Bacteroidota; class Bacteroidia; order Bacteroidales; family UBA932; genus Equibacterium. The sequence goes on along the minus strand of JAFZKU010000086.1, from coordinate 4,156 downwards.
CTGCTCCTCGGGGCTTCTGCCTGCGGTACTGTCCGGACGCTTCCAGTCCAGGACAGTACTCGGGTGGAAGTGCGTGTGGAGCGGGAGATCGTGGTGGATACGGCCTGGGTGGAACTGCCGGTAATCGTGGAGAAGGTCGTGACGCTGGATACGGTGTCGGTGCTGGAAAATCGGTATGCTGTTAGCGAGGCTTCTGTGTCCGGCGGCCGACTCTCTCATTTGCTCGCTACGAAGGCGGTCAGGGAGCCGGTCCGCGTCGAGAAGGAGATCGTGTACCGGGACAGCCTGGTCTATCGGGACAGAGTGGTCAGGGAGGAGGTGAAGGTGGAGCGGCCGCTGAACTGGTGGCAGAAGTTAAAGATGAAGACCGGGGGCGTCTGCCTGCTTGCTATATTATTGATAATCATTTATTTCGTTATAAAACATTTGTTTAACCTCAATCTTTTCAAACTATGAAGTACGTTCCTTCTATCGCTTTCGAAGAGATGTCTGGCTCCGCCAAGGGCGTGACCGCAGCGAAGGTCAAGAGCCGTAAGTACATCCGCAACCGTGGCTACGGCGGCAGCACCCGCACGAGCTACCAGGCATCCGTCAAGGCCGTGTTCAAGCGTCTGAGCCAGGCCTGGCAGAGTCTCACCAGCGCGCAGATTCTCGTGTGGAATGCTGCCGCGAATACCGCCGAGGGCCGCTCCGTGCTGGGCACCAAGAGCAAGATCTCGGGCTGCAACCTCTTCATGAGGCTGAACTACTGGGTCGTGTACTGCGGCGGCCAGATCATGACTGCCGTTCCCACCCTGACCGGTGTCGAGGCTCCGGCCGACGCGACCATCGCGCTCTCCAGCTCTGCGATGACCTTCACGCTGCCCAGCATCCCTTCGGATGTCAGCAACCTGAAGCTCATCATCCAGGCTTCCGAGCCCCAGGGCAACGGTATCACCCGCGCCTACAGCAAGGCGGCTGCCTTCGCTGATCCGTACACGCCTGTCACCACCGCGATCGACATCAAGAGCGCGTACGACAACAAGAACGGCGCTCCGAGTGCCGGCGCTCCCAAGGTGTTCTTCAAGTATTTCTACGTGAACACCACTACCGGCGAGAAGTCCGGCGAGAAGATGCTCAGCGCTGTGCTGTCTGCCTAGCGGTCTCTGAGTGAGATCTGAATCGGTTAGCCCCTTCGGATGGTGTCCGGAGGGGCTTTCTTATTGTTACGTCGCAGAAAATCCGTACATTTGCTTCGATAAATCGGAATTTATCGGAACAATATCCCTCAGATTAAAGCGCGGATAGAATTGTTCCATCTGTAAGGATGTGGATCTGTCTGGTGGAGAAAGGTGTTTCTTGTTTGTATTCCACCATATAGTATGCTGCGGCTCCGTTTGATTGTTCAAACAAGTACACATCATCAATCTTGCGATCGCTGAGTTTGCGTGCGGTTGCCATGACAGAGGCCGGTGCTTCATAGATCGACATTTCCGTTCTGGTCTGTAGCCAGATGCCTGTACTGTCGAATTGTGCTTGCTTTTCGTGCTGTTCGTGATAGAAGTTGGCCGTGAAAGTGGAGATTTGCCTGCTCCATTCTATGTGTGTGGCGCTAGGAAACATCGTTTCAAAGGTACTGAGGACTTCTTCCGGAGCTTGCTCTATCCTCTGCTTGCACACCGTTAAAAAGGAAGCCATTATGACTAAAGCAAATAGGAGCATCTTTTTCATATTACATTAAGTTTTCCGAAAGATAGCATATTGATGTTTCAGTATGATTACTATGGCGTCTGACGCAGTTAAAAATTCTGTTACAATTGATTTTGCGCCTTGAGAGATCCAGTCTGCGTGCGTATCTTTGCACTGAAATTTTATGAATATGCTGATTGTATTGAAACTTCTGGGTGCCATCGCTATCTTGATATTTGGCATGAAAATGACGAGCGAGGCCCTGCAGAAAATGGCCGGCCCCCAGCTTCGTCATTTGTTTGGGGCTATGACGGGGAACCGCTTTTCCGGCGTGGCCACCGGAGCCCTGATTACTGTAGCCGTCCAGTCCTCGTCGGCAACTACCGTGATGACGGTATCCTTTGTGAATGCGGCGCTGCTTACCCTGACGCAGGCTATCTCAGTTATCATGGGCGCCAATATCGGCACCACTCTTACGGCCTGGATTTTGTCGGCCGGCTTCTCCTTCAATATCGTCAATCTCGTCTGGCCTGTCCTGGTCGTCGGTATCATTCTCATTCAAATGGGAAGGCATCGGTATTTCGGAGACTTCCTGATTGGGCTGGGCTTCCTTCTTTATGCGATGGTTCTGCTGAAGAACACCGGCGTGGAGATGGACCTGGCCAGCAAGCCCGCAGTCGTTGCGTTCTTCTCCAGTTTCAAGACCAATTACGCAACCATTCTGCTGTTCCTGCTCATCGGAACAATCCTTACCGCCGTCCTGCAGAGTTCGGCCGCTCTGATGGCCATTACGATGGTCCTCTGCGCCACGGGAGCCATTTCCATCTATCAGGGTATCGCGCTAGTCATGGGTGAGAATATCGGCACCACATCCACGGCGAATCTGGCAGCATTGAACGCGAACACACAGGCTCGACGAACGGCAATGGCTCACCTGGTGTTCAACGTATTCGGCGTCATCTGGATGCTCATTGTATTTTTCCCTTTCGTGAGGATGGTCTGTGGCTTAGTGGGGCTTGACCCGGAGGCGCCTCAGCAGGACACCACGTTGCTTTCCTTTACGCTGGCGGCTTTCCACACAGGATTCAATGTCATCAATACGGCTGTCTTGATTTGGTTCATTCCGCAGATTGAAAAACTGGTTTGCAAGATTGTCCGGCCCAGGAAGTCTGACGAGGAAGATGAGTTCCGCCTTCAATATATTCGCGGCGGTATTATGAAGACTCCGGAAATCTCCGTGCTTCAGGCACAGAAAGAGATTGTCGTTTACGGAGAAAAGACTCAGCATATGTTTGCGCTGGTGAGTGAACTCTATGCTTCAAAAGACGAGCATAGTTTCTCCAGACTATATGATCGCATCGAGAAGGGAGAGGAAGGCAGCGACCGGATGGAGAACGAGATTGGCCGATACCTGGGAGATCTCGGGTCAGCCCATCTGTCCGATGATACGAAAGAGATGGTCAGGGCGATGCTTCGGCAAATCGGAGAGCTGGAATCCGTGGGTGACAGCTGCTTTAATCTGGCCCGCATCCTTCGACGTAAAAGGAGCAACAAGATTGAGTTTACCGAACAGCAGAATAAAGGTATCCAGGAGATGTTCTCGTTGGTCGGTGATGCTCTTTCCCGGATGAACGAACTTCTTTCCGGGCGCAAGGAAGAACTTGACCTGGCACATTCAGAGGATATTGAGCGCAGGATCAATGCATGCCGCAATGCACTCAAACAGCAGAATATTGATAATCTTGACGATCATCAGTACGGCTACGACAAGGGGACCGTTTATGCCGACCTCGTGGGCGAATGTGAAAAGACGGGAGACTACATCATCAATGTCGTGGAAGCCCGGCTCGGTGCTGTCCGCAATGGTATCCGCTACCAGGGCATCCAGATAGATACTGATGCCAAAAAGGTGACTGTGGACGGATCGGATGTCTACTTCACGAAGACCGAGTATGAACTCCTGAAACTCTTCCTTGAGAACCGGGGAAAGGTGTTTTCACGGGAGCAGTTGCTGTCGGCCGTGTGGCCTGATGATGTCATTGTCACGCCCCGCACGGTGGATGTAAACATTACACGCATCCGCAAGAAAATCGGCAAGTATGCCGATGCGCTTGTGGCCCGGGCAGGGTTCGGGTATTCTTTTCAGGAATGATTCCGAATCGATAGTATGAAGTAATTTGAGCACTAAATTCCAATTTATCGGTCGGTGTTTCGCCGTGAAAGAGAAAAGTCATCCGGGAGGGTGTCTATTTTCGTTTATCCCTATTGAGTCCGTCACTTGAGCCGAGTAATGCATCAAGAAAGGTTATCTCGATATTCCAACGCCACGGCCACGATCAATCCTGTCGATTCTCCAGTCATACTCACCATCGGCAACACTTTTGACTCCTCTTTCAGCACGGTTGAGCTCCCAGTCATTAAATTTTGCTATTTTGCTGGATACATAGACAAGCCAGTTACCAATTGCTTGAAAAGTGGTTTTCGCAAT
>JAFZKU010000085.1 GCA_017551785.1 Bacteroidales bacterium | reverse complement strand
CCGTTCTCCTTCGCCTCCATCAGCAGCTCGCATCCCCTCAGTTCGTTCGACATCCTCGCATTGAAAAGATCCTTGATGTGGTCAGGGCAGTCGTCGTAGCTCACTACCAGCATGCTGTTTATACCCTTTATCGCCGGAACCTCCTTTGTCAGACCGCTCAGTCTCATTCCCATCTTCATCGCCGCGCCGCCTATAGAAACATAATCGATATTGGAGTCTGACACCACTTTAATACCCGGAAGGACCACCGCTTCCCTCTCACTTGCTATGCCTGACTTGCGGGCCTCGACCCTCATGTCATTTACCATCTGCTGGATCCTTGCCTTGCTCGGAGTCTTGCGAGCCTCACACACTGACGTAACAGCCAGCACCAAAAACAACGTTGCTAAAATTCGTTTCATAAAAATCGTTTTGATAATAAGACGTGCGCCCGGAAGGTTTGTTAATGGAAATCTACGATAATGTTATAAAAACAGCCGGAGGGTGTCTCCGGCTGTTTTGTGTTATGGAACGCTGATGTTAGAAGATCAGTACGAAGAGGCCGGCGGCGAGAAGGGCGCCGACTACGGGACCGCAGATGGGAATCCAGCTGTATGCCCAGTCGCTTGAACCTTTGCCCTTGATGGGGAGGATGGCGTGAGCGATACGGGGACCGAGGTCTCGGGCGGGATTGATGGCGTAACCTGTGGTGCCGCCGAGAGACATACCGATGGCCATGATGAGCATGGTTACAGGGAACGCTCCGGAGCTTCCGAGGCTGAAGTCGGCAGTGTTGCCTTCAGTGGCGAAGGCCATGATGATGAACACCAGCACGCAGGTGCCGATAACCTCGCAGATGAAATTGCGCCAGTAATTGCGGATTGCAGGGATGGTGCAGAAGCAACCCAGCTTGGTGGCCTGGTCTTCAGTAGCATTGAAGTGATCTTTGTAGAACACCCATACCAGCCAGCCGCCGACTACACCGCCAAGAATCTGGGCGATAATGTAGCCGGGCACGTCAGCCCAGGGGAATGAACCCGCTGCAGCCAGACCCAGAGTAAGAGCCGGATTGAGGTGGGCGCCGCTGATAGGGCCGGCAACGAAAACACCGCACATTACAGCGAAACCCCAGGCCATGGTGATAACCACCCAGCCGCTGCCCTGACCTTTGGTCTTGTTGAGACAAACGTTAGCTACGACGCTATCTCCCATAAGGATAAGGACCAGCGTTCCTAGAAATTCAAATAAGTATTGTTGCATAATAGTATTTGGTTATTTTGACAATGTTCTTGAAATAGCGTCCTTCCAGCCTTTCTTGGCTTCATCCTGGCTATCGGCAGGGGAGAAGCGGCGCTCTACGGCCCAGATGGACTTGATGTCGTCGATAGACTTCCAGTAGCCCACTGCAAGACCTGCCAGGAATGCGGCGCCGAGAGCGGTGGTTTCAGTGATCTGCGGACGGATTACGTCGCAGCCGAGGATGTCACTCTGGAACTGCATAAGCAGATTGTTGCGGGAAGCACCGCCGTCGACCTTTAGCTCGCAAAGCTTCACGCCGCTGTCGCTCTGCATGGCTTCCACGATGTCCATGGTCTGGAAAGCGATGCCCTCCAGGGCAGCACGGGCGATGTGGGCTGCGGTAGAACCGCGGGTGATGCCGTATACGCAGCCTTTGGCGTACTGGTCCCAGTACGGAGCGCCGAGACCTGTCAGTGCGGGCACGAAATAAACGCCGCCGTTATCAGGAACGGTAGCGGCCAGAGCCTCAACTTCGCTGCTGGACTTGATGATGCCCAGACCGTCGCGGAGCCACTGGACTACGCTGCCGGCAACGAAGATGCTGCCTTCCAGAGCGTAGTTTACTTTGTTTCCAACCTTCCATGCTATAGTCGTCAGCAGATTGTTGCGCGACTCGATGGGCTTCTCGCCAGTATTCATAAGCAGGAAGCAGCCGGTGCCGTATGTATTCTTGACAGCGCCGGGCTCGGTACACATCTGGCCGAAGAGAGCGGCCTGCTGGTCGCCTGCGATACCGGCGATAGGAACGTTCTCAGCAAGTACACTGGCGCTAGTGTAGCCATAAACCTCAGAGCATGACTTAACTTCAGGCATCATTGACGCAGGAACGCCCAGAAGGTCCAGAAGCTCCTTGTCCCACGACAGAGTGTGGATATTGAAGAGCATGGTGCGGGAAGCGTTGGTGACGTCGGTTACATGCACCTTGCCGCCTGTGAGGTTCCAGATGAGCCATGAATCTACGGTTCCGAAGCGCAGCTGGCCCTTGTTGGCCTTGTCCCTGGCGCCGGGAACATTCTCGAGGATCCAGCGGATCTTGGTGCCGCTGAAATAGGCGTCGATTATAAGGCCGGTCTTCTTGCGGATGAAGTCGGTCTTGCCGGCGATCTTCAGTGAGTCGCAGAACGAAGAAGTCCTGCGGTCCTGCCATACGATGGCGTTATAAACCGGCTCGCCGGTCTCTGCGTCCCATACGATGGTGGTTTCGCGCTGGTTGGTGATACCGATGGCAGCGATGTCGGCGGCATTCAGGCCTTTTGAAGCAATGGCCTCGGCCATGACGCCTGACTGTGAAGACCAGATCTCTTTGGGGTTGTGCTCAACCCAGCCGGGCTGAGGGAAGATTTGTGTGAATTCTTTCTGAGCTACTGAGCAGATTTCGCCTTTTTCATTGAAGACGATGGCTCTAGAGCTGCTGGTGCCCTGATCGAGGGCGATGATGTATTTAGGCATATAGTTTAGAATTTGTCTTAATCTCGATAAAGTTAGAAATAATTTGACTAATTTGCTTCATCATTGAAAATAAACTGAGTTCCCATGAAAAAGACCATCCTGCTTCTCCTTGCTTTCCTCGCAGTTTCGGCCTGCCACAAACCGGCGGTACAATACAACAATCCCGTGATAAACGAGAATGCGCCCGATCCGTCAGTGATACGCGGCGACGACGGGGCTTTCTACCTTTTTGCGACACAGCGTCAGGGCAATATACCGATCTACCGTTCGGAGAACCTTGTAGACTGGGAGTTTACAGGCTGGGCCTTTGACCGTAACGACAGGCCTCATCTCGTCGAAGGAGCTGGATACTGGGCTCCTGACGTCCAGAAAGTGGGGGACAGGTACATCCTGTATTTCTCTAATGGAGTGTGGGACGGTCACTGGGAGAGCGGCATTGCCTGCGCCGAGTCGGAATCGATTACCGGCCCTTACCGCTATGCGCACATATTGATTCCTTCACCGGAGTCCGGCGTACGAAACTCCATCGACCAGAACTTCTTCAGCGACGGAGGCAAGAACTATATGGCATGGGGTAGTTTCTATGGCATCTATCTTATAGAGCTCAGCGAAGACGGACGCACAGTCGGCCAGCCTTTCGACCGCAAGATACAGATTGCCGGCAATGCATATGAAGGCAGTTATATCCACAAGCACGACGGCAAATATTATCTCTTCGCATCTATCGGCAGCTGTTGTGAAGGTCTGAGAAGCCGCTACACTTTGGTCGTGGGCCGCAGCGATGCCCTGGAAGGCCCTTATACCGACCGCCATGGCAATCCTATGCTGTCGAACTTCCATGAGATACTTGTGTCAGGAGATAATTATGTGCGCGGTCCCGGTCATTGCAGCGAAATAATAACTGACGATGCGGGGCAAGACTGGATAATAT
>JAFZKU010000084.1 GCA_017551785.1 Bacteroidales bacterium | reverse complement strand
TACGGCATCCCTTCGATAGGCCTTTCTATCGACACCCATGCGGAGGATTGCGACTTCTCCGGCGTGCTGCACTATGCCCCCAAGATCCTTGAGCAGATGTTCGAGGTGCCGCCCGTACTCCAGACATATCTGAACGTGAACTTCCCCAACCTGCCGGCGGACCAGATCAAAGGCATCCGCTTCGCCCACCAGGGCAACGGCCGCTGGGAGAAAGAATTCCAGAAGAGCGTGAACGGCCGCGGCCGCGAATTCTACTGGATGGTAGGGCAGTTCGTGGACTACGAAACCAAGACCACCGCAGGTGAGGCCGACCACATCCTTCTCGCCCAGGGATATATTACCATCGTTCCCCATAAACTGGACAACACCAACTACACAGAAAAGGAGAGGCTCTCCCGTCTGTGGAAATTATAACCTTGAAGTACTACCTCATAGCCGGCGAAGCTTCGGGCGACCTGCATGGCGCCGAGCTGATGAAAGCCCTGCTGCAATGCGACAGCGAGGCCAGCTTCCGCATGTGGGGCGGCGACAAGATGGCCGCCGTGGGCGGAACGCTGGTGCGGGACTATCGCGAAGCAGCTGTGATGGGCCTGGTGGAGGTGATCCGCAAGGCCGGCACGGTGCGCCGCAACCTGGAGCTGTGCAAGGCTGACATCGAGTCATGGAAGCCGGATGCAGTAATCCTGATAGACTATCCCGGCTTCAACCTGCGCATCGCCGAGTTCGCCCATGGCCGAGGATTCAAGGTGTTCTATTACATCGCCCCCAAGGTGTGGGCCACCCGTGAGCGCAGGGTGCGCAAGCTGCGCAAATATGTTGACCGCCTCTTCGTAATATTCCCCTTCGAACCGGATTATTTCCGCAGGCACGGCATAGAAGCTTTCTATGGAGGCAACCCGCTTGCCGACATGATTGCAGCCGACAAATCAGCCGATGAAAGCGCAGCTGACTTTCTGGAGCGCAACGGCCTGGACAGCAAGCCCTATGTAGCCTTTCTGCCCGGCAGCCGCAGGATGGAAGTCAGCCACACCATGCCCGTATTCGTGAAGGTCGCCCAGATGATGGCCTCCCGGATGCCGGATTACCAATTTGTCATAGCAGCTGCCGACTCAATCGAGGATTCAGTCTACGATTCCTATCTGTCAGGCTCTTCCATCAAGGTAGTCAGGGGCCAGACCCGTTCAGTGCTGAGGCATGCCTCCGCCGCTGTGGTGGATTCCGGCACGGCCAGTCTGGAAGCAGCCCTGCTCAATGTGCCGCAGGTAGTGGTGTACCACATGAACCCCCTGTCTTTCCTGATGGTGAGAATACTGCTCAAGACCGATTATGTTTCGCTGGCGAACATTATAATGGACAAACCTGTATTCGACGAACTCCTTCAGGAGAACTTCACTCCACGCAAGGTTTACTCGTCCCTTGAGAAGCTTCTCACCGACGAAGCCTACCGCTCCGCGATGCTTGCCGACTACTCAGAGCTGAAGACCAGACTGGAAAGCGGCAACTCGTGCGCACGCACAGCGCAGGAAATGGTATCTGCCCTGAAAGCATCTTTTGCGGAATAATTATTACATTTGTGTTTGCAGATTGTCAGCCATGAAACGTAAGAAGTCCAGAAGAACCATCAGGAGAAAAGTTCGCACGGGATTTGCCATCCTGGGAACCATTCTGTTCTTTTCCAGCGTAATCGCCATTTTCGAATTCGTGCGCATCAACCGCGCGAGCTCCGGCGTCATCAATGACAATATCCAGAGCATCAATGCAGAGCGCTCCCTCATGGAGTCCAGCGAGATGTACAACATGGAGCTCTTCGAGATGCTAGATGAGGATACTCCCCCCGCAGATTTCAGCACTTCCATCCACGAGTCTTTCATTTCTACTCTGGAGGCCCTGCCTGACAACTTCACTACTGAAAAGGAGAACCGCTACGCGGATTCCGTAAGATATGCCTACTCAGCCTACATGCAGGTCGTAATGGAAGCTCCTGAGATCTGGGAGCAGGGCGAAGCCGCCCGTCACGAATGGTACTTCGGGCGCGCGCAGCAGTATTTCACTTATCTGCGCGACTATATCAACGACCTGAATTCCATCACCAACGAAGCCCTGCAGGCCAACTCGGAGACAATGCAGGACACCTTCTACCGCAGCATGATGCCTTCAGTGGCTGCCCTGGCAGTAGGTCTGATCGTGATACTCCTTTTCAACGCATACCTCAATTTCTATGTCTTCAAACCTGTCAACAAGATGGGCAAGGGAGTCAAGGATTTCGTGAGGTACGGCAAGGATTATACTGTCACCTTCGACAGCAACGACGAGATTTCCGACCTGAACGATGCTCTCACAGACCTTATCGATGAGCACAAGACCTTGAAAAACAAGTAGAGATGAATATCAGAGCCATATCCAGGAATGTGGGTGTCGCACTGCTGTTCGTTGCGGCTTTCATGCTCTTGTCGGCAGTCGTGGCTGCTCTCAATTCCCTGGATTCTTCTTTCTATCCTCTGCTGCTGAGCGGCATCCTTACTCTCTGCTGCGGACTGTTCCCGCTTGTGTTCGTATCTCGCAAGAACGCCGAGATCAACACCCGTGAAGGCGTCGTCATCATCCTGCTGTCATGGGTGCTTGCCTGCTTTGCGGGAATGATGCCTTACGCCCTGTGGGGTGGCGAGTTCACCATTGCCAACGCATGGTTCGAGAGCGTGTCCGGCATCACCACTTCAGGGGCCACCATCCTCACCGATATCGAGGCGCTGCCCAAGGGTCTGCTCTTCTGGCGGTCTTCAAGTCACTACATAGGCGGCTTGGGCGTCGTGCTCTTCATGGTGATGATCCTTCCGTCAATCGGTACGGTCCGCCTGAAGATGAGCCGGATGGAAGTCTCCGACGTTACCAAGCCTGGCTTCAACTACGCTACCGACGAGTTCAAGAAGATCGTGCTGTCTGTCTACATAGGTCTGACGGTAATCACTACTCTGCTCTACATTCTGGCCGGCATGAATGTCTTCGACGCTGTAAACCATGCCATGAGCACTGTGGCCACAGGAGGATTCAGCACCAAGAACGCATCGATAGCAGCTTTCGGCAGCCGCTGGATCGAGATTATCGCCATAGTCTTCATGATATTGTCGTCGATGCATTTCGGCATGATATACCTGTCTGTCACAAAGGGAAACTTCACTCTTTTAAAGCATCCGGTGACCAGGTTCTACCTGCTTTCTATAATAATCTCCGGAGTCGCCATCTCAGCCTACCTGTTCTTCAGCCATACCTACACCAACCTCGGTGACGCGCTGATGGACGGCTTCTTCAATGTGGCCTCGCTGGCCACATCCACCGGCTTCGCGGTGTGCGACACTTCTGTGTGGCCGCTGTTCTGTATCCTGATCCTGGTGTACCTGTCAGTCCAGTGCGGCTGCTCTGGGTCTACTTCCGCCGGTATGAAGGTCGACAGAGTGTGGATCCTGTTCAAGGCCATCCGCATACAGCTCCTCCGCACCCTGCATCCCAACGCAGTAATCCAGGTCAAATACGGCGACAACGACATAGTCGACAAGGAACTCATCACCTCAGTTTCTCTGTTCGCAGTGCTCTATATCTTCATCGCTTTCGTATGCTCGGTAATCTACGCCGGACTCGGAATGGATCTGACCGATTCCTTCACTGCTTCCATAGCTATGATCGGCAACATCGGCCCGGCCTTCGGTTCTCTTGGCTCCGTGTCAAATTATGCTGCAGTCTCTGCAGTTGCCAAGCTAGTGATGACCATTGAGATGATAATCGGCCGTCTCGGGCTGTTCTCAGTACTCGCAGTATTCCTCCTCCACAGAAAAGGTGTATAATGGGAGTCGAGCATTTTTTTCAGCAGCTGATAGAACGCAACCTCCCATTTGAACCCACAGGGGATCAAAGTCGTGCCGCTGCAGCCATGGCGGAGTTTGTCACCCTTAGGGACGACAGTGACATAATGGTTGTGGCGGGCTATGCCGGCACCGGCAAGACTTCACTTATGGCGGCTTTCGTGAAGGCCCTGAAATCCATGGAATACAAGTTCGTGCTGCTGGCGCCCACCGGCCGTGCCGCAAAGGTGCTGTCTGGATTTACGGGTGAGAAGGCCTACACCATGCACAAGCATATCTACCGCCAGCAGTCGCTGTCAGCCGGCGGCAAGTTCACCCTTGATGTAAACAAAGCTTTCGACACTTTCTACATAGTGGACGAGGCATCCCTCATTACGATAGACAACGGCGGAGGCTCTATCTTCGGCTCTGGCGACCTGCTGGACGATTTCATGACATATGTGCGCGGTGGACGCGGCAACAATATAATATTCGTGGGAGACAGGGGGCAGCTGCCGCCGATAGGCATGGATGAAAGTCCTGCCCTCGACGTAGACTTCCTCCAGAGCGCCTACGGTCCTGTAGTAGAGGCATCCCTTTCGCAGGTAGTGCGGCAGGCCAGCGAATCGGGCATACTGCACAATGCCACCCTGGTGCGGCAGCAGATAGAACAGGGCTTCCCGGCTCCGGTGCCGATGGAGCTGGAAGGCTTCGACGATATAGAGAGCATAGGCGGCGGAGACCTAATCGAGAAGCTGTCCGACTCTATAGACCGCTACGGACTGGACGAAGTGGTGGTTCTGTGCCGCTCCAACAAGAGGGCTAACCGCTACAATGCCGGCATCCGCTCTACCGTGCTATATCGGGAGGAACAGCTCAACCGCGGCGACAAGCTGATGGTGGTCAAGAACTGCTACCAGTTCCTCGAGAAGATAAACGACCCGTCTTTCTTCATAGCCAACGGGGACGTGGCGCAGCTGATGCGGATATCCAAGCATGAGGAGCGCTACGGTCTGCACTTCGCCGAGGCTGTATTATGCTTCACAGATTACAACGACCTCGAGATTACCGCCAAAATAATCCTGGACACTCTGACCAGCGAAAGTGCGGCTCTCACCGCCGAACAGCAGAATGAACTTTTCGAGGGGGTGCTGGCCGACTATGCCGACGTCAAGACCAAGAAGAAACGCTTCGAGGCCGTCCGCGAGGACCCTTATTTCAACGCGCTGCAGATTAAATACGCCTCCGCAGTGACCTGCCACAAATCGCAAGGCGGCCAGTGGAAGTGCGTCTTCATAGACAATCCCTTCTGGAGGGACGATATAGAGCTGGAAGACCTCAAATGGCTCTACACCGCCATCACGAGGGCTACCGAAAAAGTCTACCTGATCAATTTCAAGCAAAATTTCATCAAGTCATGAGAAAAACCATAATTGCAATACTTATCCTTGCGGGAGTGCTCTGCGGCTTTGAATCCCAGGCTCAGCAGAAAACCCGCCTTACCGACGAACAGATAGCCAACCGCATCCCGGCCGGCATCATGAGAGCCCGCCCGGCAGTCTCTGTCACCGCAGGTGCGCAGTCCGACCAGATTCCAGCTCTCGTCGACGGCTGGGTCAATCCCACCTGGTCGCCGGACCACAGCAAGATTGCTTATACGCTTGGCAACAACCTGTATTCGATTGACGTGAACACTCGCGAGATAGTGCAGCACACAAACGACGGTTCCGACGTAATCCTGAACGGCTATGCCTCATGGGTGTATTACGAAGAGATCTTCGGCAGGGCGTCCAGGTACAAGGCTTTCTGGTGGTCTCCCGACAGCAAGGTGCTGGCTTTCTACCGCTTCGACAATTCGAAGGTGCCGATGTTCCCCATATACAACTCTGAGGGGCAGCACGGCAGTCTCAACGAGACCCGCTATCCCAAGGCCGGCGACCCCAACCCGGAGGTGAAGATAGGTTTCGTGAGCGTCCGCGGCGGCGAGATAGTGTGGGCTGATTTCGACAGCAGCAAGGACCAGTATTTCGGTATACCGTTCTGGAACGGTGAAGGCGACCGCTTCATGGTGTCATGGATGGACCGCAGCCAGGACAACCTGATAATGTACAGCGTCGACCCGGTATACGGCAACAAATATATGATATACGAGGAGCATCAGTCCACATGGATAGACTGGATGGAGCAGATGCTGTTCACCAAGGACGGCATGTATATAGTCAGGGACACGAACCTCTGGCAGCAGATTTATTTCCTGAGCTTCGACGGTAAAGTCTACAAGCGCATCACCGACGGCGGCCAGAACTGGGGTGTAAGGCTTCTGAAGGTAGACAAGAGATATCTGTACTATACCGCCAAGCGCGAAACCAGCGTGCGCAACGACATCTACCGCGTCACCCTGTCCAACAATAAGGTGGAGAGGATAAGCAGCGGCCCTTATAATTACGCTTCGGTACGTGTCGAGGAAGAGAACGGCACGAAGATATACGCCAGCCTGTCAAACCTGTCTACTCCGACTCAGGAGGTGGTTTTCAACATCCCCCGCGACGGCAACCTGAAGAGGATGACTATGGATGTGCTCTTCGACTCCAAGGGCCCCGACTTCGACAAATATGAGATTGCCGTGCCCGAACTGGTGTACATAACAACCCGCGACGGCCTGGAGCTTCCCGCGACCGTGATCTGGCCCATTGACATGGACCGCTCCGGAAAGGTGAAATACCCTGTGAAGGTCAATATCTACGGCGGCCCCGACAGCCCCCAGGTGCTGGACAGCTGGAAGGGCGTTACCTTCAACAACCAGTGGTGGGCATATCATGGAGTTATCCAGGTTGTGCTTGACACCCGTTCTTCCGGACATCTGGGCAAGGCCGGCATGAACCAGGTATACCGCAGGCTCAGCGTGCTTGAACTGCAGGACTTCATAGACGGCATCAGCTATTTCCGGAAGTTCCCCTTCGTGAACAGCCAGAAAGTCGGCATCGAGGGTTTCTCATACGGCGGCACCATGTCGGTGCTATGCGCTACTGCCGCCAATGAGTTTTTCCAGTATGCCATCGCCGGCGGCGCCGTGGCCGACTGGAAGCTCTACGACACCCATTATACAGAAAGGTACATGGACACACCGCAGGACAATCCTGTGGGCTATGAGCAGGCGGCTGTCTTCGACCGGATGGAAGCCTACAAAGGAGACAAGACCAACATGTTGAGGTATACCCACGGCACCGGCGACGACAACGTCCATTTCCAGAACGGCCTGCAGATAATTGACAAGCTGCAGCAGATGGGCAAGGATTTCGAGCTTATGATATACCCTCAGGGCATGCACGGCTACCGCGGTTATCAGAGCAACCAGAGCAACCTCCAGGACTACCGCTTCTGGTATGAATACCTGCTGGAGCAGGACCTCCCGGAAGTGCTGAAGAAAAGGTGGCAATAAAAAAAGAGGCTCGAAATTCTCGAGCCTCTTTTTTTTTTATCTCGCACCGAAGATTGCGGTGCCGATGCGGACGATGGTGGAGCCGCACTCTATGGCGACTTTGTAGTCGGAGGTCATTCCCATCGAGATTTCTGGCTTCTCAATGCCGGCCGCGGCGGCGACCTTGGCTGCGATGGCGGCGGCTTTGCTGAATTCGCGGCGCACCTGGTCCATGTCGTCGGTGAATGTTGCCATCGCCATCACACCGCGCAGCCTCACGTTCGGGTATTCCCCGATGCGCTTCGCCAGATCCACGGCTTCTTCTTCAGATAAGCCTTGCTTTGTAGTCTCGCTTGCCACGAATACCTCCAGCAGGATATCCTGCACCTTCCCTATCCTGGCCGCATAGTCGTTCACAGCCTTGAGCAGATGCTCGCTGTCTATCGACTGGATGAGTGCGGCATAGGGCACAACATTCTTCACCTTGTTGGTCTGGAGATGGCCTATGAAATGCCACTCAATGTCGGCGGGAAGCTTGCGGGCCTTATCTTCAAATTCCAGAGTACGGTTCTCGGCGAAGAGCCTCTGCCCTGCTTCGTAGGCCTCCATGATGGCCTCTGCGGGTTTGAACTTAGACACGGCCGCCAGTCTTACCTCTTCAGGAAGACGGTTGCGGAAATAAACTATCTTTTCAGCGATGACGCCCATTACTTGCGCTGGTTCTTCTGCTGTTGCTGCTGGATCTTGTAGGCCTCCTCGAGACGCTGCTGGAAGCGCGACTTCTTGGGTGCTTCCTTGGAGTCGGCTTTCTGTTTCAGCTGAGCGTAGAGCTTGTCCTCGTCGATGAACCACTTGCGGATGGCGAAGTTCTGTCCGATGGTGATAAGGTTGCTCAGCAGGTAGTAGTAGCTAAGACCGGCCGAGAAGTTGTTACACAGGCAGACCATGAAGATAGGCATGGCCCAAACTGACATGAACTTCATGCCCGGCATCTGCTGCGAAGTGGCGTTGTTGGAGTCGAACGACATCTTCGAATAAGCCCACATGGATATACCCATCAACAGAGCGAAGAGCGAGATGTGGTTGCCGTAGAGCGGAATCTTGAAGCCGAAATCG
>JAFZKU010000083.1 GCA_017551785.1 Bacteroidales bacterium | reverse complement strand
TTGCTCTACCAACTGAGCTATGGCACCTTTGGTTTGGGAGCGCAAATATAGGACTTAAATGCAAAACACCAAAAAATTATTGCGGTTTTATCTTGATTTTCATTCCCGGATAAATCTTGGTATTCTTGGTAAAGCCATTCAAAGTCAGGATATCATGAAGGGTCACACCGTCAAACTTATTGGAAATAGCCCAGAGCGTATCGCCCTTCTTGACAGTATACATCACATAGCCGCCCGATGACGTAGTAGCAGGAGCAGCCTGGCTCGAACTTGAAGAAGTTGAAGTAGAGGCCTTGGCCGTAGACGATGACGACGAACTGCTCGTAGAAGTCGAAGGCGATGAGCCCTTGCCGTAGATACGCAGCCTCTGCCCCACCCTGATGGTATTGCTGCGCAGATTGTTCCAGCTCTTCAGATTATTGACGGTAGTGCCGTAGCGGCGTGCGATGCCGCCGAGAGTATCGCCGCTCTTCACCTGGTAAGTCACGTAGCTGCCGCTGGCAACAGTAGCCACGGTACCGTTCTGGATCTGTTTCAGCTTGACAGGATTGAAATACAGAGTATCCTTGTAGCCGTAGATCTCATTCTCCTTGTCGACGTATGCAAGAGTATAATTGTACGGGAGGCGGAGGATGTATTCATGAGAATCGGCAGGAATGATGTCATAGAGATACTGAGGGTTCAGATCCCTGAGCTCCTCCATGCTGACGCCGATATTCTCGCTGATCTGGCCGAAGTGCAGATTGCGGTTGATCATGAAAGTATCCACATGAGCAGGCATGCTCAGCTGGGCCGGCACGAGATTGTGCTCAGGATAGTATGTCAGCACATACAGAGCTGCCACGAAGGCCGGAACATAGCCGCGGGTCTCGCGGGGCAGGTAATTGTATACATCCCAGAAATCCTTGCCGCCGCCGCTGCGCCTGATAGCCTTGTTTACATTGCCGGAGCCGCAGTTGTAAGAAGCAATGGCCAGCCCCCAGTCGCCGAAGATATCATAAGCGTCACGGAGATACTGAGCCGCCGCACGGCACGACTTGATAGGGTCGAAACGCTCGTCGACATATGAATTCATCTCGAGGTTGTAGTGGCGGGCCGTAGTAGCGATGAACTGCCACATACCCTTCGCCTTGGCACGCGACACAGCCCGGCTGTTGAGCGCCGACTCGATCACAGCCATAGCCTTCAGCTCCTGAGGCAGGTCGTACTCCATGAAAATATCCTCGAACTGAGGCATCCAGTAGCGGGCCAGGCCGAGGATGTTCTCGGTCTTGGAAGGCATCTTCTCGGTATACTGGACGATATAGTTGCGGATAATCGGATTGTATGGAATCTTGATGAATGAATTCATCTTGTTGAGCCTGGCGATGAACACAGAATCCGGAGTATTTGAAACCAGCACTACATCATCCACGTTGGGAAGCTCGAAATCGGCCGAACTCATGTCGTGCTCCACATACCATATTGACAGCAGCGAATCGGTGTTATGCTCCTCCTCGGCCGGCTCGTCCACCGAAAACTCATCCTCATCGTCAGTCATCTCGATAGGCTGGCCCTGGACAGTAATCTGGTAGAGCTCGTCGTATGCAGCCTGGAGCGAATCCAGTTTCATTTTCAGCATCGACACTGAGTCCTGATACCTGCCGCGCTGGAACAGCTGCAGCTGGGCATTTGCCATAGTCGGGGTGAGAGACAGGAGAATAATCGAGAGGAGGAGGATCCGGAAAAGTTGTTTCATATCAATCAGAATGTGAGATTCATTTGGAAGCCGTAGGACAGCGGGGAGTTCGAGGCGAAATAGCGCCCGTCCAGAGGCTCGATAACAGCAGGTTTGACATTGAACGACAGATCGTCGTTGACATTGAAATCGCTCATATGAGCGAAAACGTTAGCGTCTATTATGTTGAGCGCGTAAACCACTATGGCGGACACTATAGAATAGTCGCGGTAGCGGCGGTAAAGGTCGCGGTAGACCTTCGCCTGGGAAGCCGAAATGTGCCCTGTATAGCCGCTGCCGCTGTCGGAAGCCATGTTGTATATGTAGCGGAAGCGCTTGTACTGCATATCGTTGAAGTGGTAGGTATAGGCGCAGACCATAAGACCTCCGTACCAGATCGGAATGTGCCACCAGTCGCCGTTGTAGGCCTGGCCGAGGCCGGGAAGCAGCGCCGAATATATGGCAGCCTTGGCCGGGTCGGGATGCTCGTCGGTATGCAGGCTCACCACTCCGTCGAGCAGCGTGCCCCAGTAGACCGCTCCGGCGCCGGCAAAACTAAGCGCCGCGATGGTAGAATACTTCTTCTCACCGGTGTCCAGGTACTTGTTGCGGTTGGTGACGCCGAAGTAGATACCGGTGCCGATGCCTCCGTAGATAATCGGAAGCTTCCAGTAATCTTTGTTGTAGACCTGCATGACGCCGGGAAGAATGGCGTTGCTGGCGAGGGCATAACTGGTCTTGAGAGGCTCCTTGCCGAGAAGGCCGCGCACCATCTGCTTTACAGAGAAGCCGGAGGTGGTGTCGGCAGCCACGTCACTCTCAGGATTGACGCCGCTCTGCACATTCTTGCCGGGAGGGCCGCCAGTGATATCGTTATTCTGGGTGAACTGTGCGCTGGCGCTGAAACATACAGCACATAACAGAATTATGAATGTTATAAACCTGCGCACCTGGTAGCTATTAATGAATATTGTTTTCCAACGCCCTCAAAAATCGTGCGATTTCTTCGTCGCCTTTGAATCTGATGGTAATGCGTCCGCTGCCGTCTGCACCCCTCTTGAGAGAAATGTCGTTACGGAAATACTTGCCAACTATCTCGAGCACACGGTAGTACTCGTCCGGCAGTTCCTTTTGGACAGTGTCTGCTTCCTTGTCGAGATTGAGAAGCCTTTCGCGGACTTTCTGCTCCAGTTTACGGACCGACCAGTCGCCGGCAACGCACTTGGTGCACATCTCCATCTGGCTTTCCTCGTCAGGCAGAGACAGCAGCGCTTTGGCATGCCCCACAGAGATGCGGTCCAGCTTCAGAGCCTTCTGAATTTCTGCCGGCAGAGTGAGCAACCTGAGATAATTGGCCACAGTAGCCCTCTTCTTCCCCACTCTGTCAGCCATCTGCTCCTGAGTGAAGCCGCACTCCTCCATCAGGCGGCGGAAGCTCAGCGCCGTCTCGACGGCATCGAGATCCTCCCTCTGGATATTCTCCACGATGGCCATCTCCAGCATGCCGGAGTCATCGGTTTCACGGATGTATGAAGGGATATTCTTCAGACCGGCCATCCTGGCGGCGCGGTAGCGGCGTTCGCCGGATATAATCTGATATCTGCCCTCAGAAACCTTGCGGACTGTGATGGGCTGGACTATGCCGATAGTGCGGATGGAATCGGCCAGTTCGTTGATAGATTCGGCGTCGAAAGAGGTACGCGGCTGGTAGGGATTGGGCTCTATCTCGTCGAGAGGCAGCTCAACTCCGGCAGACACCTTCTTAGCAGCGGAAGAGACTGCCTTCTCGCTGTTGCGCTGAATCGTTTCTGCGTCCTGCAGCAGGGCGCCCAGCCCTCTACCGAGCGCA
>JAFZKU010000082.1 GCA_017551785.1 Bacteroidales bacterium | reverse complement strand
CCTGCTGAAGGAGCTTGCCAGCCTGGTGGAGGATGTGAAGGATGAGGTGGCCGTCATGGCCAACACCGCCGCGCTGCTCCACGAGACTATGCACTTCTTCTGGACTGGATTCTACCGGGTGGTAGGAGAGAAGCTGGCTCTAGGGCCCTTTCAGGGGCCGGTGGCTTGCTACAGCATAGGCTACGGAAAGGGTGTCTGCGGCACGGCCTGGAAGCGGGCCGAGAGTGTGGTGGTGGAAGATGTCGAGGCCTTCCCTGGGCACATCGCCTGCAGCAGCGCCTCGCGCTCTGAGATCGTAGTGCCGCTGTTCGACGTTGAGAACAAGGTCGCAGCCGTGCTGGACATAGACAGCGACCGTCTCGCCACCTTCGACGACACGGACCGCCGCATGCTCGAGATTGCAATGCAGATTGTCTCCCAGGAAATCTACTGAGGTTTTATGATGTCGATCCTCCAGGTGATTCCGACATCGAAATTATCCCTGCTTATGAAGTTGTCGCGGTAGTAGACCGCGTGCAGACGTACCTTGTCGTCGCCCAGAGGGAAGTATTCCAGGCCCGCTCCGGCGTAGAGGTATTTAGTGCCCGGGGCTATCACGTTGTCGTACGGTCGGCCTTTGCTGTCGACGTTGCTGGCAGCGTTGCTCTCATATCCGCCCTTGAAGCAGATATTCCATTTTCCGACGGTCCAGATAGTCTTTACAATAAAGGTATAGTCTGAAAGGAAGAACCGCTTCTGCGTGAAGGCGGCCCTGTTCATGAAGTCTATGTCAAAGAGGAAGTTGTCCCACTGGAAGTGGTTGCCCAGGGCGATGTAGTTGATGAAGCGTCCGTCCATGTCCTGCACCATGTTGAAGGTCCAGATGGTGTTCCAAATAGGGGTGATGCGGCCCATCCAGGCCAGGTTGTAGGCATAGACGCCCTGGTAGCCGTAGGAAAGGGGAGAGGTGCACACCTGGAAGGCCAGTGTCTGACCTTCCGCCACATTGAAGGCTGTGCTCGCTCCAAAGGTGAAGCCCTGGTTGATGCTGTTGCAGAATTTGCTGTAGAAATAGACGTCGATAGGCACTGCATCGTACTCGTAGCCGCCGATCAGGACGGCGTCCTTGCCCATCCTGAAGCTCCAGCGGTCGGTGGCCTGCCAGTTGATGTAGAGGAAGTCGGTGGCGTTGAAGACGTAGTTCTCGTCGAAGACCTTCTTGTTGAGCCTCTGACGCAGACGGTAGTCGATGCGGTCGTTGATGTGGCCGCGGATGTTCAGATTGAGATGGTCGGCCAGGAACTGCGTGCCTACCTGCCCGTTCTCCGCCTGCAGGTGAAAGATGCCGCGAGTGTCGATGTAGAGCTTGTCAATGCCGCCGATCCGGCTTTCAGAGCTGGCAGCGCTCTCGTCACCTTCGCCAGAGATGTCAAGTCCGTCGCTTGCGCCGCTTGTGCCGCCGATTCGGCTTTCAGCCTCCTGCGCCATCGCAGTCGCAGCCATCGCAGCAAGTATAATTGTCAGGAAAATTCGTTTCATAAGTATGAAGATACAAAAAACTATCGCTCCCCGTGCGGTTATAGGTCCAAAAACTTGCAGTATAGCCGCAAAATCGGCCCAAATTGCTGCTATAGGTCCATAAAATCGCAGCATAGCCGCACCTGTGCAGAGAAAGCAAAGCAGCGGACCGAAACCGACCCGCTGCGCCTAACAGAGTTAAAAAAGAATGCTTCGTTATTTCTTCTCGGGAGCGATAGCCTTCCAAACGGGAACAGCAAATGCGCCGCCCACCATCGGAGCAACGATGAACACCCATACATTCTTCAAAGCTTCACCGCCAGCGAAGAGAGCCGGTCCGATAGAACGGGCAGGGTTCACAGAAGTACCGGTGAGATTGATGCAAACCAGGTGGATGAGGATCAGAGAAAGACCGATGGCCAGACCTGCGAGGTTGCCGGCGCCTACCTTAGAATCAGTAGTACCGAGAACAACGAGGACGAACAGGAAGGTAGCGATGAACTCGACGAGCAGTGCTCCGCCAACACCGCCTGCATTGGCAACACCGTTAGATCCGAGACCGCCAGTGAGATCAGGAGCGGCAACGACCTTGGTGAGGAGAAGCAGGATGGCACCGGCGATAACAGCGCCGATGATCTGACCGCACCAGTAGCCGACAGCATCCTTCCAGCTCATGCGGCCTGCAAGAGCAACACCGAAGGTGATGGCAGGATTGATGTGGCAGCCAGACACTCCGCCGATGGTGTATGCCATGGCGATAACGGACAGACCGAACGCAACAGCGGTGCCGACAACGCCGGCCGGGGTGTTGCAGCCGAGGAACATAGCTGTTCCGCAGCCCAGAAGAGTCAGAACGAACGTTCCGACGCACTCAGCAAAGTATTTCTTCATATTTTAAAGTTTAAAAAGGTTTTAGTTATCCTAAAGGTAAGAATTTTCCGGTAAAGTTGGAACAGCTACTGCAGACAAATTAGCGGGTGGCAGGGATAATGATCTTATACGACTTCCCGGCCGGGACGGTAAGCTTGGTGCCCAGCAGCCAGAGGTTTGCATTGCGCAGGTCGGCATATGTAACGCCGTTGTCAGCAGCGAAATCCGGCAGCGAGGGTATCGAGGTGGTGACTGTAATCACCTTGCGGGGCTCCCGGTAGGGATAATAATCCTCCTTCGGAACGTCGAAGCCGAAAGAAGCCGGATCGTTGAAGAACATCTTGGCCACCAGGATGCGGAACATATACCTCGAAGTCTCCTCGGGGAGGAACAGATTGAGGGCGGAAGACTGCTTCTGGTCGTTGATGCGCTTGGTGATGCCTGCCTGGCCGGCGTTGTAGCTGGCGGCCACTGTCAGCCAGTCGCCGTACTTTGCATAGGCCTCCTTGAAATACTTGCAGGCAGCCTCGGTCTCTTTCTCGATATTGTAGCGCTCGTCCACCTCCTGCGACACTTCCAGCCCGTACTGGGGAGCGGTGCTCTTCAGGAACTGCCAGAGTCCTGCCGCCCCGGACACAGACACCGCCTTCGGGTCGAGATTGCTCTCGATGGCCATCAGATATTTGAGGTCCTCGGGGATGCCGTTGGCCTTGAGAATCGGCTCGACCATGCGGAAGAAGCGCGTCGACCGCTTCAGCATCAGCGTCGAATTGGTGTGCATGTATGTGAAGGCGATTAGCTCGCGGTCCATGCGTTCATACATGGCGTCGGTGTCGAAACGGTAGGTCTTGCCGGCGAATTCGATGGATTCCGGGACTGAGGGAGCAGTGGGATGCAGAGCGTGCAGCCCGTCCAGGAACTCTTCGACCAGTTCGGCCTTGATGACGGCCCTCAGGGAGTCGGGATCAATCCTTTCAGGAACAGGACCTGCGGCTCCACCGGCCTGCGCGGAAGAGGAGCAGAAATTGACGGAGGCCAGAACGGCCAGCAGCAGTAGAGCTTTCATTATTGCCGTGATATCAGTTTACCAGTTCTTTCTTTCAAATGTCCATTCAGGGTAGAAAGCCTTCTCGTATTCATCGTTCATGAACAGAGCAGAGCTGGCCACATTTCCCTTGAGCTGCCAGTCCATCCAAGTCCTGGCGACTACTGCGAAAGCGCCTGCGTGAGTCTCGTAGTATGTGCCGTGGTGGCCGTCGAGAGTAGAAATCTTCACTACGGGAATGTCGTCTGCAATCCTGCCCCAATCGCCGTTGGCGTTGTTGAAAGCTACGTCAGCGACACCTCCGTTTATATAGAGCATCGGAGTGTGGAGATTTGCCAGAGATTCCTTGGAAGCGCCGCTCATTGCCATCTCGCCCATGCCGGAATTGAATATCATGCAGGTCTTGATCCTGGGGTCGTGAGCCACTGCAAGCACCTGGGCGCCGCCGCAGGACTGACCCATGGCAGCTACTTTCTCCAGATCTATCAGATGGTAGTATTCACTCTCCTTATTGGCGTTCTGGTCTGTCAGCCAGTCGAGAGCCTCCAGCAGTTGCCTTGCGTATGTGCGGAAAGGAGCCGGAGCAGGTTCGGCTTTCTTGTTCCTGTTTTTCTTCGCTGCGGCTGCAGCTGCTTTTTCGGCGGCTTCCCTCTCGGCAGCCTGGGCGGCAAGTTCTTCCTCGGTGTAAGGAGTAAGCCTTTCTCCGTTGCCCATTATAGCGTATTCCTTAGTCTCGGGATACCAACCGCGGACAACACCTTTCCACTGGTTGTAGAAGGCCTCGTCCGGCATGTCCTCATAGGGGCCGATAGCTATGACAATATAGCCGTACGATGCAACCTCGCTGAGCAGACGGCTCATCTCCAGACTGCTGTTGGCACATGCGCCATTAGCGTACAGAAGCACGGGAATCTTGCCGTTCTCCTCGACGTAGCCCTTAATATTGATAGGACGGTAAATCATGTGCGTAGGCAGACTCTGGTCTCCGACGGCTATCGACTTGTAAGGTCCGGTTCCACCGTTTTCGATAACTTGAGAGAACTGGGTCTGGGCCATTGCGGTCGTGCATACTGCAGCTATCGCAGCAGTGAATGCAATTAATTTCTTTATGATCATAGTTTAAAATGTATTAGTCTTCTGTCTGGAATGCTGAAGCGGGAACGGCGACGTTCTCCTTGAATTCGGTGGCGTATGTGACTACATCGCGTCTGCGGACCTTGGCCTGAGACTTCAGGAGTATTCCCTTGTATACCCACCCGGTGTAGGTGATAGTGTTGCGGTTCTGGACGATGTCGTAGTTGTACATCTTGCATTTGCGGCCGAGGAACTCCTCCTCGCCGAGCTCCTTGATGTTGTACTTGGCGACAATTTCGGGCGAAGGGTTTAGGAATGTCAGGTCGGGAGTGGGATTCGGGTTTTCGGTGACTTTGCTGCGCTTGCCTTCGGTGATGTTGAAGCCGAACATCTTGTCGCCCTTGGTGACGATCCATGTGTCGTATTTCACCAGGCCGGGGATGTCGATGGTGTAGGTAATGCTCTCCTTATTGCCGTAGTCGTCAAAATACTGGGTTTCAACAGTCTCTGCCCCACCTGAAGAGGCGACTAGCTTGATGATGCCGGACTTGACGCCGTAGCGGCGGGCGTTGTTCTGGGCAGTTGCCGGCACTGTGGCTGCCAGCAAGAGGGTTGCAAGGAGGATGTAAGATATGCGTTTCATATGATAGATAAGTTAGCGGAGCCGTTCGCCTCTCGCGTAAATTTTCCTAAAGTTACTAAAAACTCCGGGCACAGGTGCGGTAGGTCTGCAAATATTTGGACGACCTACCGCAAAATAGGCCGTTTTCGCGGTAGGTCTGCCGAAATCTGTCCGACCTACCGCAGTAGCTGCTGACGGAAAGCAAAGCCTTAGGGGAGTTTCGTTCGCTGACGCTCACTCCAACCCTCCCAACGCCTGCTTCGTCCTGCTGCGCAGAACTCGCTTTCGTTGGGCCCCTCCCGTTTTGCAAGTCACGGGTGACCAGCCTCCCTACAGGCTTTCTTTCCGTCAGCGGCTGACAATCGCCAGTGCGGTTATGCTGCGATTTCTTGGACCTATAGCTGCAATTTGGGCCGATTCTGCGGCTATACTGCAAGATTTTGGACCTATAACCGCACCTGAAGTAAGGTGTGAAGTATATATTAGGTGTACGACTGATAGGAAAATCTGTGTATCTTTACAAATTGATAAAAACTATCGCATTTCGTAAGATGAAGAAACTCGTTTCCGCAATATTTCTCATTTGCGCATTTACGCTCGGGGCGTCTGCGCAAATCCTTCAGAGCGCTAATCCAGAGGCCGATTCCATAGCATTCGCAAAAGTGAGGGCGAGGATGGACTCAATCCGCCAGTATCGCCCGACAGTGGGCCTGGTGCTTGCCGGAGGCGGCGCCCGCGGCCTTGCGCACCTCGGAGTAATCAAACTGATCGAGGAGCTGGGAATCCCCGTGGATGTGGTCACAGGAACCAGCATGGGCGGCCTCATCGGAGGTCTCTATGCAATGGGATACAAGCACGACCAGCTGGATTCGCTGGTGCGCGACATCCAGTGGCCCGTGATGATGTCCGACAAGATTCCTAACGAGTATGTGACATACAAGCTGCGCAAATACCGTGAGCGCTATATGTTCCGCGTTCCTTTCCATTATGAGGACGAGGATCTGGCCAAGCTCAACAAGAGGCATCAGATGATCGAGACGATGGCTGACGAAGTGGGGAACACCACTTCCGACATGGCTTCGGAAACCTTGAAAAAGGTGGGAATCGGAATGCCTGACGGATATCTCTACGGACTGAATGTGCGAAACCTGCTCAGCTGCATCAGCGTGGGCTACCAGGACAGCATCAGCTTCGCCGACCTGCCCATCCCTTTCGCCTGCGTAGCTACCGACATGTACACCATGACCCCGAAGTACTGGACCAGCGGCAACATTACCACAGCCCTGCGTTCAACCATGGCCATTCCGTTCTATTTCAGAGCCGTCCGTGATGATGATGAGATACTGCTCGACGGCGGTATGCGCAACAACTTCCCGGTTGACATAGCGAAGGAAATGGGCGCCGACATAATAATCGGCTCCGACATGGCCATCCACCGCGAACTCGACGATTTGAACACCCCTGTGGACTTCCTGTTCCAGACCATCGTGCTTCTGTCGGCCCAGGCAGTCGAAGAAGCTACCAAAATGGCTGACCTTGACGTCCACCACGAGCTGCCCGGCTACACAATGCTTTCATTCGACGATGCGAGCGTCGATGACATAATCAACCAAGGCTACCAGAACGCCCTCGAACATAAAGCCGTGCTGGAAGAAATAGCCAAGAAGGTGGCCGGCAAGGAAGAGCCGCCTATCGTGCACCGTCCCGCAGCCATCGACCTCGCCAAGACTAAAGTCCGCGTCGACAGCGTCAAATTCACCGGCATCGACGAGGATGACCGCGACAAGATCCTGCACCCCGACGACTATCCCGCCGACAGCCTCTATAACAGAGAAATCATAGAGCGCATGCTCAACTACATCTACGGCACCGCCGCTTTCGAATCAATCACATACCACCTCGAAGGCCAGCAGGAGCCCTACGTCCTCGTGTTCGACTGCCAGAAAGGCCAGGTCAACGACTCCGCCATCAGCTTCAGGGCCGACACTGACGAAGCCGTGGTTCTCGGCCTCCATCTCGGCCTCGGCACCCGCAAGCTTTCCGGCCCCCGTATGACCGCAGACATAAAGTTGGGCACAAACCCCGGCATTGTAGTAGAAGGAATGATTAAATCACGCATAGGTCTGCCTACCGTCGGCGCGGCTTTCCGTTCACGTATCATCAAATCTCAATACGGCTATAATTCCAGCATAGAAGACAAGCTCTTCACTATGGCCACAGACATATTCCTGGAAGACTCCAGGATGCGTTTCGGCAACATGAGGATAGGAGCCACCTTCGAGATGGACCCCTTCGAACGTTATCTGAGCAAAGAGTTCCAGTGGAAAGACTGGGACTGGAAGAGCTACTGGCTTTCAACCTTCGCATCGTTCAAGTATGACACCTTCGACGACAGCTATTTCCCCAGGAGGGGTATGAGGCTGGAACTCAACGGCCGCATGGCTTTCAAAGGATATACTATCGACCTCGACCCGAACTATCAGTTCCACGAAGCTGGCGATGTGCTGACCAAAGACGGCAGCGTTCCTCTTTATGCCTCTGTAGTTGGAACCATCGACGGTGTGATCCCCGTCACCGAAAACTTCGCGATAGTCCCCACGATCAACGTAGGCTGGATGTCGACCGACTGCGGCTACATGAACCCCAAACATATAGTAAACGTCGGAGGCTTCCTTACCAACCGTTACACTGAGCGCCAGATAGCGTTCTTCCCCTCTCCGACAGGATATGTCAATTGCTACGACTACACTCTCGTAACCCAGTTTGATTTCCGCTACAACTTCGGCCGCAAGAACTTCATCACGCTGCGAACCGGCAGCTTCTACACCGACAACGATATCCGCAATTTCGTCAAAGTGGCTCCGATCTATGCCTTCGGTGG
Source organism: Bacteroidales bacterium (assembly GCA_017551785.1). Taxonomy (GTDB): domain Bacteria; phylum Bacteroidota; class Bacteroidia; order Bacteroidales; family UBA932; genus Equibacterium. The sequence goes on along the minus strand of JAFZKU010000082.1, from coordinate 6,357 downwards.
TGAGTATGCCCGCCAGACCTCGCTCGGTCCGCTGAAAATAGCAGTCCAGTGGTGCGAGAAAACAGGCGTCACCGGCTATGCCTCAATCGGTTTTGAATTCTAAATCTAAAACAATACCCGCTATGAAAAAAACATTATTGACCCTCGCAGTGCTGGCTCTCGCCGTTTTCACTGCACAGGCCCAGATGGGCATGGGAGGAGGTTTCGGCCAGCCGCGGCCGCAGATTAACGTGACCTTCGACCCCTATGTCGCTGCCCCCGCCGGTTTTGACGCAGAGCGCCCCGGCATCGACCGTGGTACTATCGAGACTGTCGAGTACAAATCTGAATTCGTAGGTACTGTCCGCAAAGCCACTGTCTATCTGCCCCCTAAATTTGACCCTGCAAAGAAATACCCCGTGCTCTATCTGCTCCATGGCATCGGCGGAGACGAGCTTGAATGGCTCAAGGGCGGTGTTCCGAACGTCATCATGGACAACCTCTATGCTGACGGCAAGGCCGCCGAGATGATCATCGTAATGCCTAACGGCCGCGCACAGGTGAACGACCGCGCCGAGGGCAACGTATATGCCACGGCTCCCGCCTTCGCTGCTTTCGAGAACGATCTGCTGGGCGACCTGATCCCCTTCATCGAGGGTAAGTACAACGTATATACCGACAAGATGCACCGCGCTATCGCCGGCCTGTCTATGGGCGGCGGCCAGTCACTGAACTTCGGTCTGGGCCACATGGACGTATTCGCATTCGTGGGCGGCTTCTCATCAGCCCCGAACACCAACACCCCTGAAGTCCTCATCCCCGACGTAGCAAAGACCAAGGCCGAGAACAAACTACTCTGGATGGTATGCGGCAGCGAAGACGGCCTGATGTACAACAGCTCACGCCTGAAAGCCTTCTGCGACGAGAACGGCATCCCCTGCACTCTGATCGAATATCCCGGCGAAGGCCACAACTTCGTCGTATGGAAATACGGTCTCTTCAATTTCTCACAGCTCATCTTCAAATAGCAGCCCGCTATGAAAAGAATAGCCATAGCAGTTCTGGCCGCGGTGGCCATCCTTACCGCTGGCTGCAAGAAATATGAGCAACCCGAGCTGGGCGCCCGCAAGGTGGATATCATCAAGGTGGGCAAATACCAGTTCAAGGACCTTAACAAGAACGGAAAGCTGGACGTCTACGAAGACTGGCGCAAGCCGATGGACAAACGCATCGCTGACCTGGTGAGCCAGATGACTTTGGAGGAGAAGGTGGGCCTGATGTTCCATCCTAACATCGCTGTTACAGAGAGCGGAATAGTGAAATACGACCTTACCGACGAGGAGAAGGAAGCTCTGCGCAAGGCTGAAGAAGAGCGCTATGCAGGCCCCATCGGCCCCGGCGGACAGAATGCCGGAGCTATGGCGATGGGCCAGATGCGCCGCACCGCCACTGCCAAGAGCTACATCGAGGAGAAGAACTTCCGCTGCATCCTGAACAACGGTGTGGCAGCTCCCGAGAAGTTCGCAAACTGGTCGAACGGCATGCAGGAGATAGCTGAAGCTTCGCGCCTCGGCATCCCGATCGTCTTCTCGTCAGACCCCCGTCACAGCGCCAAGCTGGGCGGCCATGTGAGCGGAACCCAGTATTTCTCACACATCACCAACGGTGAAGGCCAGGTTGGCATCACTGCTGGCGGCGACCCTGACATGATGCGCCGCTTCGGTGAGATAATGGCGGCTGAATACCGCGCCGTCGGCCTCCACATGTTCCTCGGCCCGCAGATCGACGTGATCACCGAACCCCGCTGGAGCCGCAACATGGGCTGCTTCTCAGAGTCTGCTGAGCTCACAGCTGAAATGACCGGAGCCCTCATCGAAGGCGCCCAGGGCGAAAACGTAGGCCCCGGTAAGATCCTTGTCCACCTGAAGCACTGGCCCGGCAGCGGACCGCACCTCGGCGGCAGCGGCCGCTGGCTGGTATATCCGGGTAACAATCAGGAATACCACTACCTCCCCTGGAGGAAAGGCATCGAGAAGGGCGCACTGGCAGCCATGGGCTACTACAGCGGCACCTTCTCAGACTCTCTCAACGTCAACTATTCATACCACATGTCCACCGAAGTGCTCTACGGAGAGCTCGGCTTCAAGGGCGCCATCTGCACCGACTGGGGCGTAGTGGGCAACGGCCCGCTGAAACCTTCTCTGCAGGGCAAGACCACCCGCAAGGACAACATGGAGATGATTATAAACGCCGGCGTCGACCAAATGGGTTCGGAGACCACTCCGGAGCTGGTGGTCGAGCTGGTGAACGAAGGCCGCGTGACTGAAGAACGCATCGACCTCGCAGCCTCACGCATCCTCCAGTGGCATTTCATCCTCGGCCTCTTCGAGAATCCCTACGTAGACCCTGCGAAGGCTGCACAGATCCTCCAGAGCCCCGAGAACGAAGCCTTCGGCCTGGAGTGCCAGAGGGTTTCAAACGTGCTGCTGACCAACAACGGCATCCTGCCGGCCAAAGAGGGCATCAAGGTCTTCGTGGACGGCATCGCTCCGGACGTAGCTGCCAAATACGGCACTGTGGTTGAAAAGCCGGCTCAGGCCGACCTCATTATCTACCGCACGACTCCTTCTCCTGAGCGCAGGCCTGGTGGCCCCGGCTTCGGCGGCGGTCCTCTGGACGCACAGGAAGTAAACATCGACTTCCCGGCTGAGAAACTGGCCAAGGTGAAGGCTTATGTTGCAACAGGCAAGCCGGTGGTGGCTGACATCAACCCCACAGGTTCTTCACTGGTGATAACTGAGGAACTCAAAGGCCTTCCGCAGGCGATGCTGCTGTCATTCGACCCGACGGATGTGGCCGTGATGGATGTGATCTTCGGACGTCACAACCCGAAGAGCAAACTTCCCTTCGAGATCCCTTCATCTATGGATGCAGTAAGGGCTCAGAAAGAGGATATGCCGTACGACTCGAAGGATCCTTCATTCCCCTTCGGCTTCGGCTTAAGCTACTAGTGCTGACGGAATTACTGTCAGTCGAGAATACTGCGCAGGGCGGCTCTGAACTCAGGTTGGGGCTGCCCTGCATCGCGTTCTATGATAAGGGTCTTGAGGCCGGCGTAGGGGAGGATCATCTCCTCGATCTCCGACAGCACGGCGTGCTTGCCGAAATAAACCGGCACGAACTGCCTCCAGAACTCGATGGCCAGCGGCTTCGACATGTGGAAGGTCTCCTTGATGAACGACTCGTCGCTCAGGTTGGTCGACAGGAATACCATACCCAGGTCGAACAGGTGGTTGCCGTAGCAGAAATCTCCCAGGTCGATGAAGTAACGCTTGTCGCCGGCGAAGATTGCGTTGCTGTACTGCAGGTCGCCGTGGATGGCCGTATCTTCATACGGAGTGTCGGCGATGAACTTCTCCAGCTTGCCCTTCTCGGCAGAGGTGAAGAACGGATTCTCCTTCAGAAGCTTATAATAGCGATCCTTGACGTTTTCGAACTGTGTGGTATCAACATGTGTCGAATGCAGTTTGAGGCACATCTCGGCAAATTCTGCAGCATATTTGGCCACATTAGAGGGATTGTCGCCGGTAGCGCGTGAAAAAGACTTCTTGCGGACTATGCGGCGGAACAGGATGCCGTAGCGGCCGTCGTCGGTTACAACATATTCGCCCGGCTCCGGAGTTGGGATTCCCATGTCGTAAACCTTTCGGGCGAGCATCATCTCGTCCAGCGGCTGTTTGATCTTGCCGGGGAAATACAGTTTGAGCATCAACAGGGGGTCTGACTTGTGGTTGTAGCTTTCGCCGTTGAAACCTCCGCCTGAAAGAACGAAGTCGTCGAGAGAAATGGGTCTTGCTTCCATGGCTGTTACTTTTTGCCGAATACTTTGTTTATCAGATGTTCGAATTCTTTGAATGCAATGGTGTCGTCGAGCTCGCGCAGGGAGTCTGCCAGACCGCGGTAGTGCCATTCGTGCTCGGCCTTGTCGGTGACGTGGAATATGTTCCAGATGTCGTCGCCCATGGCCAGCCAGTCGCGCCAGATGGTCCTCATGTTCGACAGCTTATCGCCGAGAGCCACCATCTTGGCATCTCTCGGCGCAGCGGCCAGACGGTCGATGGCCACCTGCTTGCGCGTGTGCCAGCTTTCTGCGTCGCTGAGGCCGTCGATCTCGATGTCGCTCTCAGCAGCTACTAGAGAGGCGACACGGTCGCCGAAGACGGCGCGCAGGTCCTCCACGGTGGTGGGAGTGTCCTCCACCACGTCGTGCAGCGCAGCGGCGGCCAGCAGTTCCTGGTCGGGAGTCATGGTGGCCACTATCTCCACAGCCTCCATGGGGTGTACGATATAGGGATAGCCCTTGCCGCGGCGTTCAACGCCTGAGTGGGCTTTGACTGCATATATGATAGCCTTGTCGAGAAGGCTGGTGTCCATTTTCTTGTTTGCCATAGTTTAGGTGTTCATGAAGGGAAGGTCCTGGGCCTGCTCGATGAGCATGCTTGCGATCATGTCGTTGCTCTCTGAAGGTCCGTTCAGCGTGTCGAGCATGTTGCGCAGCCCGGCGCGGCCTCCGCCGTTGATTAGGATGTAGACTATGCAGAGGTTCTGCGGCGCTATCGAAGACGACAGGATGTCGAGGTCGGTGAGGCCTATCTGGTAGCAGGCCATCTGGTAGGCTGCATCGGAATATTTGTTGATGAGTTTGGAAACTTCACCCAGAGTATTGAGGCCAAGCTCCTTGAAGACAGCCAGATAACTGTAAAGTGACACCTCCTCGATCTCGGCCTGGTTGACTGCCGCGATCTTGCGGTTCAGCGGGCCGAAGGGGTCCAGCTCCAGGAAGCTGCGGAACGAATCGCCGTCCAGCGGCACTTCGTCCAGGTTGCCGGAAGCCACGAGGGCATGCACCCTGCGGCGGTAGTCCGTCAGCTCGGTGCGGATGCGGCTGAACTGCTCGTCGGCCAGCTCCAGCATGCCAGCAAGGCGGTTCATGTTGCGCAAGTAACTCTTCGGAATCTCGACTCCAGACTTGTAGCCAGTGTCGTGGTTCATATTGGCCCACGCATGCTGCAGCAGCGTGCGGATCTGAATCTCGAAGCGATAGGGGGAATTCGGGGCGTGGCAGATATAGTGGAGCGACATATAGCCGAAGCTGTCGATCTGGTGGAGCCTGCGCTTGTCCACGCTGTTCTCCCAGTCAATCTCCCACAGACGCTCCACAGCACTCGCCACCTTGTCCACATCGTCGATGTAGAACGTAATGACGCGGATACCCACGATGTCGGTGATATCCTTCAGCGAAGCATACTTCGAACCCTTCAGCTCCAGCTTCCCCGCCAGCGACTTTTCAGTCTTCACGCGGCTCTCCAGCGCCGCGACCACGACATCCGCCTGCGAAAGCTTCTCTTTAATACAAGCCAGAGCCTCCTTCGAAGTCTGCTCGAACAACTGCAAATTACTGCGATACTCCTCGAGAATCGCCTGCGAATGCAAGTCTAAATGGTATTGTGATGTGGACATAGGTCTGAATCTAATACTCTTCTTACAAAAATAACGAGTATTTTTCTAGCCTCAAACTATTTGTTGCAAGAAAGAGTAGGAGTGGACCTATAAATCCCGGACGCAGCGAGGTTTTTGAATTAAGTGCGTGTCGGTGGGTATCGCCATCAGAACCTTGGTGCTGAGCATGCCCCAGCCCCAGGCATTGTTCACCTTATTGGAGCCATCAGGCCCTTTGGACCAATGGGTTCTGCACGGGGCGGAATTGCCGTTTGCGTTTCCAAAGAAAGAAGAATCGCCTAATCCTTCTCCTTGATAATCTGTGACAATGTTCCACATAATGGCAATTTCCCGGACATTGGGTAACCGGTAGCCATCGGGACAGACGTCGAAGTCCTTTTCCATATCACCGAAGCTGGCATCCAGATAATCATTAAGTCCTTTAAAGGTTGTCAGATTATAAGACGTTCCGTTGAAAGAATGCGAATTATAACTGCTAACGTTAATCGCTTGTGACAGCGGAGCTGCAACAAAAACACTGGGCAGGCAAGCCATTCGACTGTTTTCGTCGTGGCCCACCAGCTCGTGGTCAACCCGCGACCGGAGCGATGCAACATTGATACGGGAGCAGTCGAACTCATAGAAAACATTGTCGTTATATTGTCCGGTATAAGGGCTGGTAACAGTACCGTCATCTTCAAGATGCTTACGTATGGCAGTGACATAGGACTGCGGCTCGATACTGGGATCCGCCAGGGTGATATCTACTCGCTCAGATGTATTATCGTCAACATAATAGCCCAAATTTCGAATACAGCGAGTACTGAATTTGTGGGTTTGTGTTGCGTAGTTGTCGTTGTAGTTTATGCTACTTCCGGT
>JAFZKU010000081.1 GCA_017551785.1 Bacteroidales bacterium | reverse complement strand
TACAACTTCATCGACGACAACCCGATGGTTGCAATGATGGATGTCGGATATACCAACGACCCGTATGTTATCGCCAAGAACCCGAAGGTGACTGCCATCAACAGTGCACTTCAGGTGGACATCACCGGTCAGGTGTGCGCTGACAGCCTCGGCACCAAGTTCTACAGCGGCGTGGGCGGCCAGATTGACTTCACTTACGGCGCAAGCCTCAGCGAGGGCGGCAAGGCCATCATCGCCATGCCTTCTGTCACCAACAAGGGCATCAGCAAGATCGCGCCCGTGCTCACCGAAGGTGCCGGTGTCGTAACGACCCGTAACCACATGCACTGGCTCGTGACAGAGTTCGGCGCCGTGGATCTCTACGGCAAGAGCCTTCAGGAGCGCGCCAAGGCTATCATCAGCATCGCGCATCCGGACCACCGCGAGGAGCTCGACCGCGCAGCCTTCGAGCGCTTCGGTCCTCACTACCATTTCGTTCCGGCCGAATAAGCTGGTTGTGAAGCATAGAAAAGGCGGCCCATGGGTCGCCTTTTATTGTTTCTGCGCCACAGATTACTTTTTCTTTATTTGTAACTAAAAATTAGTTACATTTGCATATGGGAACGAAAGAAAAACTGATTGAGAGGCTGAAAAGCCGACCGGCCGACTTTACCTTTGATGAAGCCGCGAGATTGCTGCACCTTCTCGGGTATCAAAAGTCCGAAAAGGGTAAAACCTCTGGTTCCAGAGTACTTTTCTTCAAGAAGGGAAGAATACCGTTGTTTCTACATCGACCTCATCCTCAAAAGGAATTGAAGGATTATGCTGTAAAACAAATACTGTCTGAATTAATTAAAAATGGAGACTTGATATGAATACACTTAAGTACAAAGGATATATCGGTTCAGTTGCATATAGCGAGCCTGACAAAGTGTTTTTTGGAAAGATAGAGGGAATTGACGGTCTGGTGAATTATGAAGGCGAATCTGTGGAGGAGTTGACTGCTGCATTTCACGAGGCTGTTGATGATTATCTAATTTTCTGCGAGGAGCATAACTGCAAGCCCGATAAGAGTTATTCTGGCGCTTTCAATGTGAGGGTTGCACCGAATGTTCATCGAAAGATTGCAAATCGCGCTTCAGAAGAGGGTATTTCTATCAACGCATTTGTCAAGAAGGTTCTGACAGAAGCTGTTGACAAACCGTCTGCTATTCCTGAACATTACATGGATTACTTCGATTCACTTTCTCCAGAGCCAGCAATGCTGATGGATTCAGGACGTCCCGCCTACGGAAGAAGCAAGGCTATTACTCTTCGTGTTCCCGAGAAAGACGCTGCTTTCGTTGCTGAACTTGCAGCCAGAATGGGTTGGGAGCAGGTATAGCGCCATCCGCCATATCACAGGACGCTAATTAGGAAAATCGCCGGAAAATTGCTATTTTTGCGGGCTAATCTTGATAATATGGCGGAGAATACCTTACTGACGAAGCTGGCCGACCTTGAGGCCAAATACAATTCCCTGGAGCAACAGATTTCAAGCCCCGAAGTTATTGCTGACATGAAGAAATTCGTGCAGTTGAACAAAGAGTACAAGGAGCTTGAGCCGATCGTGGCTGCGGGAAAGAACTATTCCAAACTCCTTAACGACCTTCAGGCCGCGAAAGACATCCTCATGAACGAAAAGGACGAGGAGCTCAAGGAAATTGCCCGCGAGGAGGTTAATGACATCGAACCGCAGCTGCCGAAGCTCGAGGAAGAGATCAAAGTGCTGCTTATCCCCGCCGACCCTCAGGATTCCAAGAACGCCATGATCGAGATCCGCGGCGGCACCGGCGGCGACGAAGCTGCCATCTTCGCCGGAGACCTTTTCCGCATGTACAGCAAGTTCTGCGAGAAGAAGGGCTGGAAGATCGAAGTGAACAGCCAGTCGGAAGGCGCCATGGGCGGTTTCAAGGAGATAGTTGCGAAGATTTCTGGCGACAAGGTGTACGGCACCATGAAATACGAGAGTGGCGTGCACCGCGTTCAGAGGGTTCCCCAGACCGAGACCCAGGGCCGCGTCCACACCTCTGCAGCCTCAGTGGTAGTGCTGCCCGAGGCCGACGAATTCGATATCGAGCTCAACATGTCCGACATCCGCAAGGATACGTTCTGCTCATCAGGTCCCGGCGGACAGGGAGTGAACACCACATACTCCGCAATCCGCCTGACACATATCCCCACAGGTATCGTAGTCCAGTGCCAGGACGAGCGTTCGCAGCTCAAGAACCTCGACAAGGCGATGGCCGAGCTGCGTACCAGACTCTACAACCTCGAATACGAGAAATATCTCAACGAGGTGTCATCTACCCGTAAGACCATGGTCTCTACCGGAGACCGCTCAGCAAAGATCAGGACATACAACTATCCCCAGTCTCGCGTGACAGACCACCGCATAGGTTACACTATGTACAATCTTCCTGTGTTCATGGATGGAGATATCCAGGAGCTGATAGACCAGCTGCAGATCGCAGAGAATGCAGAAAGACTGAAGGCTGCAGGCGAGTAAGCCGCCGCCCTAATGCAATTCAAGATACAATCGCCTTACAAGCCCACTGGCGATCAGCCGGAGGCTATCGAGCAGATATGCAGTGCATTCCGCTCCGGGGTCGATTGTGCCACACTGCTGGGAGTCACAGGCAGCGGCAAGACTTTTACGATGGCGAACGTCATCGAGAGAATGCAGAGGCCAGCCCTTATCCTGAGCCACAACAAGACCCTGGCCGCCCAGCTGTACGGCGAGTTCAAGTCGTTCTTCCCGGACAATGCCGTGGAGTATTTCGTAAGCTACTACGACTATTACCAGCCGGAAGCTTACATACCGACCACCGATACCTATATCGAGAAAGACCTCAGCATAAACGACGAGATTGACAAGCTGCGTCTGCGGGCTACATCGGCCCTGCTTTCGGGACGCCGCGACGTGGTGGTCATATCGTCGGTGTCATGCCTTTACGGCATCGGCAACCCCGAAGACTTCCACGACAGCACGGTGACAGTCACCCGAGGCCAGACCATCAGCCGCAACAAATTCCTCTACGCTCTGGTGGACGCCCTCTACAACCGCAACGAGACAGAGTTCAAGAGGGGCACCTTCCGCGTGAAGGGAGACAGCATCGACATATATCTGGCATACGGAGAGATGGCCTGCAGGGTGGTCTTCTTCGGCGACGAGATAGAGTCGCTGGAGCTCATCGACCCTATCAGCGGCGCGACAGTGGAATACCTGAACGAAATCACTATATACCCTGCCAACAACTTCGTCACGACAAAAGAACGCACCCGCGACGCCATCAGCCAGATCCAGGACGACATGATGGAGCGGGTGTCTTATTTCAACGAGATAGGCCGCAGCCTCGAGGCCAAAAGGCTGAAGCAGAGGGTGGAATATGACATCGAGATGATCAAGGAGATAGGCTACTGTCCGGGCATCGAGAATTACTCCCGCTACTTCGACCGCCGCAAGCCGGGGCAGAGACCTTTCTGTCTGATTGATTATTTTCCCGACGATTTCATTACCTTTATAGATGAAAGCCACGTGACCATCCCGCAGGTGCGCGCGATGTACGGCGGCGACAGGGCCCGCAAGGAAACCCTGATAGAATATGGCTTCCGACTGCCGGCCGCTGCGGACAACCGCCCCCTGAAGTTCGACGAATTCGAGAACATTCTGGGCCAGAAGCTGTATGTGAGCGCAACGCCGGGAGATTACGAGCTGCAGCAGTGCGGCGGACTGGTTGTGGAGCAGGTGGTAAGGCCTACTGGCCTGCTGGATCCTCCGATAGAGGTGCGGCCCACCAAGAACCAGATCGACGATCTGCTGGAAGAGATAGAGATACGCAGCGAAAAGGACGAGAGGGTGCTTGTGACTACGCTGACCAAGCGCATGGCCGAGGAGCTGGAGAAGTATCTGACGAAGATGGACGTGCGCAGCCGCTACATCCATTCCGACGTGGACACTCTCGAAAGGGTGGAGATAATAGAAGACTTCAAGGCCGGCCGTTTCGACGTGCTGGTGGGAGTGAACCTGCTGCGAGAAGGGCTTGACCTGCCCACGGTGAGCCTGGTGGCAATACTGGACGCTGACAAGGAAGGCTTCCTGCGCAGCGAAAGGTCGCTGACACAGACTGCGGGCCGCGCAGCGAGGAACATAAACGGCAAGGTGATAATGTATGCCGACACGGTCACCGAGTCGATGCAGCGCACGATAGACGAGACGGAGAGGCGCCGCGCAAAGCAGCAGCGCTACAACGAGGAGCACGGAATCACTCCTCAGCAGGTCGGAATAAAAGCCTACAACGCGCTCGTGAGGATGGACGGCTATGACCGCGAGAACGAGCTGCAGCGGCAGGCAAGATATCTGGAGGAGGACCCCGTCATCAGCAAGATGGATCCCGCCCAGCTCAAGACAGCCATCGCAGCTGCCCGCAAGAGGATGGAAGACGCTGCAGCGCAGCTCGACTTCCTCGCAGCCGCCAAGGCAAGAGACGAAATGAACGCACTCAAGATACTGCTTGAGAAATGAAGGATGCGATAGACAGGATATGCGGGTATTACTCCGAGTCTGACGCCGCGGCCATCCGCCGTGCGTACGACCTTGCATGCACATCCCTCGAGGGTATGTTCCGCAGCAACAACCACCCCTTCATCGAGCATCCCCTGGCAGTAGCTGAGATAGTCGCGGGCGAACTGGGACTCGGTGCCGACGCTGTTTCTGCAGTGTTCCTGCACGAGGCCAGCCGCCAGGACAACACCCGCCTCGACGCAGTACGCGATTCCTTCGACAAGGCTGTCATAGACATGGCAGTCAGCCTCAACAAGATTTCCGAGATCAAGCCGAAGGACACCCGCCTGGAGGCCGACCGCTACCGCAAGCTGATTGCCTCATATTCCAGCGATCCCAAGGTGTTCCTCATCAAGCTGGCTGACCGTCTGGAGATAATGCGCAACCTGAGCATGCTCAGCAAGTCCGACCAGATGCGCAAGAATGCCGAGACCATCCTGCTCTATGTGCCTCTGGCCCACCAGACCGGCGTCTACAACGTAAAGAGCG
>JAFZKU010000080.1 GCA_017551785.1 Bacteroidales bacterium | reverse complement strand
CTCGAGGATATCCCAGATGACTGCATCCTTGCGGTCTACAATCTTCTTGGCGCTCTTGACAGTCTTCACGATGCCGCGCTCGATGAGCTTGCGGATGATGAACGGCTTGTAGAGCTCGGCGGCCATGTATTTAGGAAGACCGCACTCGTGCATCTTGAGCTCAGGACCAACCACGATAACGGAACGTGCTGAATAGTCGACACGTTTACCGAGCAAGTTCTGACGGAAGCGGCCCTGCTTACCTTTCAAGCTGTCTGACAGAGACTTGAGAGTACGGTTGGCTTCAGTCTTGACTGCGTTGCTCTTGCGGCTGTTGTCGAACAGTGAGTCGACAGCTTCCTGAAGCATACGCTTCTCGTTGCGGAGGATGACTTCGGGAGCCTTGATCTCGATGAGCCTCTTGAGACGGTTGTTGCGGATGATAACGCGACGGTAGAGGTCGTTCAGGTCTGAAGTGGCGAAACGGCCGCCATCCAGAGGAACGAGGGGACGCAGATCCGGCGGAATCACGGGGATGACCTTCATGATCATCCACTCGGGACGGTTGATGTCCTTAGACTCGCGGAAGGCCTCGATGACGCTCAGACGCTTGAGAGCCTCGTTCTTGCGCTGCTGTGAAGTTTCGGTCTCAGTCTTGTGGCGGAGATCGTAGCTGAGCTGGTCGAGGTCAAGCTTAGAGAGCATGTCATAGATGACTTCTGCACCCATTCCGGCGATGAACTTGTCGGGATTCTCGTTGTCAAGCGCCTGATTCTCAGCAGGGAGCTTGTCGAGAACGTCGAGGTATTCGTCTTCTGAGAGCAGGTCGTTGACATTTACGCCGAACTGAGAAGCTGCACCGGCCTGGATCACTATATACTTCTCGTAATAGATGACAGCCTCGAGCTTCTTGCTGGGCAGACCGAGCAGATAGCCGATCTTGTTCGGAGTAGAGCGGAAATACCAGATGTGGGCAACCGGCACCGTAAGGGTGATGTGGCCCATGCGCTCGCGGCGCACTTTCTTCTCTGTCACTTCCACGCCGCATCGGTCGCAGATGATGCCTTTGTAGCGGATTCTCTTGTACTTTCCGCAGTGGCATTCGTAGTCCTTGGTGGGTCCGAAAATCCTTTCGCAGAAAAGACCGTCGCGCTCCGGTTTGTAGGTGCGGTAGTTGACGGTTTCCGGCTTGAGAACTTCACCTGAAGAGCGTTTCAGAATGTCATCCGGAGATGCCAGTCCGATACTGATGCGGTTGAAATTGGTTTTGACTTTTGTATCTTTATTCAAAGACATTGTATTGCGTTTTTAATGATCAAACAAATAATTAATCAAGGTGAATGCTCAGGCCGAGACCGCGGAGCTCGTGGATTAGTACGTTGAGGGACTCCGGAATGCCAGGTGTAGGCATCGGATCGCCCTTGACGATGGCTTCATAAGCTCTTGCCCTTCCTGTGACGTCATCCGACTTGATAGTCAGGATTTCCTGCAGCACGTTGGCAGCGCCGAATGCTTCGAGGGCCCATACCTCCATCTCTCCGAAACGCTGACCTCCGAATTGGGCTTTACCGCCGAGAGGCTGCTGAGTGATGAGAGAGTAAGGACCGATGCTACGTGCGTGCATCTTGTCGTCAACCATGTGACCCAGTTTGATCATGTAGATGACACCAACTGTAGCCGGCTGGTCAAAGAGTTCGCCGGTTTCACCATTGCGCAGATAAGTCTTGCCGAAACGAGGCACGCCTGCCTTGTCGGTGTATTTGCAGATGTCTTCGAGGCTTGCACCGTCGAAAATAGGTGTGGCGAACTTCAGACCGAGTTCCTTGCCGGCCCAACCGAGCACGGTTTCGAAAATCTGTCCGAGGTTCATACGGCTGGGCACACCCATAGGGTTGAGGACGATGTCGACAGGAGTACCGTCCTCGAGGAACGGCATGTCTTCGTCGCGTACAACCTTGGCAACAATACCCTTGTTACCGTGGCGGCCGGCCATCTTGTCACCGACTCTGATCTTACGCTTCTTGGCAACGTAAACCTTGGCCAGCTGCATGATGCCGCTAGGAAGCTCGTCGCCGATGGTGAGGTTGTATTTGATGTGCTTGAGCTGCGCATCCTGCTCTTTGTAGGCAATCAGGTAATTACCTATAAGAGACTTGATCATGTTGTTTGTATTCTTGTCAGAAGTCCATTTGACAGGGCTGATGACATTGTAGTCGATAGTTTCGAGCGCTTCGCGAGTGAACTCGGCGCCCTTTGCGATGACTTCCACGTTGAACAGGTCGATGACTCCGGCACTCTTCTTACCCTCGGTGAGGGTGCAGAGTTTGTCGATAAAGATAGTGCGGAGTTCGCCGGTCTTGCGCAGGAATTCATCGGTAGCAGCCTGCTCGTGGGCTTTGATCTGAGCCTTCTCTTTCTTGCCGGTCTCCTTGGAGTTGATGCGGCTGTAGAGATGCTTGTCGATAATTACACCTGAAAGTGAAGGAGAAGCCTTGAGAGATGCATCCTTGACATCGCCGGCCTTGTCGCCGAAGATTGCACGGAGGAGTTTCTCTTCAGGGCTGGGATCGCTCTCGCCTTTAGGAGTGATCTTACCGATCAGGATATCGCCCGGCTCTACAGAAGCGCCGATGCGGATGATACCGTTCTCGTCAAGATCTTTGGTGGCATCCTCGCTGACGTTCGGAATATCGCTGGTGAGCTCTTCCATACCGCGCTTGGTGTCACGCACTTCCATAATGTATTCATCCACGTGGATAGAAGTGAAGATATCTTCGCGGATGATCTTCTCGCTGAGGACGATGGCATCCTCGAAGTTATATCCCTTCCAAGGCATGAAAGCTACCTTCAGGTTGCGGCCGAGGGCAAGCTCTCCGTTCTGGCTTGAATAGCCTTCGGTGAGGATCTGTCCCGGTTTCACCTTGTCGCCCTTGCGGACGATAGGAGTGAGGTGGATGGTAGTGTTCTGGTTGGTCTTTCTCCAGAGCGGGAGTTTGTAGACTGTGATCTCAGGATCGAAGCTTACAAACTTCTCGGCCTCGGTGCGCTCGTACTTCACATGGATCTCGCGGGCGTCAACGAATACCACTTCGCCTTTACCTGTTGCAGTGATCTGGGTGCGGCTGTCGCGGATAACGGGACCTTCGAGGCCGGTACCTACGATAGGAGCTTCAGGCTTGATGATAGGAACAGCCTGGCGCATCATGTTACTACCCATCAATGCACGGTTGGCATCGTCATGCTCCAGGAACGGGATCAGAGATGCGGCGATTGATGATATCTGGTTGGGAGCCACATCCATCAGGTCGACGTCGGTCTTGCTGACTACCGGGAAGTCTGCCTGGAAACGGCAGCTGATACGGTCGTCAGTAATGTTTCCTTCGTCATCGAGGTGGACGTTTGCCAGAGCGACCTTCTTGTCTTCCTCTTCCTCGGCGCTGAGATATACGCAACCTTCGTCGCTGAGGTCCACCTTTCCGTTGTTAACCTTGCGGTAAGGAGTCTCGATGAAACCGAGCGGGTTGATGCGTGCATAAACGCAGAGAGATGAGATAAGACCGATGTTCGGGCCTTCAGGAGTCTCGATAGGGCAGAGACGGCCGTAGTGGGTGTAGTGTACGTCACGTACTTCGAAACCGGCACGGTCGCGGCTCAGACCGCCGGGACCGAGGGCGCTCAGACGGCGCTTGTGAGTCATTTCGGCCAGAGGGTTGATCTGGTCCATGAACTGGCTCAACTGGCTGGTGCCGAAGAAGCTGTTGATTACGCTGCTGAGAGTCTTGGCGTTGATCAGGTCGATAGGAGTGAAGACCTCGTTGTCGCGGACGTTCATCCTTTCACGGATGGTACGTGCGATACGGCTCAGACCTACGCTGAACTGGTTGGCCAGCTGCTCGCCTACAGTGCGGATACGACGGTTGCTGAGGTGGTCGATATCGTCGACTGAGGCCTTTGAGTTCATCAACTGGATCAAGTATTTGATGATCTCGATGATGTCTTCCTTGGTGAGGACCCTGGTCTCTTCAGGAATAGAGAGACCGAGCTTGCGGTTGATGCGGTAGCGGCCCACGTCGCCAAGGTCATATCTCTTGTCAGAGAAGAACAGTTTCTCGATGACATCCCTTGCTGTAGCCTCATCCGGCGGTTCTGAATTACGCAGCTGACGGTAGGTGTAGAGGATGGCTTCCTTTTCGGTGTTGCACTGGTCTTTCTGCAGAGTGTTGTGGATAATAGAATATTCGGAGCTGTTGGCGTCGTCCTTGTGAACGAGAATGGTGGCGGCACCCGAGTCGAGGATATCCTCGATGTCGTTTTCGTCGAGAACCTTCTCGCGGTCGACGATGATTTCGTTACGCTCGATGTAGACTACTTCTCCTGTGTCCTCATCTACGAAATCCTCGTTCCAGGTCTTGAGGACCCTGGCTGCGAGCTTGCGTCCGATACATTTCTTGAGATTAGTCTTGTTGACCTTGATCTCTTCTGCAAGGTCGAAGATGTTGAGAATGTCCTTGTCACTCTCGTATCCGATGGCACGGAGAAGAGTGGTGACAGGCAATTTCTTCTTACGGTCGATGTATGCATACATGACGTTGTTGATGTCAGTTGCAAACTCGATCCAGCTTCCTTTAAACGGAATGATACGGGCAGAGTAGAGTTTCGTGCCGTTGGCATGGAGGCTCTGGCCGAAGAAGACACCGGGAGAACGGTGCAGCTGTGACACGACGATACGCTCAGATCCGTTGATGATGAATGTTCCGCGGGGAGTCATGTAAGGGATGGCTCCGAGGAACACGTCCTGGATCACCGTGTCAAAATCTTCGTGTTCAGGGTCTGTACAGTAGAGTTTCAGCTTAGCCTTAAGCGGAACGCTGTAAGTCAGACCTCTGTCAAGGCATTCCTCAATCGAATAACGGGGAGGATCGACGAAATAATCGATGAACTCCAGCACGAAGTTGTTGCGTGTGTCCGTTATTGGAAATATCTCCTGGAACACCTTGAACAAACCTTCGCTACGACGGTTTTCGGCGGTGGTGTCGAGCTGGAAGAAATCCTTGAAGGATTTGATCTGCACCTCCAGAAAATCGGGATAGTCCAGGAGTGTTTTGGAAGTTGCGAATGAAATTCGCTGATTATTAGACTTTTGAGGCATTTGTTAAAATGGTTGTTATGAAACGTATTTTATAACGACAAAAAGGTATAGGGCGTTTTATGACCCTATACCTATTGCTTTAGATAGCTCTCGCTGAAAAGCTGGCGAAATTATTTAACTTCAACTTCAGCACCTGCTTCTTCAAGAGCGGCTTTGATCTGTTCAGCTTCTGCTTTAGATACTTTCTCTTTAATCTTTGAGTTAGGAGCTGCGTCTACGAGATCTTTAGCTTCCTTGAGTCCGAGACCAGTAGCTTCCTTAACGGCCTTTACAACCTGAAGCTTAGCCTGACCTGCTGATACGAGAACAACATCGAATTCAGTCTGCTCAGCTGCGGCAGCTTCACCAGCTGCTGCGGGAGCGGCTGCTACAGCGACAGCTGCAGCTGCAGGCTCGATGCCATATTCTTCTTTGAGGACCTGTGCAAGTTCCTGAACGTCTTTAACAGTAAGGTTTACCAACTCTTCTGCCAATTTTTTAATGTCTGCCATAATGATTATTTATTTTTAATTGTTTTTGTTCTATGTTTTTATTTTTCCGATAAGGTCTTGACCAAGCCAGCGATAGTCTGTCCACCTGCATTCTGAAGAGCAGAGATGACATTCTTCATCGGAGACTGGAGCAAGCCGATAATATCGCCGATAAGTTCCTCACGAGACTTGATATTGATGAGAGTCTCGAGGTTTTCGGCGCCGATATAAGCACATTCCTGGAGATACGCACCTTTGAGCTCGGGTTTGCCGAGAGAGGCTTGCATTTCCTTGATGAGCTTGGCGGGAGCATTCACAACATCTGAGAACATCAGAGCGGTAGAACCCTTAAGAGTCTGGCAAAGTGATTTCTGTTCGTCAGTTCCTTTGTCGAGGACTTTATGAAGGAGGGTGTTCTTAACCACCAGAAGTTTGATGCCATGTTCAAAGCAAGCACGGCGGAGGGCAGAAGTCTGCTCTGCATTGAGGCCTTCGATATCCGTAACGTAGAAGTCAGGATTGGCTTCAAGCTGTGCCGTCAACTGTTCAATTATTTGTTCTTTGAGTTCTTTCTTCATGATACAGATTGTTAATCGGCGACACCTACAGACTTGCTGTCAATATTGATACCGGCACTCATGGTAGAAGACATATAAATGCTCTTGATATAAGTGCCTTTAAGAGCCTGAGGTTTCAGCTTGATGATGGCGTTGATGAATTCAACGGCGTTCTCGTTGAGCTGTGCAGCTGAGAAAGAAACCTTTCCGATAGCTGAGTGCACGATACCCGTCTTGTCAACCTTGAAATCAATCTTACCGGCTTTAACTTCTTTGATGGCTTTGCCTACTTCCATGGTAACAGTACCAGTCTTGGGGTTAGGCATGAGGCCACGGGGACCGAGGATACGGCCGAGTGCACCGATCTTACCCATCACTGAAGGAGTACAGATGATGACATCGACATCGGTCCAACCGCCTTTGATCTTCTCTACATAGTCATCCAGACCAACGTAGTCGGCTCCGGCTTCCTTAGCTTCGTTCTCCTTGTCAGGAGTACAGAGGCAGAGGACGCGGGTAACCTTACCGGTGCCGTTAGGGAGAGTCACGACGCCACGGACCATCTGGTTCGCTTTACGAGGGTCGACGCCAAGACGTACAGACAACTCGACAGAAGCGTCAAACTTGGTGAAGGAAATTTCCTTAACCAATTCGCAGGCTTCAGTCAACTTGTATTGCTTCTTGCTGTCAAATTTGGCAGCAACAGCCTGTTGATTCTTTGTTAACTTACTCATTGCGTGTGAAACTTTAATTTACGTCAGCAGGAAATTCTCCCTCAACATAGATACCCATACTTCTGGCAGTACCTGCCACAAGTTTCATGGCTGACTTCTCGGTGAAGCAGTTGAGGTCAGGCATCTTTTCTTTTGCAATCTCACGAACCTGAGCCCAAGTGAGGGTAGCAACTTTCTTGCGGTTAGGCTCAGAGCTTCCCTTCTCAACCTTGGCGGCTTCCTTGATAAGGATAGCCATCGGGGGCTGTTTGACTACGAAAGAAAAAGACTTATCACTATACACAGTGATAACAACCGGCAGAATCTTGCCAGCTTTGTCTTGAGTGCGGGCATTGAACTGTTTGCAGAAATCCATGATGTTCACACCCTTTGAACCGAGAGCCGGTCCTACAGGCGGTGACGGATTGGCAGCACCTGCCTTGATCTGCAGTTTGATAAACCCTGCAATTTCTTTTGCCATAATTATTCTTTGGTTACTTGCGAGAAATTCAGTTCTACGATGGTCTTGCGGCCGAAGATCTTGACCATGACGCCAAGCTTGCGCTTGTCTTCCATGATCTCTTCGACAGTACCGTCAAACCCGTTGAACGGACCGTCGGTGATCTTCACCGCTTCACCTATTACGTAAGGAGTCAGAGTTTCTTCGTCCTGAGCTGCCAGGTCATCCACGCGACCAAGGATCCTGTTCAGTTCAGATTCTCTGATAGGCACAGGTTTCTTCTCATTTCCTTTGCCATTGGTTTTCTCAGAAAGGAAACCGGCGACGAAGGGAATGTTCTTGATCAGGTGTTCGATTTCGCCCGTAAGATTGGCTTCAACGAGAATGTAGCCGGGGAAGAAAATCCTTTCCGCACTTACCCTTTTTCCGTTTTTAATTTCGAAATATTTCTCGGTGGGAATAAAGACTTGAGACACCAGATGTTGTAATCCGTGGATCTCAATTTCTTTCTCGATGTATTCCTTGGCTTTTTTCTCTTTACCGCCTGCAGTACGGACTACGTACCATTTCTTGGCAACTTCGCTCATAGTTACAATTGGTAGATACCAGTCATGATTGTCTTGAAGACGAAGTCCATAGCCCAGATGACTACGGCGCAGACCACTGACGCAACCATCACGATGATGGCTGAGCTCTGGAGCTTGTCCCAAGTGGGCCAGGTAACCTTAGTGGTCAGCTCTTTGTAAGACTCTTTAACGTAAGTACCGAATTTACTCATTGTTATTTTTTTGTAGCCCGAAAGGGTGGAAGCTTCCTTTCCGACCGGTTAATAACAACCGGATCCGTAACTATCCGGCATTTGCAGGGGAAGCAGGATTCGAACCCACATCGACGGTTTTGGAGACCGCTGAACTACCCTTGTTCTATTCCCCTAGACCAGTATGGTCTTAGTCAAGCAGACCGATTACCTGACCTGCACCAACGGTACGACCACCTTCGCGGATAGCGAACTGGAGACCTTCGTTGATAGCAACAGGGTAGATGAGCTCGACTTTGATTTCTACGTTATCGCCAGGCATAACCATCTCGGTTCCCTCAGGAAGAGTGATTTCACCGGTGATGTCAAGAGTACGGATGAAGAACTGAGGACGATACTTGTTGTGGAACGGAGTGTGACGGCCACCTTCGTCTTTCTTCAATACGTAAATCTGAGCCTTGAACTCTTTGTGAGGAGTGATGGTGTTCGGGTGAGCGATTACCTGACCACGTTTAACTTCTTTCTTGTCAACGCCACGGAGGAGAAGACCTACGTTGTCACCAGCTTCACCTGTGTCAAGGATCTTGCGGAACATCTCGACGCCAGTAACGACTGACTTGCGAGGCTCTTCACCAAGACCGATGATCTGAACTTCGTCACCAACCTTAACGACACCTGTCTCGATACGACCGGTAGCAACAGTACCACGACCGGTGATAGAGAAGATATCCTCGATAGGCATAAGGAACGGCTTGTCGATGTCACGCTTCGGCAGCGGAATGTACTCGTCAACAGCGTCCATAAGCTCCATAACAACTTCCTCCCAGTGAGGATCACCGTTAAGAGCACCAAGAGCAGAACCACGGATAACCGGGCAGTTCTCATCGAATTTATAGAAAGCGAGGAGTTCGCGGATTTCCATTTCAACGAGGTCAAGCATCTCAGGGTCGTCAACGAGGTCAACCTTGTTCATGAACACGAGGATTCTCGGCACGTTCACCTGACGGGCGAGAAGGATGTGCTCGCGAGTCTGAGGCATAGGACCATCAGTTGCAGCAACTACGAGGATTGCACCATCCATCTGAGCGGCACCAGTTACCATGTTCTTTACATAGTCGGCGTGGCCCGGGCAGTCTACGTGAGCGTAGTGGCGGGTAGCAGTCTGATACTCGATGTGAGCGGTGTTGATGGTGATACCACGCTCTTTCTCTTCAGGAGCGTTGTCGATTGAGTCGAATGAACGAACTTCAGAAAGACCTTTCTTTGCCAATACCTGAGTGATGGCGGCGGTCAGAGTAGTTTTACCGTGGTCAACGTGACCGATGGTACCGATGTTTACGTGGGGTTTATCCCTTTTGAACGTTTCTTTTGCCATAATTTAAAGCTTTAATATGTTAAATATCAATATTTCTATCAATTTGAGCTGGTGGTGAGAATTGAACTCACGACCTCTTCCTTACCAAGGAAGCGCTCTACCCCTGAGCTACACCAGCATGTATGCTTACTGGGGCTCTGCCCCAAACCCTGCCGCTACGACCTGCTATTTCTTTAGGCCTGCTACTGCAACATACCAAATTTGCAGAACCGGCCCGCACGGTCTTCGCTATCGCCTGCAGGCGACGGGGGCTCTGCCCCAAAGAGCGGAAGACGAGGTTCGAACCCGCGACCCTCAGCTTGGAAGGCTGATGCTCTACCGACTGAGCTACTTCCGCAAAATACCAAGCTTTCAAATCACTTTTATAAAAAAAGCGGTAATGCTGCAATAGCAATTATGTCACAACATTTCCGCCTGAG
The DNA here is from genome assembly GCA_017551785.1 of Bacteroidales bacterium. Taxonomy (GTDB): domain Bacteria; phylum Bacteroidota; class Bacteroidia; order Bacteroidales; family UBA932; genus Equibacterium. The sequence continues at coordinate 10,840 of JAFZKU010000080.1, read as the reverse complement.
TTATATAAGTGTGGGGAGAGATGGATTCGAACCACCGTAGGCGTGCGCCAGCAGATTTACAGTCTGCCCCATTTGGCCACTCTGGTATCTCCCCAGTTATTTCAAATCTCTGAGCCGATAGACGGATTCGAACCCCCGACCTGCTGTTTACAAAACAGCTGCTCTACCGACTGAGCTATATCGGCAACTATTGCGCTCTTTTTCGGGACTGCAAAGATAAACGATTTAGATTAAACACCAAAAAAATATCATTTATTTTTTGTGGAATGCCATAATCGCTTTGAAAATGTCATCGGTGTTATATCCACAGAAGTCGAAAAGCTGCTCCCTGGTGCCCTGTGAAATGAACTCGTCGGGAACGCCAAGGCTTTCTACACGGCACGCAGGCTTGCGGTCAGCCACATATTCAGCAACAGCTCCGTGCAGGCCGCCCTCCTTGCAGGCATCCTCTACGGTGATTATCGCATCCACCTTCGAGCAGACATCATCGAGAGCAGCCACATCGAGCGGCTTGAGGAATCGCATGTCGTAATGGATCACCCCGACGCCCTTTTCATTGGCCAGCTCTATCGCCTGTCTGCATTTGTCAGCAACAGGCCCGATGGACAGCACAGCCACTGTAGCGTTGCTGTCGTTATGAAGCAACTCAGCCTTGCCCAGAGGGATCTTGCCGAAAGCCTCATCCTTCCAGGGAGTGCCGATGCCGCGGCCGCGCGGATAGCGGATAATGGTGGCTGGATAGTCTTCGCAGGTGGCGCTGTAAAGCAGGTTGGCCAGCTCCAGCTCGTTCCGGGGCGACGCTATGGCCAGGTTCGGCACGGGCCTGAAGGCCGCCAGATCGAACACTCCGTGGTGGGTGGCGCCGTCCTCGCCGACCAGTCCGGCCCTGTCCAGGCAGAATATGACTTTGAGGTTCTGCAGGGCGACATCGTGGATGACATTGTCGTAGGCCCTCTGCATGAATGACGAATAGATGCAGCAGAAAGGCAGCATACCTCCTGCGGCCAGACCGGCGGAGAAAGTCACTGCGTGCCCCTCGGCTATGCCGACGTCGAACACGCGGTCAGGCATGGCGTTGTGCATTATGCTCAGTCCGCTGCCGCTCAGCATCGCGGGAGTGATGCCCACTATACGCTTGTCTTCAGCAGCCAGCCTGGTGACGGTGGTCCCGAAGACGTCCTGGTAGCGGGCCCTCTTGTCGTCCTGCTTGATGGTTTCGCCGGTGGTGGGGTCGTACTGGCCCGGGGCGTGCCATACTGTGGGGTTGTCCTCGGCGGGCTTGTATCCCGCGCCTTTGGTGGTTATGACGTGCAGCAGCTTGGGACCCTTGATGGCCTTCAGCCTTGTCAGATATGTCACCATATGGTCGACGTCATTGCCGTCGATGGGGCCAAAGTATCGGAATCCGAGAGAATCGAAGAACGAATTGACCTCCGAGGTCTTGATGAAGGCCCTCTTTATGTTCTTCACCATCTTCTGGATGCCGCGGCGCAGCTTCGTCGCTCCCAGCGCGCTCCAGACATTGTCCTTCAGCTTATTGTAGCGGCGGCCGGTGGTAATCTTGATGAGGGTGTTGTGCAGGCCGCCGGTGCTCTGGTCTATGGATATCTGGTTGTCGTTAAGGATTACCAGTATGTCGGCCTTGAGGCCTCCGGCATTGTTCAGTCCTTCGAATGCAAGGCCTCCCGTCAGGGCGCCGTCGCCTATCACTGCGATGTGCTTCGCAGGCGAGCCGAGCTTTTCGTCTGCAACTGCCATTCCCAGCGCTGCCGAGATGGATGTGGAGGCGTGGCCCGCTCCGAATGAATCGTAAGGGCTTTCGCTCATCTTGGGGAAGCCGGACAGCCCGCCCATCTCGCGGTTGTGCATGAAGGCTTCGCGGCGGCCGGTAAGGATCTTGTGAGCATAAGCCTGATGGCCCACATCCCACACGATCTTGTCTTCAGGTGTGTTGTAGACCTTGTGGAGCGCGACAGCAATCTCTATTGCACCGAGGCTCGACCCGATATGGCCGGGATGTTCGGCGCAACACCTTATTATATATTGTCTGAGTTCTTCGCACAGCTGCTCCAGTTCCTCCATTGAAAGGGACTTGAGGTCAGCCGGGGAGTCTATATGCTCTAGAATGGTTCCCAACGGTCTATCTGAATATGGTCTGATCTCTGTCAGGACCTACCGAGAGGATGGTGACAGGCACTCCGAGATAATCTTCTATGAATTTGATGTATGCCTTGAACTCCTTGGGAAGCTTGTCTTCGCTGGTGGCTGATGTTATGTCGGCTTTCCAGCCCTTGAATTCCTTGTATATCGGAGTGATTTCGGCGTAGGTGTCGAAGGGCACTTCTGCGGTGCGCTTGCCGTCCACCTCATATTCTACGGCGGCCTTGATGGTGTCGAATTCGTCGAGGACGTCGGATTTCATCATTATCAGATTGGTGACGCCGTTGATCATGACGGTGTATTTCAAAGCCACGAGGTCGAGCCAGCCGGTGCGGCGGGGACGGCCTGTGACAGCTCCGAATTCATAGCCTTTCTTGCGGAGTTCTTCGCCGGTGGCGTCAAACAGCTCGGTGGGGAAGGGACCGCTGCCCACGCGGGTGCAGTATGCCTTGAAGATGCCGTATACGCTGCCGACCCTGCCGGGGGCGAGGCCGAGGCCTGTGCAGGCTCCTGCGCAGACGGTGTTGGAAGAGGTTACGAAAGGATATGAGCCGTAGTCTATGTCGAGCATGCTGCCCTGGGCGCCCTCAGCCAGTATGGCCTTGTCGTCCCTGAGGCATTTGTCGGTGAAATACTCGGCGCTGACGAGCTTGAAGGTCTTGAGATATTCGATGGCGTCGAACCATGCTGCTTCCATCTCGGCCACATCGCAACTGTAATTAAGCTGGCGGAGCATCTCGAAATGTTTGTCGCGGAGCTTCTCGTAGCGGCTGCGGAAATCCGGGGCGAGGATGTCGCCGACGCGCAGGCCGTTGCGGGCTATCTTGTCGGTATATGTCGGGCCTATGCCCTTGAGGGTGGAGCCGATCTTGGAAGCGCCTTTGGCCGCCTCCTGGGCTGCGTCGAGCATGCGGTGGGTGGGGAGGATCAGATGGGCCTTCTTGGCGACTACCAGCCTTTCGCGGATAGATACGCCGCTGGCGTTTATGTTCTCGCATTCCTCGCGGAACGTCACGGGATCCAGCACTACGCCGTTACCTATAATATTAATGGTATCCTTGCGGAACACACCTGAAGGGATGCTGCGCAGGACGAATTTCTTTCCTTCAAAGTGGATTGAGTGGCCGGCATTGGGACCGCCCTGGAAACGGGCTATCACCGGATAGGAACCTGCAAGGACGTCCACGACCTTGCCCTTTCCTTCGTCGCCCCATTGCAATCCGAGAACTACATCGAGTTTCTTCATATAATGATGGTTGATTTGTTACCTGAAAATGTCTTCTTTATCCTTTATGTCCTTGATACGGAGCTGGATGTTGGCAAGGCCGCGGTAGTAGTTCTCCGCAATGGAGTAGCATATGTCCACGGGGTTGCCTGAGTGCAGATGTTCGAAATGGTTGGACTTGTTGAACGCTATCGCCGAGATCGGCAGGTACGCCGAGTCTTCCTGGATAAGCTCGAGCTTGAGGTGTCCGTTGTCGCTTCCCACTTTGCGGCCGTTGCCGTTGTCATATACGTTTTCAGATATGAACACGGGCGACTGGTTGCCGGGGCCGAAGGGCTGGAACTGCTTGAGCACACGGAAGAACTTGGGGGTTATCTGCTTGAAGTCGAGGTAAGTGTCGATGTTGACGATAGGAGTGAGCATGTCGTCGTCTATCATCTTCTCGACAGTCTCTTCGAAACGGCGGGTGAACTCGGGAAGATTCTCTTCCCTCATGGTAAGACCGGCTGCGTACATGTGTCCGCCGAAGTTCTCCAGCAGGTCTGAGCACGACTCGATGGCCTCATAGAGGTCGAAACCTGCGATGGAGCGGGCCGAGCCTGTGATGTATCCGTTGGACTTCGTCAGGACTATGGTGGGGCGGTAGTAAGCCTCTACAAGGCGGGAGGCTACGATTCCCACAACTCCCTTGTGCCATGACGGGTTGTATACAATGGTGGATTTCTTGCCGTCGTAGGCAGGGTTGTTGCGCACCATGTTCACGGCTTCGTATGTGATCTCGCGGTCGATGCTCTTGCGCTCGTTGTTATGCTCGTTTATCTCGTCGCCGATCTTGCGGGCGTCTTCGTCATTGCGGCAGATAAGCAGGTCGACGGCTGTCCTACCTGACTCCATACGGCCGGCGGCGTTGATGCGGGGACCGATCTTGAACACTATCTCGTCGATGGTGATGACGTGCTTGTCGAGGCCGGAGAGCTTGATTATCGACTGCAGACCCTTGCGAGGGTTGGAGTTGAGCCTCTTGAGGCCGTAGTAGGCCAGGATGCGGTTCTCACCTGTAATCGACACCAGGTCGGAAGCGATGCTGACGGCCAGCAGGTCGAGCAGCTCCAGAACGTTGTCCTTGGAAATGTTGTAAGTGGCTGCATAGGCCTGGGCCAGCTTGAATCCTACGCCGCAGCCTGACAGGTCGTCGAAGGGGTAGGTGCTGTCCGTCCTCTTGGGGTCGAGCACGGCTACTGCCGGCGGAAGCTCCGCGTCGGGCAGGTGGTGGTCGCAGATGATGAAGTCGATGCCGCGGTCGTTGGCATATTTGACTTTCTCTATGGCCTTGATGCCGCAGTCGAGGCAGATGATCAGAGTGCATTTCTTCTTCACCGCCCAGTCGATGCCCTTGTATGAAACGCCGTAGCCCTCGTCGTAGCGGTCGGGGATGTAATATTCCAGATTGTCAGTCACCTGGCTGAGGAAGGTGTACATCAGGGCCACAGCGGTAGTGCCGTCCACGTCATAGTCGCCGTAGATCAGGATTTTCTCATGGCTCTCGACGGCTTTGTGGATCCTCTCAACGGCTTTGTCCATGTCCAGCATGAGGAAGGGGTCGTGGAGCATCGACAGGTCGGGACGGAAGAACTCCATTGCGTCCTCGTAGGTCGTGATACCGCGCTGTACGAGCAGATTGGCCAGAACCTGGTCGATGCCGAGCTCCTGCGCCAGCTGGCGCACGAGAGCCGGGTTGCCGGGCTCCTTTACTATCCACTTCTTTTCAGCTATCGGTGTCATAACGCATTTTCTGTCACAGTTTGCAAATATATCCATTATTTATTTCAAAAAAAAGGACTATTTTTGCCAGACACTGATAATTTGTTAGAAATACACCGATTATGGAGAATATAGCACTCAACGAGCAGGAGCAGAACAGACGCGACTCCCTTTTGAAACTCAGGGAACTTGGCATCGAGCCGTATCCTGCCGCAGAGTATCCGGTCAATACTTCCAGCGCTGCCATCAAGGCTGGTTATGACGCAGAAAAAGGCAATTTCAACGACGTTGTGATAGCAGGCCGCATCATGAGCCGCCGCATCATGGGTGCAGCTTCTTTCATGGAGCTTCAGGACGCCGAAGGCCGCATCCAGGTCTATGTCAAGAGAGACGAGATCTGCCCGGACGAGGACAAAACCATGTACAACACCGTTTTCAAGAAACTGCTGGACATAGGTGACGTAGTCGGCATTACCGGTTATGCTTTCATCACCCAGACAGGGCAGCTCTCCATCCACGCCAAGACTCTCACCGTTCTCAGCAAGAGCCTGCGCGTGCTGCCGATAGTCAAGACTGACGCTGACGGTACCGTCCACGACGGTTTCAACGATCCGGAGCTGCGCTACCGCATGCGCTATGTCGACCTGATCGTCAATCCGCAGGTTAAGGAGACTTTCGAGAAGAGGGCCAGGATAATCGCCACCATGCGCGAGTATTTCAATGAGAACGGCTGCCTCGAGGTGGAGACCCCGATCCTTCAGCCCATCCCCGGAGGTGCTACTGCGAGGCCGTTTGTCACCCATCACAATACCCTCGACATCCCTCTCTACCTGAGGATCGCCAACGAGCTCTACCTCAAGAGGCTGATTGTCGGAGGTTTCAACGGCGTGTACGAGTTCGCCAAGGACTTCCGCAACGAGGGTATGGACCGCACCCACAACCCCGAGTTCACCTGCATGGAGATATACGTGGCCTACAAGGACTACAAATGGATGATGCGTTTCGTGGAGACTATGCTCGAGAAGATAGCTATAGCCACCAACGGTTGTACGAAGTTCGACGTATGGGGCAACGAAATAGAGTTCAAGGCTCCTTACCGCCGTCTGCCGATGCTCGAGGCCATCAAGGAATATGCTGGCGTGGATATCGCCGGCATGAGCGAGGATGAGCTCCGCCAGACATGCAAGGACAAACATGTGCCCATTGACGAGTCGTTCGGCTACGGCAAGCTGGTGGATGCCCTCTTCGGCGAATATTGCGAGAAGAATCTCATTCAGCCCACCTTCATCACCGACTATCCCGTCGAGATGTCTCCGCTGACCAAGCGTCATCGCGAGAATCCGGCCCTCACCGAGCGTTTCGAGCTCTTCGTGAACGGCAAGGAGCTGGCCAATGCATACAGCGAGCTTAACGATCCCATCGACCAGCTGGAGCGCTTCGAGGCTCAGGCCCGTCTGAAGGCCAAGGGCGACGACGAGGCTATGTATATCGACATGGACTTCGTCCGTGCTCTGGAATATGGCATGCCGCCGACTTCTGGACTCGGAATGGGTATCGACCGCCTCACCATGTTCATGACCAATTCGCAGACCATCCAGGATGTGCTGTTCTTCCCCCAGATGCGCCCTGAGAAGACTCAGAGCCAGCAGAGTGAGGAAGATGCTCAGAAAGCATAGCCATGGAGATCACTTCCACTGCAAATCCCCGTGTCAAGGAGCTGGTGCTGCTTGGCGATAAGTCTCGCTACAGACGTCAGACGGGGCTGTTCACAGTGGAAGGCCGCCGCGAGATTTCTTCATGCCTGTGTGGAGGTTTCGTCCCCCGTTCGGTTTATTACTGCCCGCAGATTATTTCCCTCGAAGAGGTTGAATCTCTTTTCGAGGGTTCTGCCGTGGAAGTTTTCGGCATTTCCGACAATGTCTATTCGAAGGTTGCCTATCGTGATACGACTGAGGGTGTGGTGGCGGTTTTCGAGGCCAGAGAGCGTGGCTTGAAAGGCATTTCACTGGCCGGCGACGCTCCGTTCGTGATTGTGCTCGAGTCTGTTGAGAAGCCCGGCAACCTTGGCGCAGTGCTGCGTACCGCAGATGCTTCCGGGGCTGCCGCAGTGATTGTCTGCGACCCGCTGACGGATCTCTACAATCCCAACCTCATAAGGGCTTCCATCGGGGGAATATTCACTGTGCCGGTTGCCGCCTGCACTTCGCAAGAAGCCTACGAGTGGCTCCACTCCGCAGGTTTCCAGATCCTGACGGCCCAGCTGCAGGATTCCTCTCCATACTACGATATTGATTTCAAACGGCCCACTGCTGTCGTTTTCGGCACCGAGTCGACAGGGTTGAAGGAGTTCTGGAGACAGAAAGCCGACCGTCATCTGCTGATACCGATGCTCGGCAAGCTCGATTCCCTGAATGTGTCGGCCTCCGTGGCGATAATCAGCTACGAAGCCGTCCGGCAAAAACAATCATAGCTTATGCGTTTCGGCCTAATAGGATATCCAATCAATCACAGCCAGAGCCCCGCGCTTTTCGCCGCTGCCTATCCCGGCGGGGAACACAGCTACGAACTCATCGAGGAGCCTGATTTCGACAAGGCCTACGCCCGCTTCCTGGAAGGTTACGATGCCGTGAATGTCACGACTCCCTTCAAGGAGAAGGCCGCCGCTGCCGCCGATGTCTGTGCTGACGTGGTGGCTGCCTGCGGTGCATCGAATCTGCTGAAGAAGGAGGGGGGAGAGGTCCACGCCTACAACACCGATTATCTCGGAGTGCGGCGTGTGCTGGAGGAACGTCGCATTGACGGTGATGTGCTGGTGGTAGGCTGCGGAGGCGCCGCGAAAGCTGCCGCGCTTGCCGCCGTGGATGCGGGTCACAATGTTGTAGTAGCGAACCGTGACGAGCTTCGCGCCGTCAGCTTCGTCGCTTCCAACATAGGCCGCCGCAGCAGCGCAACTATGCTTGCCGTCGGGCTGCCGATGCTGCCTGCCGTGCTGCCCTCGGTCAGCTTCATAATCTATTGCGTGCCCGTCGCCATCCCGTCTCTCAACGACGAAACCCTCGCCGGCAAGACTCTCTTCGAGGCCAACTACCGCGCTCCGCAATATTCTGCCGGCGGCTCCTACGAATACATTCCCGGCGAAGTCTGGCTCGCCGCCCAGGGCGACGAAAGTTTCCGCCTGATGCTTTGTTGAGAACTTTATTTGTTTCTTTGGCGGGTTAGTAGTACTTTTAGAGAAAATTAAAGAACGATTATCATGGCACTTAACAAAGTTTTATTGATCGGCAATGTTGGGAAGGATCCCGATGTGAGACATCTGGAGGGAGGTGCTTCTGTGGCCAGTTTTACCCTCGCTACTACAGAACGATACAGAGAACGCGGAAGCGGCGAAGCTAAGGAAATTACAGAATGGCACAATATCGTGGCGTGGAGGCAGCTTGCCGACCTGGCGGAGAATTTCATCCGCAAGGGTAGCCAGATTTTCGTCGAAGGGCGCATCCGTTCCCGCAGCTGGGACGACCAGAACGGGCAGAAACGCTACATCACTGAAATCCTCGCCGACAGCATCCAGCTTCTCGGTCGCAAAGGGGACTCGCCGATTCCTTCCGGCGGAGCATACGTAGATCCGGGCGCTCCTGCCCCGGCACCTGCTCCTCGCGCCGCTGCTCCTGCTCCTGCTCCGTCTCCTGCATATCCCAAGCCGCAGCCGCAGCAGCCTATCGCGCTGGACAGCCTCGAGAGCGACGACAGCGACGATCTTCCGTTCTAGTGCGCGCAGACTGTACGCTACAAAAAAGCCTCCGGGATTCCGAAGGCTTTTTTTGTTCTCCTAGGAATGTTAGGGCCTCCTCAGGTGGCGAAAGGAGTGTTGCGCAAGGGGCTTTTTTGTCAAGCCCCCTAGCAACAGCTCCTGAAGCCCCAAGGAGGGCCGTCATATCACCGAAAAGTAGACATAGCGCGCAAGGCCTGCTGAAACACCGCATACTTGCGCACTTAGAGACAGAACTGCCCTCCTTACGGCTCTCGGGCAAATTGCTCGGCGAATAGACTACGATATTCGCTACGCAATTTCCCTTCGCCAGGAGGGCAGTTTCTTGATGCGGAAGGCCTTCCGCCAGTAGCGAAAGGAGTGTTGCGCAAGAGAGTTTATTATTTCTGGATATTCGGCTTCTCGAGGCCGTAACCTTTCTTGCGGTCCTCAGCCTTGAGAAGAAGGCTGAAGATGAAAGCGAGCACGCCGAAACTTGAGAACACTATCATCGGCACCAGATAGCCGCCGGTAGACTCGACAAGCTTGCCGATGAGCAGCGGCACAAGGCACAGACCGATGTTCTGCACCCAGAATATGAGGCAGTATGCACTTCCGAGCACCTTCTCGTCAATAATCTTCGGAACGCTGGGCCAGAGAGCCGCAGGCACGAGCGAGAAGCTCACACCCAGAATCACGATGAGAGTGAGGGCGAGCCACTTGTAGGGGAATGCCGGCAGCAGGAATGCGAAACTCAGGTGGCATACAATCATTATCACCGCACCGAGGAGCAGCATCGAAGCGCCTTTTCCTTTTGTATCCAGGAAGATTCCGAGCAGCGGAGTGAGGCACATCGCCAGGATCGGGAAGCAGCTGAACAGACGTGAAGCGGCTGTGGCGTCAATGCCGAGAGTCACCTCGAGGAAGTTCGGAGCGTACCTCTGGAACGGGAAGATAGCTGAATAATAGAGCACGCAGAGAAGAGCCACCAGCCAGAACATCTTGCTGGAGAAGATCTGTCCGAGGTCTGAAACGTGGAACTCATCTTCAGGAGATTTCTCTTCTGTAGCCAGACCGGCAGCGACGAGCTGCTTGTCGAGCTTGCGGTCCATGAAGGTGAATATGATGAAATTGATAAGACCGATCATAAGCAGCGCGCCGCAGAATCCGAGCGATGCAAAAGCGCTGTCGCCTGCATTGACGATGCCGTTGGCATTTCCGAAACGGTCAGCGATGATGGGCGAGATCCACATCACTGCGAAGACACCGAGGCGGGCGATAGCCATCTCAAGACCCATGGCGAGCGCCATTTCCTTACCCTTGAACCATTTTGCTATAGCTTTTGAAACTGTCGTTCCTGCCATCTCGCAGCCGCAGCCGAAAATCATGAATCCGAGGGCAGCCATCTTGGCACTGCCGGGCATCGTCACCCACCAGCTGTTGAGCCAGTTGCAGAAACCCGTGGTCTGGAACCATTCGCTGATGCCGATGAACTTGATGAGCGCTCCGACAACCATAATAGATGCGGAGAGGACTCCCGTGAAGCGGGTGCCCATCTTGTCGAGAATGATACCTGCGATGATAAGGAAACCGAACACGTTGAGAATGTATTCAGCAGATGCATAAGTTCCGAACACCCCACTGTCCCAGCCGTGAGAGCTCTCGATGAGAGACTTGAGCGGAGACATGACGTCTACGAACATATAGGCGAAGAACATCATCAGCGCGATGAGGACGAGCGCCGTCCATCTCGCTGCAGGGTAGTCGTTAAGCAGTTTTTGTACTTTTTGTGTCATTATCGTATTATTAATATCTGATCAAGACGATTCGGGCACCAAATTTAAGCTATATTTTGCTTTCTGCAAAAGTGTGCGCCGAGTACCCCATCTGGACGCATCTCCAGGGCATATAGCAAGCGCACACCACCCGTTTAAAGGGCAGTGTGCGCT
>JAFZKU010000079.1 GCA_017551785.1 Bacteroidales bacterium | reverse complement strand
TGTATAGGTCAAACATTCAACATCTTGCATAACACGCTCTCAGAACGTCAACCGATAGCTGAAGTTCGGCATGATGGGGAGAAGGGCGATTTCTTTCCAGGATTCAGTTGTTGCGTCGAAGTACAGCATGAACGGGTTGAACTGGTTGGTGACGTTGCAGACGCCAAGATTGACGCTGTGGTCGCGCGGCCGTTTTTTTTCGGAACGGCAGTATAAGAGTTGTTTCCTGGCAATCGAATCAATATCTTTGTTCAGTATCGAGAGCCGTGGTACTCTGAGTCCACAAAGCGAGTTTGGTTATATCGCACCAAACTCGCTATTGTTTTTTATGGATCGAGGATTAAAGATGAAGAGATAGATTATGAGCGAATTGTTTTTATACTACGAGGGAGCTCTGGATGCTTTCTTGAAAGATGCAATTCAAGAAAAAGAGAAGTTAATGAAAATAGTGCTTGGTAATGAATTATCAGTTGTACACGAAGACTCTTTTATCATCGGTGATAATTATCTGCATGTAGTGGATAATTACGCAATTCGCCATATAATAAATAAGCATTCTAACGAAAAAGAATTATTACGGGGGCAAGAGACAGTACAATTAAACGATTTGTTACGGATTCCGGATATATTGAGAACATATAATACCGTCAAACTAGAACAGCGTAACAACAAGACAATGGTGATTTACGAGAAGGTCTATGATGACCACATATGCCATCTCGTCGAAGAAGTGCGGGAAGGCCGGAAAGAACTGGCGGTCGTTACATTCTATAAAACAAAAAAGGGAAAACTCACCGGCGCTGATAGTTGAACTATGCTATTTCCGGATTTGTATCCCTTTTTCACAAAGGTATGAAGTTTCTCTTAATCCTGCAAACCAACTGTTGATGTTTGTCTGTTTTCAGAGCGGCCCCCGACTGCTCCCTCCGGTCCATCAGTTGGACCTGAGGGAGCACTCAGAGTTCAATACAGGTTAATCTGTTCTTTTAAATTGCCAGCACGATGGCCGGGGATATGTCAAGCCTGGTGGCTATTACTCGTGCCTGCTCATAGGTGGGATTGGCCTTTCCGCTCAAGATTGCGCTGAGGCGCGGAGCGGTAATGCCCAGTATGGTGGCCATTTCTTTTTGACTCCAGTTGTTCTCTGCGAGTCTTGCATTCAATGTGGCCGAAAGGGACGGGGTTTCAATGGGGAAATGCTCCTGTTCATATTCTTCCACCAGAGATGAAAGCAAATCGAGTTCGAGAAGACGAGGGTCATCGGCAGGCGTATTCTCGTCTGTAGAGAAAAAGATTTCGTCGATGCGGGCCATCATGGCCTTGTATTGTTTCTCATTCTTAATCTGAGACATATTCATTCCTCCTAAATGGTTGAAATGTCAATTCTTTCATATTCGTCATGTGTGCCGACAAAACGGATATAAATAAGTGCCGGTGTAAATTTGACTGCTACGACCAGACGATAGTGATTCCCCTTGATGTTGAACACGTACCGTTGATTCCCAACATAATCAACCGAATTAAAGTCGTTTCTCATATCGGCAAGAGAAGACCAGTTCGCTTGACATGTTTTTACGTACCACTCTTTTAGCGGCTGCTCGATGTCCGGGTGTTTTGTCCAAAACTCTCTAAGAGTTGATATGGCAATAACTCTCATACTCTGCAAAGTTATAAATTATGAATTCGATAACAAAATTATTATTCTGATAATAACATGATGGTGTCATCACGGCTACCTGTATATCGGATAAAATGCGGCGGGGTAGTAGGTGATGGTGGTGGCCTCGCCGAAGAGGACGGTGACGACGTCGAAGAAGACTTCTTTGCTGGTGGGGTTTTCGGCGATGAAGCGGCGGGCGGCGCGTACGAGTCGGCCGCATTTGGCCGGTGTCATGTTGAGGGTAGGGTCGAAGTCGTCGCGCTCATCAAGGCTCTTGACCTCGACGATGCGGATGGAATCGCCGTATTCCATGACTAAGTCCAGTTCGTAGTGTTCGCTGCGCCAGTTTCTGGCGAGCAGAGTCATGCCCATATCCTGCAGATATTTGAGGGCGGCTTCTTCTCCGGTGTTGCCAAGTTCTTTTCTTTTCATGCTGCAAGGTAAACAGAAAACAAACGCCTCTGCAGGACAGAGGAGGGTAGGGGTGGCGATTTTTCTGATTACAGATTTGGAAACGGCTTAACCCTTCAGGAAGTCGGCTGCCTGGGGTCCTTCGTGAAAAAGGAGGTCCAGAATCGAGAGGTTTGCTATGAATCCGGATTTGCCCGAAAAAATCTGATAATAGGGCTTCGGTGTGAAAATCGGATTTTCTTTCGACTTGGGATGGATGCGGCTGCGGAAGTCGAGCGGCCCGGCGTCCTTGACGAAACTGTTGGTGGGTGAAAGCTCGCAACGGAGGTCCATCTCGGCGGCGATATGGCGGGTGAGTGCCATGTTGAGGTCGAACAGCTTCTGGGGGCGCGACTGAAGTATGGCGTCGATGCCGTCCCAGTAGTATTCAAAGAAAGGCGAAGAGCGGTATGCCGAGATAATGGCGATGCGGTGCTGATGCAGCCACTCGCGGGAATAATCTATGCGGATGTCGGATACTGCGCCGCTGCGAAAGTTGTCGTGGCAGACGGGAATCTGCAGCGACAGTACTCCGCCGGCGGAATAGATGGCGCAGCGGTTGCGCCAGGACTGTTTCTGGTAGCTCTCGCAGGCATCCACCAGGACATGCGGCCAGCAGGCCAGTATGTGGAAATACTCTACTGGCGGAAAGTATGCGGTGCCCAGCAGGGGAATGCCGGCGTTACCTGACGATGCCACGTTTGGAAGCCTTTACGAAGTCGAGGATGGTGCGGGCGTGCTTATTGTCGGGGAACATTTCCTCGATGATGCGGCAGGCGTCGTTGACATTGTTGCCGTTGTCGTAGAGGATGGTGTATACCCTCTTGATGGTGTCTATCTCTTCGATAGAGAATCCGCGGCGACGCAGGCCGACTATGTTGATGCCTTCATAGGCGATGGGATTGCGGGCAGCAAGGATGTAAGGCGGAATATCCTTGTTGACGGCGCTGGCTCCGCCGACCATGGCGTGGGCGCCGATCCTTGAGAACTGATGTATCATGGTGCCGCCGCCTACGATGCCCCAGTCGTCTATATCAGTCTCGCCGGCGATGCCGCAGTGGCTTACCAGGATGCAGTTGTCGCCGATGCGGCAGTCGTGAGCAACGTGGGCATAGGACATAATCAGGCAGTTGTTTCCTATCTTGGTCAGAGCCTTGCCGCTGGCTGCGGTGCCGCGGTTGATGGTGGCGCATTCACGGATGGTAGTGTTGTCTCCTATCTCTACGTAGGTCACCTCGCCGTGGAATTTAAGATCCTGCGGGATAGCTCCGACTACGGCGCCGGGAAATACCTTGCATCCCTTTCCCAGCCTGACATGGTCGAAGATGACGGCATGGGGGCCGATCCAGCTGCCGTCGCCTATGGTAACGTCGGCTGCTATGTAGGCAAAAGGTTCTATGGTGACATCCTTCCCGATCTTTGCATCGGGGTGAACATAATACATATTGCTCATTATAATGGTTCCTGTGTTAATTGTTTCAAAATTAATTTCGCTACCGTAGTGTTGATGCGGTGCCCGGTCTTCATGGCAGTGATCCTGGCCTTCAGCGGCACTCCGAGAAGGGAGAAGTCGCCGAGCAGGTCGAGCATCTTGTGCCTTGCACATTCGTTGTCGAAATGCAGGTCGACATTGCTAAGGTAACCCTGGCGGACTTCGATGCCCGGGGCGTTGAAGAGCTTTGCAACGCGCTCTACAGAAGCAGTGTCAACATCGCGGTCGACTATCACTATGGCATTGTCCATGTCGCCGCCCTTTACAAGCCCTGCGGCGGCAAGCTGCTCCAGCTGGCTGAAGAAGCAGAACGTCCTGCAAGGGGCAATCTGGGTGCTGTAATCGACAGAAGGGTCGAAGTCGCAGGTCTGGACGCCTACCACCGGCGAGTTGAAGTCTATGGTAAGCCGGGCTTCGAAACGCTCGCAAGGCTCGACTCTGACCCAGGCGTCTGAGCGGTCGTCCTGATATGTGAAAGCTTCGGTGACTTCGATGAAGTGCCTTTCGCTCAACTGCTCCTGAAGGCCGTCGGGACCTATCGCCTCGACGTAAGGCCTTGCGCTGCCGTCCAGCACCGGAACCTCCAGGTTGTCAAGAGTGACGAGGGCGTTGTCGACCCCCAGGCCTGCAAGCGCTGAAAGTACATGCTCCACCAGCAGCACCTTCACTCCGTTCTCTTCCAGAGAAGTGTTGAAAGACACATCAGCCACGTTGGAAGCAACGGCCCTGACAATTGCGTCGCCGCCAAGGTCGCTGCGCTGGAAACGGATGCCGTAATTGTCAGCAGCGGGAGATATGGTCATGATGGCAGGAGCCCCGGTATGAAGGCCCTTCCCTTTGAACTCATAACTTCTCTTCAGGGTGTGCTGCTTCATTCTTCCTCCTGGGCGCTCTGCCTGAATTTGACTAATGCCTTTTTGTATAGATTGGCGTCCATAGCGGGATAGCCCATGAGGGTCTGGCCGCTCTTGCGGACAGTCTTGGTGATGACGCTGTCTGCCGCCAGAGTGGTGTGGTCTGCGACAGAGATGTGGCCTACCACCATGGTCTTGCCCCCGAAGGTGCAGTATTCCCCGATCTTCGCGCTGCCGGCCGCGCCGCTCTCCGCCGCCATGACGGTGTGTGCGCCGACCTCGACATTATGCGCGATCTGGCACAGGTTGTCGAGCTTGACACCGGTGTGGATAATCGTAGAACCCATTGTAGCGCGGTCGACGGTAGTGCCTGCCCCGATCTCCACGTCATCCTCTATCACCACGTTGCCTGTCTGGGGTATCTTCTTGTAGCTGCCGTCGTCCTGAGGTGCGAAGCCGAAGCCGTCGCTGCCGATTACGCAGTTGGAATGCAGGATGCAGCCGGCTCCGATGACGCAGTCGCTGTAGATCCTGGCCCCTGAATAGAGCACGGTATTGTCTCCGATGGTCACGTTGTCGGCAATCGATACGTTAGGATGGATAGAACAACCGGCGCCGATGCGGCAGTTGCGGCCGATCGTAGTGTAATCCCCGATCCAGGTGCCCTTTCCTACGCGGGTGCCGGCGCCTTTGCGGTAGCGGGGGAATATGCGGGAAAGGAAACAAGCTTTGCGGCTGCTCTTCTTCATGGCCTGGAACCATTCCAGAAGGGTGGCGACAGCCTGGTATGCGTCGTCCACCTTGATCATGGCGGCGGGAACTTCCTGAGCGGGCACGAAAGACCGGTTCACCAGTATGGCGGAAGCCTTCGTGGTGTAAACGTAGTGCTCATAT
>JAFZKU010000078.1 GCA_017551785.1 Bacteroidales bacterium | reverse complement strand
TCGCCGATTATCTGCGCCGTTCGAGCGAGGATTACAAGAACGAAGCGATGCAGATTGTGCGTGCGAATTCTCCTAACCGTAAAGAACTGCTGCAGGATCTTTATGCAGGAGAAGCCTGGGATGACCTTTATAAATATGCATTCCCCTGGCTGAGGGCTGTAAAGCTGCGCATCGTTTATGAAGAGGGTTCTGCGGGGCAGGCAGCGCCGGTGATTGTAAGGACTGATGAGAAAATTGTGGCTGAAGGCAGCTTACCTATATATTTTGAAAGGTCATCATCCAATCTGAGGCAGGACTTCGGCGGCAATGCCGGTCAGATAGCCCGTATCAGACAACAAGTAGCCGACGGTGCTGATTCTTTGTCCCTTGTGTCATACGCTTCGCCGGAAGGTACTGAAGCAGTAAATATGTCGATCTCGAAGAGGAGGTCAGCAGCAGTGCGGGATTACCTCTCAAGACAGACCGGCATCCCGGCAGCGAATATTTCAGTCCATGAAATTGGCGAAGACTGGGAAGGATTTGCCAAATCAGTCAATGCTACATATGTGGGGGTTGACCGTGAGAATGTTCTTAATATTTTGAGAAACAGAACATTAGGGGCCTCTGCAAAGGAAGAAGCTTTGAAGAAACTCGATGGAGGCCGCACATGGCAGTCTCTGATACAGGGTCAGATGACCGAACTTCGTCGTGTCGAGGTGCAGTGCCTGAAGGCCGCCCCGAAGCAAGAACCTGTGGTTATAGTGGAGGAAGTAGAGGAAGTTATACCGGAAGAAGAGCAAGAAGAAGTAACAGTAGTTCCTGTAATTCCAGAAGTTACTGAAATAGAGGTTGTTGTACCTGAAGAAAAACTTGAGGTAGAACAAGAGGATATCCAGATAGAGGCCACGGATATAAAGGTGGAGCACATGGAAGTGCCTGAAAATCAGCCGGAAGAGGTCGAAGTGGAGCCGGAAGAGGCTGAAATTGAGCCAGCAGAGGTCGAAATGGAGCCAGAAGAGCCTGAGGAGGCCATAATTGAGCCAGAAGAGCCCGTGACACCTACTGAGGCAGAAGTATTGCCCGTTACACCTGCTATTGAATTAAAGCCTATAATTGCCATTTCTACCAACCTTCTGTACGACGCATTCACAGCGTTTAATCTCGGGATTGAAATTCCTGTAGCAAAGCACTGGTCAGTAATGGCAGATGCTGTTTACAACAATATCTCATTCTCAGGCGGCCGAAAGATAGATCTGCTTCTAGGTGATGTGGGAGTCAACTACTATTTCGGTGAAGATTGCCCGGCCCTGAGCGGATGGTTTGCATCTGCAGGTGTTGGCGGCGGCAGATATGATATTGTTGGAAAAGAAAAAGGAAGGCAAGGAACTATAATCTACATGACGGCTGGCGGTGGCTATTCCTTCCAGCTCGGTTCCGAGCTTTCTCCCTGGCGACTGAAACTTGCCGGAGGCATCGGTCCTCTACATACTTCTTTCAAGTATTCTGAGAGAAATGTAAATGGTGAAATGATCTATAAGAATGACAGAAACTTCACCTGGCAGCTTCCGACCAACCTTCAGGTCAGCATTATTTATCTGTTCCAGACCCCTGGAAAGAAGCAAGAATCCAGGTAAATCTGCTTTCGAATAATTTAGGATTTGAAACATTTAGAATTAGATACAAATCGTCGCTATAAGTGGCTCTTAGCCGCTTTTTTGATATTATTGTCGCTTTCAATCGGTGCTCAAAATCTGATTGAAGGCGAGCTTTTTTCGCTCGATCCCGAACCCGTCACGGGACACAGTTTCGGAGCAGTGACTGCAATTGCGCAAAGTCCCGCAGACGGGTCTCTGTGGATAGGGACAGGTAGTGAAGGTATACTCCGTATAGGTCGTAACGGCAACAGGATCCGCTATACTTCCGAGACAAATCATCTTCTGTCTAATGCGGTTTCCCAGTTGTGTTTTGTTTCTCCCAGTGTACTCTATATTTTATATATGGACGGGTGTTTGACACGATACTCATCTACAGAAGGATTCTCATCAATTAATAATATTAGCGATCGTATAAGTCATATCCTGGCGGGCGGTAACGATGGGCAACTCTTGTTCGCGACTGAGGGTGGATCTGTGTTTACATCTGTGGACAGATCCAATCCTGCTTTACTCTTCAATCTTGGTGAACCGATTTCTGCGATCGCGTTATCCAATAATGATAATCTGATTGCTATCGGAGCTCGAAGTAAAACTGTATTCAAGTTTTCTGATGGCAATCCAAAGGCTGTGACAGCCCCTCTTGTTGAAGTTGCTTCATGTCTTGCAGTGTCGCCTGAAGGTAAAATTTGGGCTGGTACCGGACAAGGTTTATATCAGTGGTCAGATGACGGTTGGACATTGCAATCGGCAGAAAGCGGATTGATCTCAAACCGCATCAAAACCATCTTATTTGGAAGGCAAGGGGAACTTCTAATTGTTACTTCCAGTGGTGTTCAGGTACTAAATGTTTCAAATTCTAATGTATCAAAACAAGAAGTGTATTTCCCTGGCGAATCGTTCTCTTGTGCGGCCGAATCTAGCAAAGATGATGTAGTTTTTTACTTCGGCGGGGAGCATGGAATTGCCGCCATATCATCCAATACTCAAGCACAGATATTACCTTGGAATAATACTCCAGGCGAAAAGGATAATACAGTTGATAAATACTCTATATTATTCTGGATTCTATCGATTCTCGCTATTGGAATCTCTGCATTCTTTGCCGGCAGATACTTCTCCAAAAATAAGCGCAGATCTAAAGAAGACACACAGACTCCTCCTGCTCCCAGAATTCCCGCTATCAAGCCAAATAAAGAAGAATTGAAGTCTGTTGTACCAGAAGATGTTCAAACAACAGTGCCACCTTCTCATGATGATGTCTTCTCGGCCATCGACACACTTAATAAGGGTAAAGCTCCTGAGTTCTCCCTTAAAGTATGGAAGATGATCCGGGATTCATATACTGATCAGGAATTCTCCGTTGCCGACATTGCCGACCGCCTGTTGCTTTCACGTGTTCATTTAAACAGAAAACTTCAACAGGAAATAGGAGTTTCTCCCTCATCAATTCTCAAGGCTTGCCGAATGACAGCCGCCCGGGAATTGATGGTCCAGGGCGGGTTGTCTATTCAACAAATAGCACAAATGACCGGCTTTTCGTCAGCTGCCTTTCTGTCTACTTCATTCAAAGATTACTACGGTCAGACTCCTTCAGATGTAATGAAGAAGTCTTGACGTAAGTCTTTTATGTTTCAAAAACCAATGTATCATATTTTGATACATTTAGCCTCTGAATGACTTTGTAATGCTCTTTCTGTAGGCAGTTGCTGTTATGCCGTACTTCTTTTTCATACACCTGTTCAGGGTGGCTGTTGACCCGAAACCGCACCTTTCCGCAAGATCCGCAAGACGAACCCCTCTGGTATCTTTCATACACATCTCTTCCATGAAATAACGTAATCTGAATGAATTGATATACTCATCCCATTTGCATCTCCCGCAAACAGACATTGCCTCTCCAAGATATGTACGGTTTGTGCCGAGTTCGCTTGCCAGATCTTGCTTTGAAAAGTCCAATTTAAGGAACAGCTTCTTTTTATAAATCAGATAGTCCGATTTTATCATCAGTTCCCTTAAACGGTCATCTCGTTCTTTTTCTTTTTTTCTTGTCCGCCTTATCCATTTCATTGTTATTGTCTTTCTTGTATTTCTTGCACCATTCTCCCGGCGTCATACCGGTATACCTCGTAAATGAAGTGTTAAAGGTGGTCAGTGATTTGAACCCAGACTTGTCGGCCATAGTAGCAATGTCTATACTGTTATCCCGCATATAGTGATCCATCGACTCGCGTACACGGTACCAGTTGATAAACTGACTGAAATTCTTTTGGAAGTAGGAATTGATAATTCGCGACAAATACGATTTGTTTGTGTTGATTTGATCCGCAATGTCACCGATCTTGACATTGTGCCTGAGATAGGGTTTTTCTTTCTCAAAATACTCCATCAAGTTGTCTACAATAATCTGATGGTTGTCGCAAAGAAGATTCCCCGTTACGCTGATGTCGTCCTCCGCTACCATTTCGGGGTTCAAATAAGGTCGAACAGGAGACTGAAGTTCAGACTGTTGAAGATTGCGCGTGCGTTTGAATAGGTAAACGCAAAGTACTGCCAAAACAGCAGTAAGCAGTGATGCTGCGATAAAAAGTGTTAGGAACATAGCAGAATATTTTGAATGAAAATTACTAATCAATTTTCATCCAAAAATTCAATAATGCAACCAGGGGTAGCGATTTATCTGATTACAAAAAAAGAAACGCGAATATTATTTTTTTATCTGCTCGAATCCCTTGCCAAAAACGCCGCTGACGTTACCTACAGACACGAATGCAGTGTCGTCGACCTTTTTTATGATTCTGAGGATCTGACTGGATTCTTGCTTTCTTGCGACTACAGTTACTATTTCACTTTCTGTATGAGTGTACCATCCTTCGCTGTGAATGGCCGTCACACCACGATGTGCTTCTTTTGTAATTGCATCAGCAATCTCCGCATATTTCTTAGAAAATACCATGATTTGTACACATTGCTTGTTACCGTTAAGGAACAAATCGAGAGTATAGCTGAATACTCCGGATGTGACAAATCCGTATATAACGGTCGCCAGTCTGGTGCCGAAAGAACCGGCGGAAGGTATCAGAAGGGTGGATGATATTATCAATACGTCCAGAGATACGATGATGCTTCCGGGCGAAATGCTGCGGTATTTGTTGATGATAAGGGCGATTATGTCGGTGCCTCCGCTGCTGCCACCCTGAGTGAAGGTAATTGCTATGCCGAGGCCTGAAAGAGCTCCTCCGAAAAGGGCGCAGGTAAGCCTTCCGTTCTCATGGGCGAACTCGTTGATGAAGTCGGAAGGGATGATATCCGGAACAACCCTGAAAAGGAGGGTGGTCACTATGACTGCAAATATGGTTTTCGCTCCGAAGCTCTTGCCAAGGATTTTAAGGGCGATAACCAGAAGGATTGCATTGACAAGGAAATATGTGTAGCTGATCTTGAACCCGGTGGCATACTGGATGATGGCACCCATGCCGGAAACGCCGCCGCCGACCATGTTGTTCGGCAGAAGGAATACGCTCCAAGCGGATACGTACAGCAGCAGCCCGAGAGTTATGATTGCATACTCCTTGATGATGCTCCAGAAAGTACTTTGTTTCAACATACTACGTTGATAATCTTAGAGGGCACTACGATAATCTTCTTGATAGAGCCTCCGCCCAGATATTTCTCGGTCCTTTCGTCGGCGCGGACAGCGTCTGCCGCCTCCTGCTGAGAAAGACTCTTGGAAAGAGTGATCTTGAAGCGGAGTTTACCGTTGAATGATACCGGATACTCGAACGAATCCTCGGCGGTGTATGCGGCGTTGAATTCGGGGAAGCTTGCGTAGGTGATAGTCTCTTTGTGTCCGAGAAGACTCCAGAGCTCTTCGGCGATATGCGGAGCGAACGGCGAGATGAGGATTACCAGCGGCTCCAGGATCTCCCTCTTGTTGCAGTTCAGCGCGGCAAGGTCGTTCACTGCAATCATAAAGGCGCTCACAGTAGTGTTGAAAGAGAAATGCTCGATGTCGTATGACTCTTTCTCAATGAGTTTGTGGAGTATCTTAAGCTCGGCGGCTGTGGCTTTTTCGTCGCTCACGCAGAAACCGTTCTCGCCGCAGTACATGCGGTAGAACTTGCGAAGGAAGCGGTGTACGCCGTCAATGCCTTTTGTATCCCAGGGCTTGCTCTGTTCGAGCGGGCCGAGGAACATCTCGTAGAGACGCAGAGTGTCGGCGCCGTAGTCAGCGCAGATCTTGTCAGGGTTGACTACGTTGTACATAGACTTGCTCATCTTCTCCACTGCATAACCGCAGACATACTCGCCGTCCTCAAGCACGAACTCGGCGGTGGCGTAGTCAGGCGACCAGGCCTTGAAAGCTTCGAGGTCGAGGCGGTCGTTGTGGACTATGTTCACGTCGACGTGGATCTCGGTGGTGTCGTAGTTGTCCTTGAGGCCGTATGATACGAAGGTGTTTGTGCCTTTGATTCGATATACGAAGTTGCTGCGGCCCTGGATCATTCCCTGGTTGATAAGCTTCTTGAATGGCTCCTGCTCGCAAACGTAGCCGAGGTCATAGAGGAACTTGTTCCAGAAACGGGAATAGATAAGGTGGCCGGTAGCGTGCTCGGTGCCTCCTATGTAGAGGTCGACGTTGCGCCAGTATTCATCGGCCTGGCGGCTTACCAGAGCCTTGTCGTTCTTGGGATCCATATAGCGCAGGTAATATGCGCTGCTGCCTGCGAAGCCGGGCATCGTGCTCTTCTCGATGGGCCAGCCTTCGTAGGTCCAATCCTTTGCTCTTGCCAACGGCGGTTCGCCGCTCTCGGTGGGCTTGAATTCGCTTATCTCGGGAAGCTCAAGCGGAAGTTTGTCTTCGGGCATGGGGTATGCGACTCCCTCCTTGAAATAGATGGGGAAGGGCTCGCCCCAGTAGCGCTGGCGAGAGAAGATGGCGTCGCGAAGGCGGTAGTTGATCTTGCGCTTGCCGATGCCCTTGCTCTCGACATAGTCGATGGCAGCCGGGATTGCCTGCTGAACGGTCATTCCGTTGAGGAAGCCGGAGTTGCACATTATGCCTTCCTTGGCGTCGAAGCTCTCCTGACTGACGTCACAACCCTCGATAAGAGGGATGATGGGAAGGTTGAATTCGCGGGCAAACACGTAGTCGCGGCTGTCGTGGGCCGGAACTGCCATGATGGCGCCGGTGCCGTAGCCTGCCAGCACATATTCTGAAATCCACACGGGAACTTTGTCTCCGGTGAGAGGATTGACTGCATAGGAACCGCTGAATACGCCGGTCACATGGCGGGTCTCGGCGATGCGCTCCCTCTCGGTCTTCTTCTTCGCAGCGGCAAGATAAGCTTCCACAGCCTCTTTCTGCTCAGGGGTGGTGAGCTTCTCAACCCAGTCGCTCTCCGGAGCGAGCACCATGAAGGTGACTCCGAAGATTGTGTCGGCACGGGTGGTGAAGATGACCATGTCGTATTCTTTAGTGCCGTTGTACACCTTGAAGGTCATCTCGGCTCCCTGAGAACGGCCGATCCAGTTGCGCTGCATCTCCTTGAGGGAGTCGGTCCAGTCGAGGCTCTCGAGCCCCTGAAGCAGCCTCTCGGCATATGCGCTGACGCGCAGCTGCCACTGCTTCATCTTCTTCTGCTCTACGGGGAAGCCGCCTCTCACTGAGAGACCTTCCTTAACCTCGTCGTTGGCCAGCACGGTGCCGAGCTTGGGGCACCAGTTGACTGTGGTTTCTCCCTGATAGGCTATCCTGTACTGCATAAGCACGGCCTGCCTGGCAGCCTCGTCCATGGCCTTCCATTCATCCGCACTGAAAGGTTTCACAGCGCCGCAAGCTGCATTGACAGCTTCGCTGCCGCCCTTCTCGAAAGCTTCGACAAGCTTTGCTATGGGCATTGCCTTGTCGAGGTCTTTGTCATACCAGCTGTCGAACATCCTGAGGAAAGCCCACTGCGTCCATTTGTAGTATGCAGGGTCGCAGGTGCGGACTTCGCGCTCCCAGTCATATGAGAAACCGATCTTGTCCATCTGCTCGCGGTAGCGGGCGATGTTGTTCTCGGTAGTCGTGGCGGGATGCTGTCCGGTCTGGATGGCATACTGCTCTGCAGGCAGTCCGAACGCGTCATATCCCATGGGATGGAGCACGTTGAAGCCTTTCAGCCTTTTGTAGCGGCTGTAGATGTCGCTGGCGATGTAACCCAGAGGATGGCCGACATGGAGACCGGCGCCGCTGGGATAGGGAAACATGTCCAGGACGTAGTATTTGGGTTTCGAAGAGTCGTTGTTGGTTTGAAAAGTGTGATTGTCAGCCCAATATTGCTGCCATTTCTTTTCGATCTGAGCGAAATTGTATTCCATTTGCGGATTTTAAAATATATCGCGCAAATATATAAAAAGGTGGCGAACAATTATCGTTTGATGTCGAAATGACTACCTTTCTGCAACTTGAATTCCACCGGAACGGTGATGCGGCAGCGCACTTTCTTGCGGCCGATCTCTCCTGCCGTCCATTTGGGCGATACCGAAATGACCTTTACTGCTTCAGCGTCGAGCAGCTCGTCTACGCTCTTTTCAACCTTCACATTTGTAACGCTGCCGTCTTTCTCGACTATGAACGAAACGTTCACGGTGCCTTGGATTCCCTTGTCGACAGCGCTCTGAGGGTATTTTACATAGCTGTAGACCCACGAGTCCATGAAATGTTTCAGGTCGGAGTGGAAGAACTGAGGCTGCTTGTCGCAGTCGGACATGGCATAGACGGTCTTGTCGCTGTCAGCAGCAGCTGCGCTGGCGGAAGGGAAGAGGAAGTCTTTTTCGGCCATGGATTTCAGGAAGGTGGCGATGTAGTGAGTCTGAGCGGCCAGCTTGTTGTACAGCACCAGTTCCGGCACATCCCTCGAAGTGCGGTACTCCCTGCTCCTTCCGGTAGAGAATGTGAGGGTGGGGATCTCTGCAAGGTCGAAGGCGACATGGTCGGAAGAGAACAGCTCTCCGTTGTGGATGCCGGGTTTTGTTGTGACAGATTCGTTGTCCGTCACATAGGTGGTCATCGAATTCAGGTCAGACCTCGATATCATCGAATATATCTCGAAAGGATTCTCAGCGGTGCCGCGGCCAAGCATGTCCAGATTGACCATGAGCTTGATGTTGGAGGTGTCGCTGAATTCCCCTCCGGAAGTGAAGAAGCGGGCTCCGGCATATTGCTCTTCTCCGGCTCCGAATCCGACGAAGATTACAGAACGGCGCAGGAACAGCGCGTTGCTGCTGAGAATTTTTGCAGCTTCGATGAGCGCGGCAACTCCGGAAGCATTGGCGTCAGCGCCGCGGTAGATTCCGGTCATCTGCTGCCCGTCTACGGTGACGGGGTAGGTGCCGAGATGGTCGATATGGGCTCCGACCACTATGTATTCGTCTCTGAGATTGTTGTCGTAACCTTCAAGTATACCGGCGATATTGCAGGAACTGAGGGTGTCTCCGTCTTCTATGATGAGAAAATTGTCGCCTTCCCGGCTGGTGAGCATGGTGAGTCCGGCTTTCTCGAGCTGGTCGTACAGATATGCTGCAGCCTTCGCTTCACCTTTGCTGCCGGCCTTGCGGCCCATCAGTTCTGTGGAGCTGAGATATTCTACATGCCGCCTGAGGTTGGCAGTGAAATCCTGGGCGGATGCGGCGCAGACCGTCATAAAGGCAAAAAGCAGTGTTGAAATCAGTTTTTTCATTTCGAATCGCAGCAACGCTCAAAGATAATACCAGAATTGAAATTAAATAGGTAACTTTGACAAAAGTCTTTTTTACATGAAAAAAATATTCTTGTTTCTTGCACTGGCGCTAAGCATAGGCGCATATGCTCAGGAAGACGCTCTGAGGCTCATTGCCGAGGATCCGGACCGCGCTTCCAACAACATGCACTCCTACGAGTTCCCTACCATTGTAGACACCAAGGCCCCCAAGGGGTTCAAGCCTTTCTACATCTCTCATTACGGCCGTCACGGCTCCCGTTATGAGCAGAACTCTACTTTCGCCCGCAGGGCGATGGAAGGCTTTGCTTACCTCGATTCGCTCGGCCTGCTGACCGAGACAGGCAAGGCTCTGTATGCCGACGTGGATGCAGTAGTCGAGGCCCACAAGGGCATGGAAGGCTCTCTGACTCCCCGCGGAGCCCGCGAGCACCAGATGCTTGCCCAAAGGATGGTGGCGCGCTTCCCTGCAGTGTTCAAGAACAAGGACCGCTGGGAGGTGAACAGTTTCTCCAGCACCAACTTCCGCTGCATCGTGAGCATGTGCAACTTCACCAATGCACTGAATGAGGAGAGCCCCAGGCAGGAATTCACATTTACCAGCGCGGAGCGTTTCATGAGATACATCAACCCCAGCCTGAACGTACCCAGGCCCGGTGTTCCGCCCCCGCCGCCGCTGACTCCCGAGCAGCTCGCCCGCTATCGCGCCAGCAGCAGTTCTGCCGGCCAGCCCGCCCCCTTCAGGCCGGAGCCCGGCGTGCCCGGATATGACTTCACCCGCTTCTTGACCCCGCTCTTCACTGACCTCGACGTGGCTCTGTCATACATCGGCAATCCGGAGTCTTTCGTAAAAGCTATCTATACTGCCGGCGGTCTCTGCCAGGATATCGACTTCCTCGGCGTGGAAATCTACCGCAAGTATTTCACTCCAGAAGAGCTGGTATACTTCTGGGCAGACGGCAACGATTCCATCTACAGGATGTGGGGCGGCTCGGAGGAGAACGGCGATGTGATCCGCTATGCCATCCGTCCTCTGATGATGGACTTCATCGAGAAGGCTGATGCTGCAATGCAGCCCGGAAGCCACCGTACTGCCGACCTCCGTTTCGGCCACGACACCTCTGTGCTTCCGCTCTTCGCTCTGATGGGCATAGACGACCCGCAGAACCGCGTCTTCCCTTACAAGGAAGCTCACAACATGGGCTGGTATTCTTTCTTCCAGATTCCTATGGCCACCAACTGCCAGATGATTTTCTACCAGAACAACAAAGGCGAAGTGCTGACCAAGGTTCTTTACAACGAGAAAGAAGTCCTCATCCCCGGTGTCGAGCCCGTTTCAGGCCCTTATTATCGCTGGGATGAGCTGAAAGCTCACTTCCTCAAGCTTTGCGACGAGGCTGCAGCGCCCTGGAGAAGGGCTGGTATCTTCTAACAGGAAAGTTTACTGACCGATGCCCAGTTCCCTGGCTTTTTCTTCCATAAGCCGGTAGGCGGCGTCGTATTCGTTGGGGATCACTCCGTCCAGAATGGCGTTTTTGACGTATTCTTTGATAGCGCCTATCTGGTTGCACGGAGGGATTCCGTATTTCTCCATGATGAGGTCGCCGGTGATGGGATTCTTGAAATTGCGGATGCGGTCTTTCTCCTCCACCTCGCGGATCTTGTCCATTACCAGGTCGTAGTTGCGTTTGTACAGCTCGACCTTCTTGTCGTTCTTGGAAGTGATGTCGGCCTTGCAGAGGATCATGAGGTCTTCCAGATCGTCGCCGGCGTCGAAGATAAGGCGGCGCACTGCCGAGTCGGTGACTTCGTCGGTAACGAGAGAAATGGGACGCATGTGGAGCTGGACGAGCTTCTGTACGTATTTCATCTTTTCGTTCAGCGGCATCTTGAGCTGCTTGAATATGCCGGGAATCATCCTCGCCCCGATGAAATCATGGTTGTGGAAGGTCCAGCCGATGGCGGGGTCCCATCTCTTGGTGGCCGGCTTGCCGACGTCGTGCAGCAGGGCGGCCCAGCGCAGCCAGAGGTTGTCGCTCACCTCGGCTACATTGTCAAGCACCTGCAGGGAATGTCTGAAGTTGTCCTTGTGGCCGCGGCCCTCCATAGTCTCGATGCCTTTCAGGTTAGCTACGGCTGGAAGGATTATCTTCAGCATGTCGCAGCTGTCGAACAGTTCGAAGCCTCTGGACGGATTGGGGGACAGGAGTATCTTGTGCAGCTCTTCTGCGATTCTTTCTTTGGAAAGGATCTCCAGCCTGCCGCGGTTGCGGCGGATCGAATCGAGAGATTCCGGCACTATGGTCAGCCCCAGCTGCGTGGAGAAGCGGATGGCGCGGATCATCCTCAGCGGGTCGTCGCTGTATGTGGTGTCAGGGTCGCAGGGGGTGCGGATTATGCCGTTGTTGAGGTCCTGGATGCCGCCGAAAGGGTCTACCAGCGCACCGAAGTCTTCTTCCTGCAGGCTGAAAGCCATGGCGTTGATGGTGAAGTCGCGACGCAGCTGATCGTCTTCGAGGGTGCCGTCTTCCACTATGGGATTACGGCTGTTGCGGTTGTAGGACTCCTTCCTGGCGCCTACGAACTCAACCTCGATGCCTTTATACTTCAGCATCGCCGTGCCGAAATTCTTGAACACCGACACCTTGGTGCGTAGTCTTGCAGCTACTGCTGCGGCAAGCTCGATGCCGCTGCCCTCGACTACTATGTCCACGTCGTTGCTGGGGCGGTGAAGGAACCAGTCCCTCACGTAGCCTCCGATGACGAAAGCCCTGACGCCAAGCAGGCGGGCCTGCTCGCTTACGATCTTGAATATGCTGTGGTCAAGGGGGCCTGTCATGCTGCGGTGATTTCGCTGTATTTAGGGATGGAACTCAGGAATTCATACCTGCCGCTGTCGCTGTCAAGCTTGCACAGGCATGTCTTGCTCCCGTTGGTAATCATTATGTAGGCTACGTTCAGCACCATGTTGTAGCGGACTACCTGGTCGATGACGCTGTCGGTGAGCTTGACGGACGGGGCCTTGCACTCCACCAGCATGGCGGGGGCCAGGTCACGGCCGTACACGATTATGTCGGCCCTGTACTGCAGGCCGTTGAACTTGAATCCCTGCTCCACGGCGATGTGGGTGGCGGGAACTTCCATGACCCCGAGCAGGCTGGATATGACGCCCTGGCGGACTTCCTCCTCGGGAGTGCGCTCGACGTATTTCTTGCGTATGGGATCGAATATCTGCGGCATATCTGGAGCCTTAAGCTCGTTGCAAAGATACTCAAAAATAATTACCTTCGCCTTATGGCACGTATGACAACAGACACGGTCCAGCAGTTCGCCTCACTTCAGGCCGACATCCTTGCCGGCAAGTTCGCTCCTTACTACCTTCTTTTCGGCAAGGAGCACTTCTACATCGACCGGCTCTGCGCCCTTCTGATGGACAAGGCGCTGCCGCCGGAGGAGCGGGATTTCGGCCAGCTGGTGTTCTACGGGGCAGACGCCGATGCGGCGCAGGTAGTGAGTGCCGCCAGGCAGTACCCGATGATGGTATCCCGTCAGGTCGTGGTGGTCAAGGAAGCCCAGATGATGAGGAAAATCGAGACGCTGGCGGACTATTATACCAACATAGTCCCCACCACCATCCTCATAGTCTGCTACAAGACCCCCAACGATGCCGGCAGCACCAAGAACATCGACAAGCGCACGAAATTCTACAAAGACGCTTCCAAGGTGGGAGTGGTGTTCGAGTCCAATCCTGTCCAGGAAGGCCGCATTCCGCTCTGGATAGAGAAATACATGTCAACGAAAGGGATGGAGATAACTCCCGACGCTTCGATGATGCTGGCGGAAGCCTGCGGCACCGACCTGAGCAAGATAGCCCTGGAGGTCGACAAGCTGTCCCGGCTGTTCGGCGAAGGAGAGAGCAAGCGCGTCACTGCCGACATCGTGGAGGAGAATGTAGGCATCAGCAGGGATTACAGCGTGTTTGAGCTGACCAAGGCCCTTTCGGCCAAGGACACCGCTACAGTCTACCGCATCGCCGTGTTCTTCGGCCAGAGTCCCAAGCGTTTCCCCATCCAGATGATAATGGGCGCCCTGAGCAGCCATTTCATCAAGATACTGCGATATCATGCAGCCGTGGCTGACCGCGCTTCGCGTCAGGAGATTGCTGCGGCTGTGGGCATCAATCCATATTTCATCGGAGAGTACGAAACTGCAGCCCGCAACTATCCTCTCAAGAAATGCATGAAGGTGATTGCTGTGCTCCGGGAGTATGACTATCGCAGCAAGAGCAATGCCCGCGGCAGCGCCGACGACGGCGAATTGCTGCTGGAGCTTATCTCAAGGATTCTCAACGGTTAGTTTCAGGGGAGGACGACGTCTGCTATCTGTCCTATTAGGGCGCTGTCATAGGGTCTTTCGACCTTTATGTAATTTCTCGTATACCCGAACATCTTGCCGCCCTTGTCGGTACTTTCGAAAAGCACCTGCTCGGTGCGCCCTTCATTGGCCTTGCAGAACTCTGAGTGGAGCCTTTCACAGAGCTCTTCCAGCATCTGGACGCGTTTTGTCTTGACGCATTCCTGCACCTGCGGTTTCATGGCTGCGGCTACTGTGCCTGCCCTGCGGGAGTAGGGGAAGATGTGGATGAAAGCCGGGGCGATCCTCTCCAGGAAATGGTAGGTTTCGAGGAAATCCTCTTCGGTCTCGCCGGGGAAGCCCACTATGACATCTATGCCGAAGAAGACGTTGTCCATGCGGGAACGGATGTAGGCTATCTTGTCGGCGAAGAACTGCGTGTCGTAGCGGCGGTGCATGGCAGCCAGCGTCTTGTCGCAGCCGCTCTGCAGGGGGATGTGGAAGTGGGGGAGGAACTTCGTGCCGGAGGCGATCCAGTCTACGATCTCGCCGGTGAGCAGGTTAGGCTCGATAGATGAGATGCGGTAGCGCTCTATTCCTTCCACTTCATTGAGGGCCTTGAGCAGGTCGAGGAACGACTCTCCGGTGCTGCGGCCGAAATCGCCGGTGTTTACGCCTGTGAGCACTACTTCCTTTATCCCGGAGGCTGCGATGTCGCGGGCCTGGGAGGTCAGTTGAGCAATGGAGATGTTGCGGCTTGCACCTCTCGCCAGAGGAACTGTGCAGTATGTGCAGAAATAGTCGCAGCCGTCCTGAACCTTGAGGAACGAGCGGGTCCTTTCGCCTGAAGAATATGCACCCATGAAGCCTTTTGCATCGTTGCGCGGCGCGGCGTAGATGCCGCCGGGGCCGTCTATGGCGACTGCCACTGTCCTGGCCTTGTCCTTCGCGCCGAGGACGGCGTAAACTCCTTCCAGCGCAGCAATCTCTTCCGGCTTCAGCTGGGCGTAACAGCCGGTCACAACTATGCGGGCGGCGGGATTGACCTTATGCAGACGGCGTATTATGTTGCGGCATTTCTTGTCGGCATGCTCGGTGACGGAGCAGGTGTTTATAACGTAGATGTCGGCGGGTGAAGTGGCTTCAACATGGCGATAGCCCCTTTCCTCGAAGGAACGGACCATGGTGGATGTCTCAGCGTAATTGAGCTTGCACCCGAGAGTGACGAACGCGACTGTCCTGTCCATATCAGCAGTTGATTGTTACCGACGCGTATCCCTGGCCTCTGGGTTCGTAGCGGCCGTCATATGGAGGATTGAACTTGGTTACCGTGACAGCGCAGCTTTCTATCAGCGGGAATCTTTCCCTGACGGCGGCTCCTATGCGGCCGGCAACATGCTCCAGCAGGTTGGAGGGCTTCTCCATCTGCTCTGCCACTATATTGTAGAGTTCCGAATAGTCTACGCTGTCTTCCAGTGCGTCGCTTTCAGCAGCCTTGCTGAGGTTGAGGTTGCATTCCAGGTCGACCTGGAAGTCGTTGCCGTGCTGCCTTTCAAACTCCAGACAGCCGTGGAATGCGTAGAAACGCATCCCGGAGAGGGTTATCTTGTCGAGCTTTCCGTCCATTCTATGCAGAGATTATGAATACGCAGGGACGCTTGCCGATGACTGCAGGAGACTTCTTCCACTGGGCAGCAGTCTTCGTTCTTATGAACTGGGTCGGCAGGGTGATGTCGGCGGCAACACAGATGCGGGTAGTCGGCTTGAGGACTTCCAGCATGTCTGACAGCATGGCGTCGTTGCGGTATGGGGTTTCAATTATTATCTGGGTCTGACCTGTCTGGGTCGACAGCTTCTCGAGCTTGCGGAGGCTCTCCTTGCGCTGCTGGGGCTTGACGGGCAGGTAGCCGTTGAAGGCGAAGTTCTGGCCGTTCATTCCGGAAGACATGAGAGCCAGCATCAGAGATGACGGCCCGACTAGAGGGATTACCTCGATGTCATGCTCCTGAGCCAGCTTCACAAGTGCGGCTCCGGGGTCTGCCACGGCTGGCAGCCCGGCTTCGCTCAGAAGGCCGACATCCCTGCCGTCCAGCAGGAGCTGCAGGTAGCGCTCCGCATCCTGAGCTGTGGAATGCTCGTTGAGCTCATAGAGCTGCAGGGTATCTATCCTGCCCTTGAGGCCGGCGGCAGAGAGGAATCGTCTTGCAGTGCGGACTTCCTCCACGACGAAAGTATCCAGCCGCGTTACAGTGTCGAACACGGCGGCGGGAAGGACATAACTCAAGTCGTCTCCCCCAAGAGGGGTGGGTATCAGAAATAAATGGCCGTACATATTTACAAAGGTATGGAAAAATCGTACATTTGTAGAATAATGTTTTGATCGGCCAATGCGGATTACGTTTTTCGGTACAGGTACATCTCAGGGCGTCCCGGTGATAGGATGCCACTGTCCGGTGTGCTCATCGGCCGATCCGAGAGATGTCAGGCTTCGCACCAGCGCGCTGATAGAGGCGATGGGGCAGAAGATACTCATCGACGCCGGGCCTGATTTCAGATATCAGATGCTGCGTTCCCACACCGACCATCTGGACGCAATCCTGCTCACCCACAACCACAAGGACCACACCGGCGGCCTGGACGACGTGAGGGCTATTAATTTTCTGGAGAAACGCTCCTTCCCGATATACTGCGAAGAGTACGTGCAGGAGTCGCTCAAGATGGAGTATGCCTATGCTTTCGACGTCGACAAGATATATCCCGGCAGCCCGAGATTCCTGCTGCAGACCATCAGGCCATATGAAGATTTCTTCGTCGGCGGAGTAAAGGTGACCCCCATAAGGGCTTATCACGCAAAACTGCCCGTGCTGGGCTTCAGGATAGGGACTATCGCCTATCTGACAGACGCCAACAGCATCCCGGAAGAGGAATTCGAAAAGCTGCGCGGGCTGGACGTGTTCGTCATAAACTGCGTGACTTACAATCCCCATCCTTCTCACTTCGGCCTGCATGAAGCGTTGTCAGTAATAGAGAGGGTGGGTGCCAAAACGTCATACATCACGCACATATCCCATGCGCTGGCCCCATATTTGCAATTTGCTGCTTCGCTCCCCAGAGGAGTGTTCCCTGCATATGATACATTAAGCGTCGAAGTATGAAAAGGTTAGCAGCTATTTTTCTGGCATGTCTTGTCGCCCTGTCGTCATGCATCAAGCTCGACACTCCGCGTCCCCAGTCGTTCTCGCGGACAGTCCTGATGTATCTCGCCTGCGACGGCAACGGCCTGCAGTGGTATGCCGACAGCGACCTGGACAATCTTGTCAGGGGTTATATTCCCATCCGTACCGACAAGGACGAGGCTATGCTCATTTTCTACGATGACGGCAGCGACCATCCCGCCCTTCACAGATATTACGTTACCGGCGAAGGTATTGTCTACAAGGAGCTGGTCAAGCTATACGAAAGCGATTTCAACAGTGCGAGCGCCGACAATCTGAAACGCGTGCTCGACGATGTGGAGTATTTCTTCCCCAGCGAGCATCGGGGCCTCATCCTCTGGTCTCATGGCACAGGCTGGCTGCCGCCGGGTTATTATGCAAATCCCAGGGAGGCAAAGAGTGTCAGCAAGTCGTTCGCCCAGGAGGCCGGCTGCGAGATGGACATCAGGGATCTGGCGAACGCCCTTACCCGTCATTATGAATTTATCCTTTTCGACAGCTGCCTGATGTCTACCGTAGAGGTAGCGTATCAGCTCAGGAACAAAACCGATTATGTGATAGCCAGCTGCGCCGAGATCCTGGTGGACGGATTCCCATACGGTGTTATCGGTCAGGATTTCTTCTATGACCATACGGCCAAGGGCCCTGCAGCCCTTAAGGACATCTGCAAGCAGTTTTTCGACCTTTACGACGCCCAGAGCGGAGTTTCCCGCACGGCTACCGTTTCTCTGGTTGACTGCAGCAAGCTGGAAGAGCTGGCAGCGGTGTCCCGCAAGATATTCGCTGCGCACAAGGCAGACATGCCTCTGGTGAGGCGTTCAGCCGTCCAGCATTATTACACCGGGGACAAGCCCTGGTTCTACGACCTGACCGATTACGTGAAGCAGTTCGCCAGCGAAAGCGAATTCGCAGAATTCACAGCTGCGATGGACAGGACCGTAATCTGCAAATATGCGACTGAATGGATCCTCGGCGTAGTACGTGTCCGTACTCACAGCGGTCTGAGCACATACATCCCGATACAGAATTCCACGTATCTCAATTCCTACTACAAAACCCTTGACTGGACGATAGATACGGGCGCGCTCTAAAATTTTGCAATCATAATATTTTTTGTATCTTCGCGGCGCAATATAAAACACGCAAAGTGTTTTGGTGCAATGGGAAAAGGGCCGGAACTTGTTTCTGTCCCGATTTGAGTAACACATTTTAAGTTTTTATCGATGAAACATTATTCAATTGCCGGTACTGTCCGTACCACAGGCACAAAGGCGGATATCAGAGAAGTCCGCAAGGCAGGCAGGGTTCCCTGCAATTTCTATGGAAATGGTGTTGAGAATGTAGCTTTCTCAGTTGATGAGAAGGAGTTCCTCGCTCTCGTAAGCCAGCCCTCTTCATTCATTATCGATCTCGACATCGACGGAAAGAAGAACACAGCCGTTCTCCGCGAAGTTCAGTATCACCCTGTTACTGACAGGCCTCTCCACATTGATTTCGTAGCCGTTACAGACGACAAGCCCATCACTATCGATGTTCCCGTACGCATCTTCGGTAATTCAGAAGGTGTACGCCAGGGTGGCAAGCTCACTGTAAACGTCCGCAAACTCCGCGTAAGCGCTCTCATGGCTGACCTGCCCGACGAGCTGCCTGTTGATATCACTACCCTCAAGCTCGGCAAGCGCATCAACGCCGGTGACCTCCACTACGACAAGGTTAACATCGTTACCCCGAAGACCGCTATCGTCTGCGCTGTCAAGGCTACCCGTAATGCAGTTGCTGCTGCTACAGAAGCTGAAGCTTAATCTTTAAAGAGGAAACTGACGGGTATGAATTACTTGATCGCAGGATTAGGTAACATCGGTTCAGAATACGCGATGACCCGTCACAATATGGGATTTATGGCATTGGATGCCCTCGCTGAGGCATCCAATGCTGTTTTTTCTGTCAAGAGGTACGGCGCCATAGCCGAGTTCAGGCTGAAGAACAACATAGTCACTCTGCTCAAGCCGTCGACCTATATGAATCTCAGCGGCGAGGCTGTGCGCTACTGGTTGAAGGAGCTCAATATCCCTATCGAAAACCTGCTGGTGGTAGTCGACGATTTCGCTCTCGACTTCGGCACGCTGCGCATGCGCAAGAAAGGCAGCACCGGCGGTCACAACGGCCTTGAAAGCATCGATTACTGCCTTGCATCGAATAATTATGCCCGCCTGAGGATAGGCATCGGCAACGGTTTCCTGCCGGGCGGTCAGGTGGATTTCGTGCTGAGCGAGCTGCTGCTTGAAGAGAAGCGCGCGCTGCCGCAGCTGCTGGAAAGGACTACCGCAGCCATAAGGCAGTATGTGCTCGAGGGTGTCGACAGGGCGATGAACCAGTGCAACGCGAAGTCGGCTCAGATGCCGTCTCCGCTTCAGTCTCCGTCGAAAGAATCGGACGATTCCCACAAGGTGGTGTAGAGGTCGTCCATTTCCCTTCTTTCCTTCTTGGTGGGGCGTCCGGCCCCGCGGTCCCTTTTAACGAAGAATGTCTCTACCGGGGCATTCATTTTTTTCAGTTCGCTCTCGGGGGTAAGGTTCTGGGCGTATTTCTCGACCTCTTTAGCTCCCTGCCTCTTTTCGATGGGCAGAAGCACCTTGTATGTGTAATGTATGGCTCCCTTGCGGACGGAGATCATGTCTCCACCCTTGACTTCCTTAGACGGTTTTGCATCCTGGCCGTTGACGGTGACTTTACCGCCTTTGCAGGCCTCTGTGGCGTCGGCGCGTGTCTTGAACACCCTGATGGACCACAGGAATTTGTCTATTCTTGTAGAATCAGCCATAGTTATTCGTTGATATAGTCGTCTTTTTCGTTTTCGTCGACCTTGATGAAGGTCTCAAGTACAGATGCTGATGAAGTGACGGGCACGATGAAACATTCGTCCATCGAAGCCGGGATCAGCACCAGCTGCCCTTTTTCGAGCTTGCACATCTGGTTGTTCCCGTCTGCCTTCGGAGCCTGGATCTCGACAGCGCCGTCGACGCATATGTAAACTACGAAGCAGTTGAACTGCTCGGGAACCACGCGCATGGGTTCCTTAAGCTTGATTTCAGTCAGGGTGAAATGGTCGGTGTCGAAAATGGCCTTGCCGCTCTCCGGCTTGCGTACGATGCAGCTCTCTGCGTCGAGTTTGCTAAAATCTATTATGTCGATGGCCTCTTCGAGATTCATCTCGCGGGCAGTGGCAGGGTTGTTTTCGCGACCCCAGTCATAGAGCCTCAGGGTGACGTCGCTGGATTCCTGGACTTCGGCTATCACCAGCCCTCCTCCGGCGGCATGGACCGTGCCGGGGTTGATGAGGTAACATTCTCCTTTTTTAGGGTGGAAAGCATTCAGGAGTTCGTCAGCTGTGCCTTTCTTGCACGCCTCATAGAATTCCGTGGCGGTGACATCCTTCTTGAAGCCGAGCCAGATTACAGCATCTTCGCCGGCCTCCAGCACATACCAGCACTCTTTCTTGCCGTAGCTGTCGTAGCGCTGGGCGGCGGTGATGTCGTCCGGGTGGACCTGGACGCTCAGTCTGTTGTTTATGTCGAGAAGTTTTATAAGCAGGGGGAACTGGTTGCGGAAACGGTCGTAGACCGCATCGCCCACCAGGTCTCCCAGGTAGGTCTCAAGTATGTCTTCGAGTGAGTTGCCTTGGAGGAAACCTTCGCTGACAACGCTTTCGTCAGCCCCCATGTCGCTCAGTATCCAGCTCTCGCCGATATGCTCAGGGTCGAGAGCGGCAGCCTCGGTTTCGTCTTCAGGAAGATTCTGATTATACAGTGACGTCAGTTTCTTCCCGCCCCAGACCCGGTTCTTGAGAATCGCATTGAACTTCAAAGGATGCAATTTCGTCATGGTCGTCGAGTTTTTTGTAAAGCAGGTAGATAGCAGCGATAAGGATTACCAGCGCTGAGAAGAACAATATTGTGTAAGTACCCTTGCTCATGACAGAAGACAAGGTCTCGTTGATGCCTATTTCAGGGTATGCAAGCGAAAGCACTACCGATGTGGCATTGTTGACGAAATGCATGAAAACGCAAGCCCAGAGGCTGTGGGTTTTGTAATAGATCCAGCCGAAGAAGCATCCGAGGATGAAGGCGGGAATAGACTGCCAGGGGTTGAAGTGGATCAGCGCGAAAATGAATGCCGACCAGAGGATGGCCTTGACAGCGCTCTGCTTCTGGACCAGGATGCCTCGCATCATGTTGCCGCGGCAGAGGAACTCTTCGCAAAGGGGAGCAAGGATAGCTGTAGAGATGATCAGGTCGACAGGTTTAGACGTATTGAATGCTTCAGCGAAGGCTTCCTGGATAAAATCGGGCATCTCCATCCACGAAGTGAGAGGCTCGGTAACTATGCCGATGGCCAGTACAGCTACAGCCAGCACTACGAACAGAGGGAATGCGCCGATCTTACCGAAATGCGGCTTGTTCAGCTTGACGTATGTGGGAGCCTGCAGTACGGGGTTTGCATTCTTTTTTGCCTTTGCTGCGATATACCAGAAAGGCGGGACCATAGTCATAATATATGAAATGGAAGTCAGCACAGCTGAAAGGGGTGTGTTGCGCACAAGCAAAGTCGCGGCACCGCCGACAAGGCTGCCTAACAAAACGAAGATAAGCACGATGATCCAGCTTTCGCTGAGAGTGGGGTAGTAGAATTTGAAATTACCAGATTTGAACATAATACTTGCTGTAAGTGTATTTTTAAGCAAAGATACAATAATTTGGATTAACTTTACATTCCGTAAAACCCGCCCCGTATGGCATTGTTCGCTAAAATAAAGGATAAGATCGTGGCTCTCAAGCAGAAGAGTCTCGTGTGGAAGATTGTGCTGAACAAGTATGTGATAGCTACGCTCATATTCCTCGTCATCATAGGCTTCGTCGACCGCAACAATTCGCTGGTGCTGTTCAAGAGTCTTTCCACAATTTCCGACCAGAACCGCCAGAAACTGTACTACCGCAATGCTACCGACGCCACTACCGACAAGATCAACCAGCTGACTTCGAATGCCGACACTCTTGAGATGTTTGCCCGAGAGCAGTATTATTTCCAGAAAGATTCCGAGGTCGTATATCTCCTTGAGTTCGATGATGAAAAATAGACTCATCCCAGTTCTTGCAGTCATGGCAGCCGTTCTCTGCTGCTGCAACCGCGTGGATCCTGAGACTGCGAAAGATCAGGAAGCCAAGAAATACATACACGACGTCATGTTGTCGTATTATTACTGGAACACGGATGTCCCGAAGAATCCCTCATTCAACTCTGCGGTCCCGGTAGAAAACTTCTTCAACAGCCTGCTTTCAGCGAAAGACCGCTGGAGCTGGATGGAAACCGGCGAAGAGTATGCGGCCGATGAGACAGGAACTGTATATGGTACTTACGGTGCTTCTCTAGGACAGCCGCTGGAATATTACAACGATTATGATGTTAAGGTCAGATATGTGCTCCCGGGCTCTCCTTTTGACAAGGCTGGGGTGACAAGGGGCTGGACTATAGAGTATATCAACGGCAAAAGCAAAGATGAGCTTATAAATAGCGGCAAATTCAACGAAGTGTTTTACAATCCGCCGACAACAAAGCCT